>NZ_JBIVGD010000003.1:0-328476 GCF_044748465.1 Paenarthrobacter sp. NPDC089988
TCAGAAGCGCTTTCTGATGATTCCGGACTGCCTAGAGGCGAGTGGCGGGCAGAGGAGGGGCGATCATGCATCAGATGCAATAATCACTGTTCTACCTGACATAAGGTCCATTATCGGTGTCTAAACAACGGGAATGGAAGTAGCTGCGAGAACTCCCGCCCATTGACTATTCCGACGTTTCCCGCGATCAACGCAGCTTTGTCGAAAGCACGCATCCCGGCGCCATCGCCGCCGGAAAATACCCCTTGCCCACACCGAGTGATCCATGTCATACTCTTTCTCGATGCGTATCGACGATACGCATCGACGGTACTTTTACCACTGTTCAGCAGCGAGCAAAAGGAGATCGGGCATGCCCACCAGCAAAGACGTAGCCCAGGCTGCCGGCGTTGCCCAAAGCACGGTTTCCTACGTCCTGAGCGGTAAGCGGCCCATCTCCGAGAAGACCCGGAAAAAGGTGGAGGATGCCATCCAGCAGCTCACCTATCAGCCCAATGCGGGTGCACGGGCGCTGGCCAGCCGCAAGACCCGCGTCATAGGCCTGGTGATCCCGTTCATTCCGGAACTGCACATGGCATCGATCATGGAGTTCGTCTCGGTGATCGCCAACACGGCCCGCCTCTACGATCACGACATCCTCCTGGTCACGGAGGACGAAGGAGCTCCCGGTCTGCAGCGCGTAGTGGGCCAGCAGATCTGCGACGGCCTGATCCTTATGCAGGTCGAGGGCGACGACGAGCGGATCCCCGTGGTCCGAAGCCTCAACGTACCCGTAGTGTTGATCGGCATCCCGCACGACCCATCGGGCCTGGTCTGCATCGACGCCGATTTCGAGATGGCCGGCGACCAATGCGTGCAGGACCTCGCAGCCGCCGGCCACTCGGTGATCTCGGTGCTCGACTGGCAGCCGGAGGTTGTTGATCGCCACGTGAACTACGTTGAGCGGTTCATGTCCGGCACGGACAAGGCCGCTCGAAACCTGGGAGTGGATGTGCTCCACTTCCCAGGCGGAACCGACCGGGAGGTGATCGCCGATTCCGTGGATAAGGCCTTGGCCGCCACCACAGGAGTGCCGGCGTTCATCGCTCCCGACGGCACGGTCCAGGACGTCCTGCGGAGAGTCCTGGCCAGCCGTGGATTGACTCCGGGCGCTGATGTTTCCGTGATCGGCAGCGCTTCGCCCACACTGGCCGAACTGCAGCCCATTCCCCTGTCCACCATCGATCTCCGCCCGGCAGAAGTCTCCCGCCGCGCGGTGAAGATTATTTGCGATCTCCTCGAATCCGATTCCCAGGGACCAACCGAATCTCTGGAATTGGTACCCACGGTCATTACGCACCGTGCCAGCACGCTCCGTCCACCCCACGGAAGCTAACTCCCCTCGATCAGCCTCCAGCATTCCGCCCTTTATCGATATGCATCATCGATACGCATCGATGATCGATTCCCAAACAAAAGGAAACAGACAATGAAGTCAGCACCAAGGACACTCCGTCCAGTCGCACTGGCCCTTGCCACCCTGGTGGGCGTTCCACTGGCCGTCGCCGGTTGTGGGACATCACCGGCGTCCTCATCATCTGAGGCCGTCTCGGAAATCTCCGTCATGGACTACTACAACAACGAGCCGGACAAGTCGTTCATCGGCGATGCCCTCACAGCGTGCGGTACCAAAGCAGGTGTCACGATCAAGCGTGAAACCGTTCCGGGCAAGTCATTGATCTCCAAGGTTCTCCAGCAGTCGTCCTCCAAGACGCTGCCGGACGTCCTCATGCTGGACAACCCGGACCTGCAGCAGATCGCGGCCACCGGGGCGCTCGCACCATTGGCCGACTTCAAGATCAGCACCGACAACTTTGCCGAAGGCGTACTGAGCGCAGGGACCTACAAGGACAAGGTGTACGGACTGGCTCCCACCGTGAACACCATTGCACTGTTCTACAACAAGGACATCCTGGACAAGGCCGGGGTTACGCCGCCCACCACGTGGGAGGAACTGAAGGCCGCGGCCACCAAGCTGACTGCCGGCGATCAGTACGGCCTGGCGTTCAACGCCAATCCCACTTATGAAGGCACGTGGCAGTTCCTCCCTGTCATGTGGTCCAACGGTGGCGACGAGAAGAACATCGATACCAAGGAAACGGAGCAGGCCCTCCAACTCTGGACCGATTTGGTCACGGACGGCTCCGTGTCCTCCTCTGCCCTGAACTGGACCCAGGCCGACGTGAAGGACCAGTTCCTGGCAGGCAAGGCGGCCATGATGGTCAACGGCCCATGGCAGATCCCCGCCTTGGACAAGCAAACCTCCTTGAAGTACGGCGTGGTGAAGATACCCGTCCGCGAAGCCGGCCAGACCGCAGTGGCCCCGCTGGGTGGAGAAGTATGGACGGTGCCGCAAACGGGAAACAAGGCCCGCCAGGCTAAGGCCGCCGAAGTTGTTGCTTGCCTGAACAGCGACGAGAACCAGCTGGCCATGGCCAAGGTCCGGAACACCATTCCCTCCAAGACCACACTGGCTGAGAAGTTTGCCGGCGAGAACCCCAAACTCGCCACGTTCACCGAACTGATCAAGACCGCCCGCGCACGTACCGGCCAACTCGGTGAAGGCTGGCCCGCCCAGGCAACCAAGATCTACACCGCCATTCAGAATGCCCTCACCGGCAAGGCCTCTCCCGCGGACGCCCTCAAGCAAGCACAGGGCCAGTAGGCAGCCAGCCATGTCACTGACCACCGATCTATCTCAAAGCCCGGCGGGGCGGGCAACTGGCAGGTCCTCCCGCCGCCACGGCAGCCCACCGGTTCAAGAAGGCGTCCTGCCCACCCCTCGGCGCGGGACCCGGCAACGCCGCGAACGCATCTTCCAGTGGCTGTTCCTGGTTCCCGCCGTGGTGTACATGGCGCTGTTCTTCGGCTACCCCGTGGTCAAGAACGTCATCATGAGCTTCCAGGATTACACCACCGCAACGTTCTTTACGGGCGAAGCCCCGTGGGTGGGGTTGGCCAACTACGCAACCGTCCTGTCGTCGTCGTTGTTTTCCACCTCGCTGCTGAACACGGCACTGTTCACGCTGGGATCCATCCTTGGACAGTTCGTGATCGGACTGGCGCTGGCGATCTTCTTCCAGCGCAAGTTTCCCCTCAACGGCATCCTTCGGTCCCTGCTGCTGTTGCCATGGCTCCTGCCCCTGATCGTCTCCAGCGCCGTGTGGCGCTGGATCCTGGACAAGGACAGTGGCGCGCTGAACCGCTTCCTGGGAGACCTGGGAATTATCGATACCGGCGTTCCCTGGCTGACCAGTACGTCACTGGCACTCATTGCGGTGATCGGTGTGAACATCTGGATCGGCATTCCGTTCAACCTGACCATCCTCTACGGCGGACTGCAAGAAATCCCGGACGAGCTCTACGAGGCCGGTTCCCTCGATGGGGCCACTGGGTGGAAGGCCTTCCGGCACATCACCTGGCCCATGCTGCGGCCGGTGGTCAGCGTGGTGCTGGTACTCGGCGTCGTGTACACCCTCAAGGTACTGGACATCATCCTGGGCCTGACCAACGGCGGCCCCGCGAACTCCACCCAGACCATCGCCACCCAGTCCTACGATCTCTCCTTCCACGAATTCAAGTTCGGTGAAGGCGCGGCCCTGGGCAACGTCCTGGTGATCATTTCCCTGGTCTTCGCAGTGCTCTACCTGCGGGCCAGCCGACGCGCAGTGGACGAGTGAGGAAGCCATGACACTACAACTGACGCGCAACCGCGCACAGACGCCCACCCGAAGGAACTGGGGCTACACGGCACTGGCTATCGTCTTCCTGGGCATCATGCTGTTCCCGGTGTACTGGATGCTCAACGCATCGCTGCAACCCAACGGCACCACCTTGGAAACCTCGTGGATTCCGCTCAAGCCCGACTTCACCGGCTACGCCACTGCCATCAGCGAGCAAGCCGGAAACCTGGGCACCAGCCTCATCATCTCACTCGGCAGTGTGGCCCTCAGCCTTGCCATCGCGGCACCGGCGGCCTACGCCCTGGCGTATTTCAAGGTCCGTGGCGCTGGGGTGGTGCTGTTCGCGATCCTGATCAGCCAGATGATCCCCGGAATCGTCGTAGCCAACGCGCTGTACACGGCCTACAACGATCTTGGCCTGCTCAACTCCATCCCAGGCCTGATCCTGGCAGACTCGGCCCACGGGATTCCGTTCGCGATCCTCATCATCCGGGCCTTCATGAACGGCATGCCGGCTTCCGTGATCGAGGCGGCGCGGGTTGACGGGGCCGGGCACATCCGGGCGTTCTGGTCAATCGTGATCCCACTGAGCCGGAATTCCCTCATCACCGCCGGCCTGTTCACGTTCCTGTTTGCCTGGAGCGACTTCCTGTTCGCCCTCACCCTGACCACCACCGAAGCCGTACGGCCCGTGACGCTGGGCATCTTCCAGTACATCGGCGCCTATGTGAACGACTGGAGTTCGGTTATGGCGACGGCGGTACTCGCCTCCATCCCGGCCATCGTCCTTTTGGTCGCGGCCCAGAAATACATCGCTGCCGGAACCACCGGCGGCGCGGTCAAGTAGACCGCGACCCTGAATTCAAGGAGAACAACCATGACTGAAGCCAAGCCCATCCGCGTCACCGTGTGGAGTGAAAACCGGCACGAGAAACGCGACGAACTGGTCGCCCGCCTCTACCCCGAGGGAATGCACGGCGCCGTGAAGTCCGGTATCGAGGAGAACCTGGGCTCCGCCGTCGAGGTCCGGACCGCAACCCTGGACGAACTCGAACACGGCCTCACCGAGGAAGTCCTCGCCAACACCGACGTCCTCACCTGGTGGGGGCACATGTCCCACGCAGATGTTGACGACGAGATCGTGGAACGCGTCCACCGGCACGTGCTCTCCGGCATGGGGTTGATCGTGCTGCACTCGGGCCACTGGTCCAAAATCTTCACCAAGCTCATGGGCACCACCTGCACCCTGCGCTGGCGCTCGGAACAGGACCGCGAACTCGTGTGGACCGTTGACCCCACCCACCCGATCGCCAAGGGCATCCCGCACCCGATCGTGATCCCGCAGCAGGAAATGTACGGGGAGTTCTTCGACATCCCCACCCCGGAAGAACTCGTGTTCATCAGCTCGTTCAGCGGCGGCGAAGTCTTCCGTTCCGGTTGCACTTTCCGTCGCGGGCACGGCAAGATCTTCTTCTTCAGCCCCGGCGACCAGGACTACCCCGTGTACCACCACAAGGACGTCCGCCGCGTTATTGCCAACGCCGTGGAATGGGCCGTCACCGACCGCCCGGAACGCGCGGTCCCGGAGCTCCTCCGCTACGAGACGGACGATTTCTTCAACGGCAAGAGCTACCAGGGAGCCAACGCGTGAGCACCCCCTTCGCCACCATTCCCGACGACGGCACTCCCCTTCGCGTCCTGGTTGTGGGCGCCGGAGGAATGGGCCGGGCATGGCTGCGGACCGTGGAAGAGTCTCCCTTGGTGGAGCTCGCGGGCATCGTGGACCTTGACCTGGCTGCGGCTGCCGGGGCCGCGGCTGCCTTGGGCCGTCCGGACCTCCCGGTGGGTGCCGGGACAGCAGCGTTGGCGTCCGACGTCGGAGCCCAGGCAGTCATCAATGTCACCGTCCCTGCCGCCCACCATCCCGTCACCACCGAAGCGCTGGCTGCCGGACTTCCGGTCCTCGGCGAAAAGCCGGTAGCTTCGTCGGTGGCACAGGGCCTGTCCCTGGCTGCTGCGGCCGAACTGCACGGACAGTTGTTCATGGTGAGCCAGTCCCGCCGCTACAACCGTCATTTGTTCGAAGCCAAGCGTCTCTCTACAGCCCTGGGGTCCATTGGCATCCTTTCGGCCGAGTTCTTCAAAGCACCCCGTTTCGGAGGCTTCCGGGACGCGATGGACCACCCCCTCCTGCTGGACATGGCCATCCACCAATTCGACATGGCCAGATTCCTGCTCGACGCCGATCCCGTTTCAGTGTTCTGCGAGGGGTACAACCCTGCATGGAGTTGGTACCGCGGCGATGCGGGTGCTTCAGCGGTGTTCGAGATGACCGGCGGTGAGCGCTTCGTGTTCACCGGAAGCTGGTGCAGCCCGGGAATGGAGACCTCCTGGAACGCTGCCTGGCGGATCAGCGGCGAGAACGGCACGGTGCTGTGGGATGGGGACAACGAACCCGTGTCCTCCGTTCCGGTTCCTGAAGGTTCCGTCAGCGATCCGGGCCAGGAAATTGCCGGTTCGCTCCGCGATTTTGTGTCCGCGCTCCGCACGGGAAATACGCCCATGGGCCGGGTTCACCAGAACATCATGAGCCTGGCGATGGTGGAAGCCGCCATGCTCAGCGCCACCTCCGGTGCCCGCGTGTCCATCGATGCTTTGCTGGAGGACTCCTACCAGCAAGCACTCCTCACCGAACGGGACCCCGCGGTGCTGCACGTCCTGAAATCGTGGACCTCTGTCCGGAGTTCGCTGTCCGGCGAAAGCGTCACGCTGTGACCGGGCGCCTCCGGGTAGGAATGGTGGGCTATTCCTTCATGGGAGCAGCCCACTCCCACGCTTGGCGGACCGCACCACGATTCTTCGACCTTCCGCTGGTTCCCGAACTGACCGCCTTGGCCGGCCGGAATCCGTCGGGTGTGCAGGCCGCAGCGGCGAAGTTCGGCTGGGATTCCGTGGAGACCGACTGGCGAACGTTGCTGGAGCGGGACGACATCGACCTGATCGATATCTGTTCCCCCGGCAACACCCACGCGGAAATCGCCATCGCTGCGCTGGAATCCGGGAAGCACGTACTGTGCGAGAAGCCGCTGGCCAACACCGTGGCGGAAGCTGAACAGATGACGGCGGTGGCCTCCGCCGCAGCCGAACGAGGCGTTTACTCGATGTGCGGCTTCACGTACCGGCGGACCCCGGCTCTTGCCCTGGCCAAGCGCATGGTGGAGGAGGGACGTTTGGGCGAACTCCGGCATGTCCGTGCCCAATACCTCCAGGACTGGCTCTCCGATCCGGACGCGCCGCTCACGTGGCGCTTGGACAAATCGAAGTCGGGTTCCGGTTCCCTCGGTGATATCGGTGCCCACATCATCGATGCCGCCCAGTGGATCACGGGGTCGCGGATCAACGGAGTATCAGCCGTAATGGAGACGTTCGTGAAAGAGCGTCCAATCGGCGGGGAGTTCGTGGGCCTCGGCGGTCACGGTGGAACCGAAGGCCCGCGCGGTCCGGTCACGGTGGACGACGCAGCCATCTTCACTGCCCGCTTTGACGATGGCGCACTGGGTGTCTTCGAGGCAACCCGGTTCGCCTTGGGGCGGAAGAACGCCATGCGCCTTGAGGTGAACGGCACGCTGGGTTCCCTGGCGTTCGATTTCGAAGACATGAACGTGCTGTCCGTCTATGACGCCTCCCACGGGTCCGACGCCGGGTTCCGCCGGATTATGGTCACGGAGCCGGCCCATCCATACGTCGGAAACTGGTGGCCCACCGGACATGGCCTCGGCTACGAGCACGGTTTCACGCACCAAGCCGTGGACCTCGTGACCGCCATCGCCCACGGGCAGCAGCCCGCGCCGTCGTTCGCCGATGCGCTGCAGGTGCAGCAGGTCCTGGCCGCCGTGGAAGAAAGCGCCTTACACGAAAGCCGTTGGCAGAAGCTCTAATTGCCGACTCTTTCCTCACTTTTGAGGCCGTCGAGGTACAGGCCTTCATAGCAGTCCTGCGGATACCGCATACACTCGCGTCTGGGACCTTTTAATGTAGCTAGTTTATTGCATTAGAGGCGTTAATGTCGGAAACTAGCTAGGTGAGTGAGAGTAGTGAGGCGATGCGGCGGTTGGGGGAGAACCTGCGAAGCCGGCGGATTATTCTCGGCTTGTCGCAGGAGCTTGTGGCCGAACGGGCCGATGTCTCCCGATCGACGCTGATGCGCCTGGAGGCCGGTGAGGGCGGCAAGGTCGAGCACCTTATGACGGTGGCGTCGGTGCTCGGCGTCGCCGAAGACCTCATTGGCGCTGTCGATCCCTTGAATACTGATCTTGGCAGGGCGCGGGCGCATCTGCTCGGCCGACAGCGCGCCCCGAGGAAGCGTTGATGGCGGCCCGGAACATCCGGCGTGTGGAGGTACTCGTCGATGAGACCTTTGCCGGGGTGATGGACATTGAAACGGACGGCCTTTCGTCCCGTGAACATGTCTCCTTCACCTACGCCGACAGTTGGATGTCTGATCCAGAGGCATTTGAGCTCTCCCCGGAGCTTCCGTTGCGGAGTGGGCCACAGAACCCCACGCAGGGCCGTGACCTGTTCGGGGCCTTTCAGGACGCCGCACCGGATGACTGGGGCAAGAAGCTGCTCTTCGAAGAACTGCGCCAAACAGCCCGCGCCCAAGGTGCCAGCCGTATACCGCCCACGGGGGAAGCCGGCTACCTGTTGCTGGTCAACGATGAGACCAGGCAAGGCGCCCTCCGCTTCAGGGAGAACGGGATGTTTCTCTCCTCCTGGGGACGAGGCGCGAGTGTCCGCGACCTCGGCGTCCTCGCCGAAGAAGCCAGGCTCTTCGCTGAGACCGGTGAAGTCACTGAGGAAAACTCCCTGCTGATGGGCGCCGGCTCCTCCCCGGGCGGGGCCCAACCCAAAGCCTGGGTTCGCGCTGAAGACGGTTCCATGCTGCTGGCGAAATTCCCCAAGACATCGGATATCCGTAACCTGCAGTTATGGGAAATGGTCGCAATCCGCCTGCAGCAGCGTGCGGGCATCAGGGTCGCCGAGTCCAGACTGATGACACTGGGGGAGTTTTCCCATATCTTTCTCACACGCCGGTTCGACCGTGACGGTGACCGGCGTGTGCCGTACATGAGCGTGCGCACCGCATTGCAGCTGGACACCTATGCACACCCCGACTATGTGAAAATCGCCTCCGAAGTCGCCCACATCTCCGCAGCACCTGTACAGGACGCCAACGAAATGTTCATCCGTGCCGCTTTCATCGCCATGGTCAACAACACCGACGACCACATGAGAAACCACGGGCTCCTCCGCACCCGTCACGGCTGGCGCCTGTCGCCGTCCTTCGACGTGAACCCGATGCCAACAGGGACATCAGAAACGCCGCTCACACCGCACGGCGGGCTCTTCGACAGGGACGTACGGGACCTGCTGGACTTCGCCGACGCTTTCCGGCTGACCAGAGACGCGGCCATGACACGGCTTCAACACGTTGCCGCTGCCGTATCCCACTGGCGCGACGACGCCCTCAGCCTCGGAGCCGAACCTGACTCACTCCACTCCATGGCCAAAGCCTTCGAAGGGGAAAACACCAAACGGGCCGCCTCCCTGACACCCTCACCGACAGTGGTGGACATGGGCGGAACGGCCACCCCGCCCCCTCTCCAATCCCACGGAGACGTATGGGTCCCCGAACACACACGCGACGGCAAACGCATCCGCGGACACTACCGCCGACGAAACTAGAAGACGTCAGTGTAGCCCGGGACTCCACCATGCACCGAGGCTTCGTCATCTCGGCGAACCGCATCTGCCCCCTCCGGCCAGGAGACCGTAGACTTTCAGCATGCCAATCGTGCTCCCCGCCCCGGACAATCACGCCCACCTGCACACACCCGTGCGGGATGGAGGTGAACTGTGAGCGGAGGCCTCGTTGCGTTGTTGGATGATGTCGCTGCCCTGGCTCGACTGGCGGCCGCGTCTGTCGATGATGTGGCGGCCGGTGCCGCGAAAGCGGGTGCCAAGGCTGCCGGCGTCGTGATCGATGACGCCGCGGTGACCCCGCAGTATGTGTCCGGAGTGGACCCGTCCCGGGAACTGCCGATGATCCGGCGGATCTTTTGGGGGTCGCTGAGGAACAAACTGCTGGTCATCCTGCCAGCGCTGCTGTTGGTGAGCGCTTTCGTCCCAGGGATCATTCCGGTAATCCTCCTGTTGGGTGGCACCTACCTTTGTTATGAGGGAGCCGAGAAGGTCTGGCACAAGCTCCGGGGACACTCCGAGGAGGGTCATGGCCCGGCCGTGGACCGAGGACCCGAAGCGGAAGCCAAGGTCACGCGAGGCGCAATCACCACCGACTTCATCCTCTCCTGCGAGATCATGGTCATCGCGTTGAATGAAGTTGCCAGCGAGTCCTTGTGGGTCCGGGCGTTCATCCTGGTGGTCGTCGCCATCATTATCACCGCGGCCGTGTACGGGGCTGTGGCACTGATCGTCAAGATGGACGATATTGGGCTGCATTTGACCACCAAAAACTCTCCGGCAACGCAGAGGACTGGACGACTGCTGGTCGCCGCCATGCCGAAAGTGCTCGCCGTGATCACTGTCGTCGGCACGATCGCGATGCTCTGGGTGGGTGGCCATATCCTGCTGCAGGCCGCCCACGACCTCGGCTGGCACCTGCCTTATGACTTGGTCCATGCGCTGGAATCGCCCCTGGCCGGAATCCCGGCAGTGGGCGGCGCGCTGGCGTGGTTGGTCAATACGCTGTGCTCGGCTGTGCTCGGCATCATTTGGGGTTCGGGCGTCATGGTTGTAGTTCAGGCAGTGTCGCGCGTGCTGCCGTTCGGAAAGAAGAAGGCAGCGCATTGATGAGGGCTTGAACCAAGTCTGACCGATCCCCCCACCGAGTGGCTCCGAATACCCTGCATGACGAAGCACAGCCGCAGGATCAGGGGCGCCAGGGGTATGGCAGCGCTGGCAGGGGTGGTCTCGGCCGCCGTCGTACTCGCCGTCGCAGAGTTGGTGGGCGCGTTCTTCACCGCCAGGGCAACGCCCTTCTTTGCGCTCGGGTCTACGTTCATTGATTTCACGCCGTCGTGGTTGAAGGACTTCGCCATCGCGACGTTCGGCACCAATGACAAGGCTGCCCTCTTTGTCGGCATGGGCCTGACCATCGCGGTCCTTGCCTGCGTCCTCGGCGTTGTCGCTTACCGGAAGTGGGCCCTCGGCGTCCTGGGTGTGCTGTTCATGGGTGCGGTGATTGTTGCCTGTGTCCTGACCCGGGCCGGCGTGCAACCCGTGGACGCCATCCCGTCGGTGGCGGGAACCGCGGCCGGGCTGGTGGCGCTGCGCCTGCTTCTCCGGCCGTTGTGGCGGTTGAAGGCCTGGCCGGAGGTCCCTGCGGACATGGCGGCCGACACCGACGGGACGGATCGTTCGGCCGTCACCAGCCGCCGTCGTTTCTTCGCCGCTGCCGGGGTAGCCGCTGTTACGGCTGGTATCGCCGCCACCGGTGGCCGGTTGCTGAGCGCAGCCCGGAACAACATCGCCCAGGCCCGGGACGCACTCAAGCTTCCGGCCCCTCGCAGGGCTGCGGCCACGGTACCCGCGGACGTGCAGTCCCCGGTGAAGGGCGTCTATCCGTGGCTGACGCCAAACAAGGATTTCTACCGGATCGACACGGCGTTGAGTGTTCCCGAGGTCAACATCGAAGACTGGGCACTACGGGTCCATGGAATGGTCGAAGAAGAAATCACGCTGACTTTCCAGGATCTGCTCGACGCCGATCTGATCGAATCCCATGTCACCCTCACCTGTGTCTCCAACCCGGTGGGCGGAAAGCTGGTAGGCAACGCGAAATGGCTGGGCATGCCCCTGCGCGACGTCCTGGCCAAAGCGCGACCGAAGGATGGCGCAGACATGGTCCTCTCCCGCTCGATCGACGGCTTCAGTGCCTCCACTCCCTTGGACGTCCTCCAGGAAGATGACCGGGATGCCATGCTGGCCATCGGCATGAATGGTGAACCCCTGCCGGTGGAGCACGGCTATCCCGTACGCATGGTGGTTCCCGGACTGTACGGCTTTGTCTCAGCAACCAAGTGGGTGGTTGACCTGGAGGTAACCCGCTTCGCGGACAGCAAAGCGTACTGGACCGAGCGGGGATGGTCCGAGCGTGGACCCATCAAGACCATGGCACGGGTGGATGTCCCGGCATCCTTCGCGAAACTACCGGCAGGAAAGGTTGCTGTTGGCGGTTCCGCTTGGGCCCAGACCCGGGGCATCACCAAGGTCGAAGTACAGATCGACGACGGCGACTGGGTGGAAGCGACGCTGTCCGCCGAAGCGTCCACCATCACCTGGCGGCAGTGGTCCTACGAGTGGGACGCCACACCGGGCATCCATTACGTCAAGGCCCGCGCGACGGACGGCACCGGCGAGGTGCAGACCGACGAACGCGCCGATCCCGTACCCGACGGAGCCTCCGGCTGGCCTTCTGTCATGGTCACCGTCGAGTAGCTGTGAAAATCAAGGCCGCGCTCACCTGACGGCGTCGCGCGAACGCGCCTGCCGCCGTCGTGGTTCTTCCGACTGAAGAACCGGAGGCTCGTGCGTTTCGGAGGGCGCGCCTAGACTGGCGCACATACCCGAAACAAGGAGGGGAGTCCGATGCCAAAGACCGGTAAGGCCGGGCACGCGCTCAAGGGTGAGTTGCCATCAACGATCCGTCGCTCGGACCAGAAAGCCCAAGACACCTTCGCGAAGACGTACGACGCTGCGATGGAAACTTACGACGGCGACGAACGCCGGGCGGCGCAGACGGCCTTCTCGTCGTTGAAGCACAGCTATGAAAAGGTGGGGGACCACTGGGAACCGAAAGAGGAGCGAGGCCCCTCGGACGCCCGGGCGGAGGGCGGGCCTGACACCCAGGCGCCCACAGCCGGTGGGGTGGATGCGAATGCAAGCAAAGCGCACCTGTACCAGCGGGCCAAGGAACTGGACATCAAAGGCCGCTCCACCATGGACAAAGAGCAACTGGTTCAGGCACTGCAGAAGGCCAACGAACGGGCCACCCGGAAGGCGCGGGAAAAAGAAAGCTAGGCCCCGCGGCGGTGGCCCGCCGACGCCTACCGTGGCCCGCCGATGCATACGGTTGCCCGCCGACGCCTACTTACTTGCGCGCTGGAAATCCACCGCCAGGATGGCCCGCGAAAGCGTGACGGCGCGGTCCGCCACCACCTCCAGTTCGGCATCGTCGCAATCGGCTGGAGCCCACCGTGTGGCGCCCTCCAGCAGGGTCATGACCACCCGGACGTGTTCCTCGGCGTCGGGGCAGCCCATGTCCCGCGCCGCAGCAATGTACATCTCCTCGTGCAGGGTGACCCAGTCATCAACCTGGGCCCGGAGGTCCTTGGGTAGGACTCCGGCCATCCTGTCCGTGGCGACCAGGAGATCCCAGAGATTGCTCTCCGGGAGCCTTACCTGCCGGGTGAAGTGGAGTTTCACCATGGCATCCCAGAACTCTTCCGCATTTCCCGCCGGAGCAACGGCCTCGAGCAGGGCGACACCAAAGCGGTGGAAGTGCCAGCGCAGGGATTCGGCAACAATTTCGTCCCGGCCGTCCGGGAAGTGCGAGTAGAGGCTGGGCGGCTTGATGTTGACGGCGTTGGCGATGGTCCGCATGGAAACGGAGTTGAAGCCGTTGGCTATTGCGAGTTCCAGGAAGGCTTCCAGGATGTTCTGCCGGCCCGCCCTTTGGCCCGTCCAGTTCCATTCCTTAAGTTGCGATTCGAAGGCGCGGGAGGCGGATTCGTAGGACCTGTCGCTCATAATGGGCCATCGTAACAGTCGTTAGCTTTTGTCCGCTTGGAAGCACGAAAACTCTTCCCTAACGTCTGTTAGTTAGGTACTCTGGAAATGGCATCAGGCAGTACCGCTGCCGGTGCATCTCAAAGCGTTTGAGCGGGAAGAGAAAAGCAATGGTCACCGAAAAAACGAGCCTGGGGGCCACTCGGAACAGCAACACCATCATGGGAAGCGGCCTTTCCGGCATGGTGGCCGCCTACATCGGCGCGAGGGCGCTGGAAGACAACGCCGCGCAGGATGAGGCCTGGCAAGCGCAGCACGCGTTCCATCCCAAGCCCTCCCGGCGGCTGCGCCACAGAAAGACCACCTCGGGCGGACCTGGCCCGGCCTTGGCATCCTGAACCGCCAACCCAGAGAGAACTCCAATGTCAGCAGAAGTACTGTCTCCGTGGCCGAATGAGACCCCGCGCGAAACCAACCGCGTCCGCGAGCTCTTCCTGATGCAACCCCATGCCGACCTCAGCGGCATCCGTCCCATGGTGGCCCGTTCCTGGTACAGGAGCCGCGCGGCCGGTGTGGATGCCTTCGCCGACAGGGGGTTCTACGACGAAGGACGGGTAGACGACTACACCATCGCGGCAGCAGGCCCACACCTGCAGAAGCTGGACGAAGTAGCCGCAGACCTGGGTGGCTACGTTAACATCACCGCCCCGAACGGAGTGTTGGTCAAGGCCAACTTCCTGCGGGATGACGGGTTCCCCGCTGGGTACTCCTTGCTGGAGGAAAGCTGTGGGAGCAACGGCGAAGGCCTCGCCCTGGAAGAGGGGCGGGGAGTGTGGCTGGCCCCCGAGGAACACTTCCGTGAAGACATGCGCGGCAACTGGTGCTTCGCTTCCTTGGTGCGGGATCCGTTCCATAACCGGGTACGTGCCGTCATCGGGCTGACTCTTCCGGCCAACCGGGTCAGCACGCTGGAACCTTCGTCCACCCTGCTCATGCTGGAAGGCGTTGCTTCGCGGATCGAGCGGGACATCGAGGTCCGTACGTCATCCAAGGAGCGGGCACTCCTCAGCGAGTACCTCAGGATTTCGCGCCGCCGGGGCAACCGGGCCGTGATCGCCGTCGACGGCAAGAACTCGCTCCAGAACGCCTCGGCGACAGCCACGCTGGTGGACAGCGATTTCTCGATCGTCTCCGGCTACGCCAAGGCAGTAATGTCCTCCGGTCGAGAGATGAACTGCGAAGTCATGCTCCAAGGGCCAGGCTTGTCCACGTTGGAAATTTCCCCTGTGACGCTGTCCGCGGCAAACGTCGGGGCGATCGTCGTGGTCCGGCCCCATGCGCCGGCCAAGGACCGGGCCGTCACCCCCACAAGCGCGCCGCTCCAGTTGGCCTCGGCTCCGCAAGGGACGGCAGAACGGCTGCTCAAGCATGTTGACGGCACCAGTACGGAGTTCAAGCGCACCCTCAACCTGGCCAGGAAAGCCGTTGACCAGGACAGGTCCGTGGTGATGATCGGTGAAGTCGGCAGCGGAAAGCTGCGGTTGGCCGGTGCCATCGCCGCCCTGCGGGGTGGGCAGATGGTGGTGGACGCCCGCAACGGAGACCTCAGGAACGCCTCGCTCCGGGACGTCCTGCACAGGGTGGCCATCGAGCTTCCCCCAACATTGATCGTGGAGCACGCCGATGAGCTCTCCCAGAATGAAGCCAGTGAGATCGCCCGCAACCTTCGGGGCAACGCCGCCACCAGGCTGATCTTCACCATCACGCGCCCCACGGATGCCACCCTCCTGCTTTCGGAGGCCTTCGATGTCCTTGAAGTTTCCGTGGCGCCCTTGCGCAACAGGCGCGAGGATATCCCCCAACTGGCCAACGCCATCGCGGAAGAGTTGGGGGAGCGGAAGCTGTCCCGGCGGCTCATCACCACCCTGACCCACGCCGACTGGCCCCGAAACATCGACCAGTTGCGCGCGGTGGTCTCCAACGCCGTCGAACGTGCAGAAGGTGCGGAGGTCACCCTGGACGACCTGCCGCAGGGTTTCCACCGCGTCCTGACCAAGGGCAGGCTGTCCCGCCTGGAGGACGCGGAACTCAGCGAACTGCGTACGGCGCTCCAGGAAGCGGGCGGCAACCGCAGCCTTGCGGCCGAAACCCTGCAGATCGGGCGCTCCACCCTGTACCGGCGTATGGACTACTTCCGCAGCCGCGGCTTCGACCTCTGATTCCACGCAGCAGCAGCCGACCTCCCAAGGGGGGCGGCTGCTGCGCGCTGCCCATCGAAAAGGCCCGACGGCGGGTGGCCGCTTGCGCTGCCAGGCTGCCCTCCGGCGTCGGAAGGCCCGACGGCGGGTGGCCGCTTCGCGCGTCCGGGGCCCCGACACCCAGGCGGTGGGACAGTGTCCCACCGAGGTGTCTCGATCTGGCACGGATGGCCGCCCCGATATCGCGTTGTACTGGAAATCACCCGATACCGGCACCCGTCCCAAGGAGTGTCCGGCAGGACCGAGGGTACCAACACGAACAGGACGACTGACTATGACCCGCGATGCCCAGGGAACCATTCTTGTGGCCCCTCACCATTTCCCGGACCTGGACCGTGAGCACGCGCTCGCGGAGGAGTTCGGTTACACACTCAACCCCGCGGCGGACACTGACGCCTTCCGCGACGGGCTGGCCGAAGCCGACATTGTGATGATCACCCCCTACGCCAAGCTCACTGCCGCGGACTTCCCGCTGATGGCCAAGTGCCGTGCAGTCATCCGGTACGGAATCGGCTACGACAACATCGACGTCGCCGCGGCCACCGACGCGGGCATCCCGGTCTCGATCGTTCCCGGCACGGCATCGGAGGAAGTCGCCTCCCACGCCTTCGCGATGGGCCTGGCGCTGGCCCGCCGCCTGCCCGCCGGCAACGCAGCGATCAACAACCTCGGCTGGGCCGGAACCATCGGCTACGACACCCCAGTCCTCTCCGAATTGGAAGTCGGCGTCCTGGGCATGGGACGCATCGGCCAGCACGTAGCCCGCATGTACTCGGCCGTCGGCGCCCGGGTCCGCGCCTACGATCCCTTCGTGACGGACAGCTTCGTGGAGATGGCCGGGCTGGAAGACATCCTGGAGAATTCCGACGTCGTTTCCCTCCACCTGCCGCTGAACGACGAGACGGCGAACCTCATCTCCACCGATGTCCTCGCCAGGATGCGCAAGGGCACCGTGATCGTCAACGTATCCCGCGGCGGGCTCATCGACGAGGCCGCGCTCGCCGAGGCCCTGACCTCAGGTCACATCGCAGGCGCCGGCATCGACACCTTCGCACAGGAACCTCTCGCCGCTGACCACCCCCTGCGCACGGCGCCGAACGCCATCCTCACCCCGCACATTGCCTGGCGTTCCAACCGGTCGACGGGCGCCCTGCAGGACGGCGCTGTGGAGCGGGTCCGCCTCGCGCTGACCGGCCAGCCACTCATCGACCTCGTGAACTGAAACGACTTGTGAATTGAAGAGACTGGAGAAACCCGACTTGGCAACCACCAATCATCTTGAAGACCTCGCTGCTTTGCAGAACCCCGTGGAAGATCCGCACCTGCGCCGTGGACCACGTGGTTTCCCGCTGCTGCCGGGCGGCTACGGCCGGTCGACGTACTACACCGGAGCTCCGAGCCCCTACGCCATCAAGGGCGAGGGCTACCGGGTGTGGGATGACCGCGGCCGTGAACTGATCGACGCGAACAACAACTTCACCTCCCTGATCCACGGAAACGCCCACCCGGAAATCACCGAAGCGGCCACCAAGGCGCTCACCACCGGGGCGAGCTGGGGCATCCCGAATCTTTACGAATGGGAATTGGCCGAACTCCTGCTGGGCCGCCTCCCGGAGTTGGACCAGGTCCGCTTCGCGAACTCCGGCACTGAGGCCGTCATGTCCGCGATCCGCATCGCCCGTGCGTCGACGGGGCGGGAGCGCGTCATTGTCACCAAGGGCGGTTACCACGGAACGTCCGAGGTTGCCCTGGTCCCGGGCGGACCGTCCTACCAGCGCGGCGTCACCCGCGGCGTGATCGACGACGTCACAGCGGTGCCGCTGAACGACGTCGAATTCCTGCGCCAGGCGGTCGAAGCGGCTCCGGACGCGTACGCCGCCATCATCCTGGACCTGCTGCCCAACCGTGCCGGCCTGCTCACCATCAACGAGGAATTCGTCCGGACCGCCCGCGAGCTGGCAACGCGATACGGCATTGTGCTGATCATCGACGAGGTCATCAGCCTCCGTCTTGGCTACAGCGGCTTCAGCGGTGAGTACGGGGTTTCCCCGGACCTGCTGACCACGGGCAAGCTCATCGGCGGTGGCTTCCCCGTCGGGGCGGTCTGCGGCAAGGCCGAGCTCATGGCCGAAGTGGACCCCACCCGCCCGGGAAGCCTGCCGCATGGCGGCACGTTCTCCGGCAACCCGGTGAGCATGGCCGCCGGTTCCGTGGCCCTGCGTCTCTACACCGAAGCAGAGGTCACGCGCTTGAACCAGTTGGGCGACACCGCCCGCGAAACGGTCAACGCAAGGATTGCCGACGCCGGCTGGGAGATCCGGGGCCACGGCTCGCTCCTCCGTGCGGTTCCTGCCGGTGCGGAGAAAGTGGACGAGCACACCCAGCACAAGCTGTGGTGGGCCTCCTACGAGCGCGGACTGCTCGGCTCCCCGGCCAACCTGCTCTCCCTGTCCACGCCCATGGACGAAAAGGTGGTGGCCGACATTACCGACCGCCTGGCCGACGCTGTCCTGGCAGTCGCCTCGGAGGCTCCCACTACGGAAGGTGACAAGTAACCATGAAGATCGTTTCCTACGAACACGAATCCGGGATCCGCGGCGGCGTCCTGATCGAGGACACCGTCTATGACCTGGAACTGCTCCTTCAAAGCTCAAAAGTGGCAGTGCACGGAGCCACCACGTCCGTCCGGGAATTCCTGGAACTCTACGGCGACAGGCTGGAGGGCATTTCCGCCGAGGTCAGCTCCCTGGCCGGCCAGGATCCGGAAGCGCACGTTGGTGCCCGGGCCGATGTCCGCCTGACCACTCCGGTGCCCAACCCCTCCAAGGTGCTCTGCATTGGCCTGAACTACAAGGACCATGTTGCCGAGACCGGCCGCGCGTTCCCGGAATACCCTGACGTCTTCGCCAAGTTCGCCTCCACCATGGTTGGGCCCGAGGACGAAATCGGCGGTGCGAAGGTCAGCGAAAACCTCGACTTCGAGGGCGAACTGGCAGTAGTCATCGGGCGCAAGGCCAGTGAAGTCACGGAAGAAGAAGCACTGACCTATGTGGCGGCACTTGCCCCGCTGAACGATGTCACCGCCCGCGACCTGCAGTACCGCGGTACCCAGTGGTTGGCAGGCAAGGCCGTGGACGGGTCAACCCCGTGGGGCCCTGCCCTGGTCACCCTGGACGAAGTGGGCGATCCCCAGAACCTGGACCTCGCAACCCGCGTGAACGGCATCGAAGTGCAGCGCTCCAACACCAGCTACCAGATCTTCCCGATCGCGCGGATCGTCTCCTACCTCTCAAGCTTCCTCACCCTGGAACCCGGCGACGTCATTGCCACAGGAACCCCGCAGGGCATCGGTGCCAAGCGGAACCCGCCTGTCTGGCTGGAACCGGGAGACACCGTGGAAATCGAAATCGACAAGGTAGGCCTGCTCCGCAACACCGTGGGCAAGCCCCAGCTCTAACCCCCTGCAAGCTCTACGAAAGTAATGAAGACCATGAGTGATGTACAAACACAACCAGGCGAGGCCCGGTACCGCATCGCCGTCGACACCGGCGGTACCTTTACCGACGTCGTGGTCGGTTCCAACAGCGGTGACATGGCAGTCGGCAAGGCGCTGACCACCTACGACCGCGTGTTCACCGGCTTCGAAGCCTCGGTTCGCCGCGCGGCCGAGTCCGTTGGCTGGAGCGGCGACGACGTCCTGCGCAACGCTGACGTCATTGTCTACGGCACCACCCACGCCACCAACGCAGTGCTCACCGGCAAGGTCGCTAAAACAGCGCTGCTGACCACGGACGGTTTTGCCGACACCCTGCTGCTCCGCGAAGGTGGCCGCCGCGACGCCTTCGATTCCAAGGCTGCCTACCCGCCGCCGTACATTCCCCGCCAGCTGACCTTCGAAATCACCGAGCGCATCTCGGCCGAGGGCGACATCCTGGTGGAACTGGACGAAGAGCAGGTCCGCGAAGTCCTCGGTTCCTTCAAGGAACAGGGCATCGAAGCCGTTGCCGTGTCCTTCCTGTGGTCCATCATCAACGACGCCCACGAGAAGCGGGTTGCCGAGCTGATCAAGGAAATCCTCCCCGGCGTTCCGTACACGCTCTCCAACGCGGCCAACCCCACCATCCGCGAATACCGACGCTCCTCGGCAGCCTCGATCGACGCTTCCCTGAAGCCGCTCATGGCCGACCACCTGGGCAAGCTCCGCTCGGACCTCCAGGAGTACGGCTTCGCCGGCGACCTTCTGGTGGTCACCTCCGAAGGTGCCGTGCTCGACGTCGCCGATGTCCTTGACCGTCCCGTCCTGCTGCTGAACTCCGGCCCGTCCATGGCACCGCTGGTGGGTGCGGCTGCGGCTCCGGACCACGAGACCGTGGTTGTCTGCGACATGGGCGGCACCACCTTCGACGTGTCCCTGGTGGAGAACGGCGTGGTCCGCCACACCCGCGAAGCCTGGCTGGGGGAGCCGTTCGTCGGTCACCTCACCGGCTTGTCTTCCGTTGCGGTTTCCAGCATCGGCGCCGGTGGCGGCAGCATCGCATGGATCGACGGCGGTGGCCTCCTTCGCGTGGGCCCGCAGAGTGCGCGCAGCACTCCCGGTCCGGCAGCGTACGGCCGCGGCGGCGAAGAACCAACCGTCACCGACGCCTGCGTGGCGCTTGGCTACCTCGACACGGAGGGCTTCGAAGGCGGGTTTACCTTGAACCGCGAGGCCGCCATCAAGGCCATTGACACCCGCATTGCCGGGCCGTTGAAGATGGACACCCTGCAGGCTGCCCAGGCCATCCTGGATGTCTCCGCCAACCACATGGCCACCGCCATCCGCCAGTCTGCCCTGGAACAGGGCGTTGACCCGCGGGGTGCGCTCATTGTTGCCGGCGGTGGCGCAGGCGCTATGGTCGCAGCGATCATTGGCAAGCTCTTGGAAGCCGACACCGTCCTGATCCCGGCGACCGCCGGCGTCCTGGCCGCCTACGGCGCCCACCGCGCCCCGATCGCAACCGAGTTCCTCTCCCCGCTGCACAACGACACCCGCAGTTTCGACGCCGGTTCGGCCTCCCGCGCTGTGGAGGACCTGACAGCCAAGGCTGAGCTCTTCGTGAAGCGCTTCGACGGCGTAGGCGAAGCGCCCAAGGTCACCTCCTTCGTGGATGCCCGGTACCCCGGCCAGGCCTGGGACCTCCGCGTCTACCTCGACGCCGCCCCGGACACCTCCGGTGATGCGGCAGGCATCATCGAACGCGCCTTCCACGAAGAGCACGACCGCCGCAACGGCACCCACGATCCGGACAGCCGCGTGGAGATCATCACCTGGGGCGTCCGCGTGGAAATCCCGCGTCCGGAGCACACCAAGTCCGAAAGCGAACTCAGCCGCACCGCGGAAATCCACCGCACGGACAGCATCGTCTTTGGCGGCGAACCCTTCAGCACCCAGCGCTACCGCGGCGTGACGCTCGCTCCGCGCGACAAGATCGTGGGCCCGGCCGTCATCGACCAGCCCACCACCACCATCGTCGTACCGCCGGAATGGGACGCGACGCTCGATGAACGATCCAACATCTACCTCACCCGTAAGGAGGCGTAACCGTGACCCGCGAATTCGATCCCGTAAAGCTCTCGGTCCTCGCCAACGCATTCGACGGCATTGTCCGCGAGATGACCAGCGGCCTGCTCCGCTCCGCCCGCTCTTCCGTGATCAACACGGCCCGCGACTTCTCCTGCGCCGTGCTGACCGCGGACAACCAGTTGCTTGCCGCGGCTGAAGGTGTTCCGGTGCACGTCTTCGGTGCCGGCCCGCTGGGCGAGGACATGGTGGAACTCCACAAGGACATCCGCGAAGGCGACGCGTTCCTGCACAACGACCCTTACATGGGTAATTCACACGCAGCGGACCACGTGATCCTGGTGCCCATCTTCATCCAGGGCCGCCACCTCTTCACCGCCGTGACCAAGGCCCACCAGGCCGACTGCGGCAACTCGCTTCCCACCACGTTCTTCGCCACCGCGCGGGACGTGTACGAGGAAGGCGCATTGATCTTCCCCTGCGTGCGGATCCAGCGCGACTACACGGACATCGACGACATTATCCGCATGTGCCGGTCCCGTATCCGTGTTCCGGACCAGTGGTACGGCGACTACCTGGCCTCCGTCGGCGCCTCGCGCATCGCCGAGCGCCGCATCCACGAACTCGCCGAGAAGTTCGGCGTGGATGACCTGGTGGACTTCGTGGACGCCTGGTTCGACTACTCCGAGCGCCTCACCGCCAGCGCGATCGAGAAGCTGCCGGAGTACGTCCTCCACGGCACCTCCGCCCACGATCCGTTCCCCGGAACCGGCCCGGAGGGCGTGCAGCTGCAGGCAACCCTCGAGGTGAAGCCCAAGCAGGGCAAGGTGGTGATCGATCTGCGCGACAACCCGGACAACCTGCCCAACGGCCTGAACCTCACCAAGGCAACGGCTACCGGCGCAGCATTGGCCGGCATCCTCTCCGGTATCCCGGAGAACCTGCCGAGCAACGCCGGAACCTTCCGCCGCGTCGAGGTGCTGCTGCGGGACGGCTGCGCCGTCGGTGTTCCCAAGCACCCGTACTCTTGCTCGTCCGGCACCACCAACCTTGCTGACCGCGTGGTCAACATCGTGCAGGCCGCTTTCTCCCAGATCGACGACGGCTACGGAACGGCCGAGGGCGCAGCCGGCCAGGCACCTGCCAAGTCGGTCATCTCCGGGACGGACGAACGCAACGGCAACCCCTACGTCAACCAGATCCTGATAGGTGGCGTCGGCGGTCCGGCAACACCGTACGTTGACGGCTGGCCCACCTACCAACGTCCCGTGTGCGGCGCCCTGCTGTACCACGACAGCGTGGAAGTGGACGAGCAGCGCTACCCGATCCTGGTCCACGAGCGCACCTTGGTTGCCGACTCCGGCGGAGCCGGCCGCCAGCGCGGCGGACTCGCAACACGCGTCACCATGGAGCCCCGCGGCGAGAGCGTCACCCTTACCTACGGCATCGAAGGCAAGATCAACTCGCCGAAGGGTGTCCGCGGCGGCCACGACGGTGCGGAACCGTCCGCCTGGGTGGAAGACCTCAAGACCGGCGAACGCCGCGAAATTCCCGTGGTGGGCCGTTACGACTTGCAGTCGGGCGAGAAGGTTGTCTCCATCACCCCCGGCGGTGGCGGCTACGGCGACCCGCTGGAACGCGACGTCCTGGCTGTACTCGACGACTACCGCGAGTCCCGCGTGACCCTCAAAGCCGCGGCCGCACACTACGGCGTGGTCATCACCGACGGTGCCATCGACGAGGCAGCCACGGCGAAGACCCGCGAGGAACGCCTGGCCGGCTAAACCGCAGCTATCGCAACCCATCCCGGGGCGGGGTATAGTCCTCGCCCCGGGATGTTCCAACAATCATTAAACGGAGATTCACATGGAACCCATTCGAGTCGGCATTATCGGCGTCGGAAACGTCCTCAACCAATACCTGGACAAGATCGGCGTCCACCCCGACGTCGACATCGTGGCGCTCGCGGATGTGAACCCCGAGGCCGTGCGGAAGCGCGCCGCCGAGTACGACGTTCCCAAAGCACTCACCCCGGACGAGTTGTTGGCGGACGAGGACGTGGAGCTGGTCCTGAACCTCACACCGCCCAAGCTCCACGCGCCGGTCACGCTGCAGGCGATCGCGGCCGGCAAGCACGTCCTTTCGGAGAAGCCCTTCGCCACGTCCCTTGAGGAAGCGAAGCAGATCCTGGACGCGGCGCGGGAAGCCGGCGTCAAGGTTGGCTCCGCGCCCACCACCTTCCTGGGTTCCGGCATGCAGACCAGCCGCAAGCTCATCGACGACGGCTGGATCGGTGAGCCCGTTGCAGCTTTCGCTTCCTTCGCGTGCAGGGGCTACGAGCACTGGCACCCGAACGTGGACCCGTTCTACAGCCCCGGCGCAGGCCCCATGCTGGACATCGGACCGTACCTCATCACCAACCTGGTGAACTTCTTCGGCCCCGTTTCCCGCGTCTCCGCAACCACGCCGCGTTCGTCCGAGACCCGTCCCCGCCCCGGCAAGGACGGCGAAGTCATCCAGATCCAGACCCCCACGCATGTCACGGGCACCCTCGACTTCGAGTCCGGCGCTTCTGCCACCGTGATCGTCAGCTGGGATATCTGGAACCACAACCTGCCGCATCTGGAGATCTACGGCACGGGTGGATCGTTGGCAGCACCGAACCCGGACCACTTCTCCGGCGCTCCCGTGCTGCGGCGCGGTGAGCCCGGTGACCTCGCGCTGGACATGACGCCTCCCGGCGGCGGGGACTGGCGCGAAACGCCCATCACCCACCGCGACGACGCCTACCGCGGCATCGGCCTGGCCGAGTTCGGCTACGCCATCCGCAACGGCCTGGAACCCCGGACCGGCGGCGACTTCGCCTACCACGTGCTGGAAGTCCTCCTCGCCTTCGAGGCCTCCTCGGAGCAGGGCAAGCACATCGCGATCGAAAGCACCTGCGAGCGGCCCCGGCCGCTGCCCTCCGTGGGACCGCAGGAGCCTTACCGCTTCGACTAAGACAAGCGAAAACAAACAGCAGCCGACGGCGGTACGCACGTACCGCCGTCGGCTGCTGTTTTTGCGTGTCCCGGCAGGTGGTCCGCGTCCCAAACTGGGACACAACTTTGCTTCCCCACGGTGAAAACCTGATGTTCGGGCGAATCGGTTTGCAAATGCCGACGCACCTACGAATTTAGGAGAACGCATGACTAGCACAGCCGCTGCTGATATCGGCACCGAGGTCAATATCGCAGCCGATAAAAAGGCCGTCCGCCGCCGCACTGTCGCACAAGCGATCATCGAGTATTTGCAGGTCCAGTACAGCGAACTCGATGGCGAACAGCGCCGCCTGATCGCCGGCATGTACGGCATCTTCGGGCATGGCAACTCCGTGGGCCTGGCCCAGGGCATCGACGAGTACGGTGTGGACTTCCCGCACTTCCAGGGCAAGAACGAACAGTCGATGGTCCATGCGGCCATCGGCTTCGCGAAGGCGTCCAACCGTGCCGCCACCCTGGCCTGCACCGCTTCCGCCGGTCCGGGATCCACCAATATGGTTTCCGGCGCCGCCACAGCCACCACCAACCGCCTGCCCGTGTTGCTGTTCCCCGCGGACATCATCAACAACCGCTTCGGCGATCCCGTGCTGCAGCAGATCGAGCACCCGGTGGAACGCGACGTGTCCGCCAACGACTGCTTCCGTCCGGTCAGCCGCTACTTCGACCGGATCACGCACCCCGCCCAGTTGCTGTCCACGCTCCCGGAGGCAATGCGCGTCCTCACCGATCCCGTGGAAACCGGTGCCGTGGTGGTTTGCCTGCCGCAGGACATCCAGGGTGCGGAGTTCGACTTCCCGGAGTCCTTCTTCACCCCGCGCGTCTGGCACATCCGCCGTCGTCCGGCTGTTGGGGACGAGCTTCGCGACGCCGCGGAAATCATCCGCAACGCTAAGCGTCCGCTGCTGATCGCCGGTGGCGGCGTCCGCTACTCCAAGGCGCAGGAAGAACTGGCACGCTTCAGTTCCGAGTTCGGCATCCCGGTCTCCGAGACCTATGCCGGCAAGGGAAGCGGACCCATCACCGACCTCAACCTCGGTGCGCTGGGCGTGACCGGAACCGTGGGTGCCAATGAGATCGCCGACGGCGCGGACTGCGTCATTACCGTGGGCTCGCGCCTGCAGGACTTCATCACCGCCTCGCATTCGCTGTTCCAGAACCCGGACGTGAAGTTCGTGAACCTCAACGTGGGTTCGTTCGACGCCCACAAGATGGGCTCGTTCCCCGTCATCGGCGACGCCAGGCTCAACCTGGCCGGCCTGCGGGAGCGGCTCACCGCCGTCGGGTACTCGACGTCGGACGAGTTCCGCAGCGACATCGCGGACGCACGCAAGGCCACGCTGGAAGTGCGCAAGCACGACCTCCAGGCCTTCCCCGGCGAAATCATGAGCCAGGCCCAAGTGATCGACGTCCTAAACAAGCGCACCACCAGCGATGACGCCCTGATCCTTGGTTCCGGCGGCGTGGTTGAGGGCATCCATAAGGCCTGGGATCCGTCCAACGGCACCGAGATCCACTTCGAATACGCCAACTCCTGCATGGGCCACGAGATCCCTGCAGGCCTGGGCTACCGTCTGGCCCGTCCCGAGGCACCCGGCGAGGTGTATGTCCTGATCGGAGACGGCACCTACTTCATGCAGCCCACGGAACTGGTCACGGCCGTCCAGGAACGCAAGAAGATCATCACGATCGTCATCGACAACCGCGGCCACCAGTGCATTTGGCCGCTGCAGGTTGCCAAGGGCGGTCCGGGCCGCGAATTCGGCACACAGTACCGGGAACGCAGCAAGGAGTCCGGCCGTTTGGACGGGGCGGTACTCGAGTTCGACATCGCCGCCAACGCGGCCAGCATGGGCTGTGCGGCATGGTCGACGACGACGGTCGAGGAGTTCTCTGCCGCCCTCACCGAGGCGCAGCAAGCCGAGGGGCCTGCGGTGATCGTCGCCCGCGTGGAGCCGTGGCGCTACCTCTCCGGCAACGGCGCCTTCTGGGACGTTGGAGCTCCGATGACCTCGGAGCGGCCCGCCACCCTGGAGGGTGCTGCCAAGCACCTCAAGGGCCGTGAGCGGCAACGTTTCTACGCTGCCACCACCGCACCTGACGCACGCTAGGCGCACCGGGCGGGACCGCTCCATCCAGCGGTCCCGCCCGTTTCTTTTACGGGATTTACTGACCAAGGAGCAATCATTATGAGCGCATTTGCCGTTACTGATCCGGCTACCGGAACCATCCACGCCGAGTACCCCGCCGCCACTGACGCAGAGGTGGAAGCCGGGCTCAGCGCCGCCCAGCAGACCTACCAGGAGTGGTCCCGCACCACCACGGTGGCCGAGCGCGCTGCCTTGGCCAAACGCCTTGCGGATCTCTTTGTTGAGCGCAAGGACAAGCTGGCCGCCATCATCAACCGCGAGATGGGCAAGCCGCTGCAGCAGGCCGCTGGCGAGGCCGAGTTCTCCGGCTCCATCGCTGCCGCCTTCGCTGAGCACGCCGAAGAATGGCTTGCCGATGAGCAACTGGAGGTGGCCGATGGTTTGCGGAGCTTCTTCCGCTACCAGGGCCTCGGCGTGATCCTGGGCATCATGCCGTGGAACTACCCGTATTACCAGGTGGCTCGGTTCGCGATTCCCAACATCATTCTGGGCAACACGGTGATCGTCCGGCACGCGAGCCAGTGCCCGGAGTCGGCGCTGGCGTTGGAGGAACTCTTCCGCGATGCAGGCTTCCCGGAGGGCGCCTACGTCAACATGTTCGCCACCCACCAGCAGATCTCCACCATGATCGCGGACGACCGCGTCCAGGGTGTCTCGCTCACCGGCTCCGAGCAGGTGGGTGCGATTGTTGCGGAGCAGGCCGGACGTGCCCTGAAGAAGTGCGTGCTGGAGCTTGGTGGCGCCGACGTGTTCCTGGTGCTCGATACCAATGACGTAGACCTCGCTGTGAAGAAAGCCGTGATGGGCCGCATGGGCAACACGGGCCAGTCCTGCAACGGTTCCAAGAGGATCGTGGTGTTGGACAAGTACTTCGACGAGTTCTCGGAGAAGTTCAACGCTGCCATCGCCGGACAGTCCTACGAGAACGGCGATTTCGGACCGATGTCCTCGGACTCGGCGACCAAGTTCCTGGCTTCCCAGGTGCAGGGCGCGCTGGACCAGGGCGCCGAGATCCTGGTGGGCAACAACGAGCCTCAGGGCAACGTGTTCACCCCGACAGTGATCACCAACATCACGCCGGCCATGGACGTCTACAGCGAGGAACTCTTCGGCCCTGTTGCGCAGCTGTACAAGGTCAGCAGCGACGAGGAAGCCATCAAGCTCGCCAATTCCTCGCCGTACGGCCTGGGCTCCGTGGTGATTTGCGACGATGTTGAACGCGCCGAGCGCGTCGGCAACCAGCTCGACGTCGGCATGGTCTTCGTGGGTGCCTACGACCTCAGCGGTGCGGACGTGCCGTTCGGCGGCGTCAAGAAGTCCGGTTACGGCCGCGAACTGGGCAAGGTGGGCATGCTGGAATTCGCCAACAAGAAGCTGTTCCGCTTCGCGAAGTAAGTCCTGATACGAGAAGGAGGCCGGATCACGCTGATCCGGCCTCCTTCTTTGCCCTGGAAGACTAGGCTCCGTACGTCGTCTTCGCTGTGACTTCCGGGACCTCCACCCATGCGGAAGACTCTGCGCTGCGCAGGGAGGCATCCACCAGTTCCGATGCCGACCAACCGTCGGCCACAGAGGGTCCAAGCTGCTTGCCTTCGGCCACCGAACGCAGGAACAGCGCGGCCTCGATGGTCTTGAGGTCGTTGAAGCCGATGCCGGGGCCGGCGTTGGGCTGGAAGCGCCCGAATTCGCCGAAGGAGGGCGGGGTCATGATGGTCCGGTATCCACTGCGGTCCGTTGCGACTTCCAGCTGGTTCATGCGCTCGAAGTTCCAGCGGATGGATCCTTCGGTGCCGTAAACCTCCACGATGTATTCGGCGTGCGGGCCAATCGCGACGCGGGTTGTCTCGAACATGCCCACTGCACCGCCCTCGAACCGGGCAAGCATGGCCGTGTAGTCCTCGTTCTCCACCTCGCGGGTCACATCCGAGGCCTCACCCTTGTTGAAGGAATTCGACGACGTTCCGGCTGGCAGCGGACGTTCCTTGATGAAGGTTTCCGTCACCGCGTTGACCGAGGTGATGCGGCCTACCAGGAACTGTGCCAGGTCGAAACCGTGGCTCAGGATGTCGCCCAGGACGCCGGAACCAGCGCGCGCCTGCTCGTAGCGCCACGTGAACACCTGCGTCGGGTCCGAGGCATAGCTGGTCAGCAGGCGGATCTGCACGTTGGTCACCTTGCCCAGCGCCCCGGAACGGATCAACCGTCGGGCCTCGGCGATGGCTGGGGTGTGCCGGTAGTTGAAGCCCACCGAGGTAATCAGCCCGGCGGCCTCGGCGCCCTGGGCGATCTCCCGGGATTCCTGGGCACTGCGGCCCATGGGCTTCTCGATCCAGAAATGCTTGCCTGCCTCGATGGTGGCCAGCGCGATCTCGTGGTGCAGGAAGTTAGGGGAACAGATCGAGACGACTTCGACGTCCGGGTTCTCCAGCACCTTCCGGTAGTCGGTAGCCGTTTCCTTGTAGCCGAGCGCGTCCTCGGCGTGGTGACGGCCGGCGTCGTCCGGGTCTGCGGCGATCACCAGCTCGGGGTGCCGCGGCAGTTCCGGGAAGAACTGCTTGGTGGCGAGGTAGGCGCGGGAATGCAGGCGCCCCATCCACCCCACCGAGATGAGGCCAACGCCAATGCGGTTCTGGTCTTCCAAAGTGGACTCCTTAATTTGTGCCGCTCTCCGGCGGTGCTGTGCCGCGCCGAAAGGCGGCATCTGCGGATCAGCCTATGAACGCCAGGAGTGTGCGCTGTGTCTCAATCTGAGACATCCGGCGAAGGCCTCCGGCTGTTTGAGTAGAACGTACTAGTCCAGTAACGCCAAGAAAGAGGAGCCCGTCGACGATGATGGAGCGCAGCACGTGGAATCGGACGGAACCCTTGCGGGTGCTCGTCACAGGCGCGACGTCCGGCGTCGGCGAAGCGACCGCAAAACTCTTCGCAGCGCGGGGTGCGCGGGTGGCCCTTTTGGGGCGCCGCGCGGGCGAACTGCAGCGCGTCGCGGAGGAGATCGACGGCGGTGCGCACCAGGTGGTCACGGATGTCGCCGACGCCGAATCGGTCCGGAACGGAGTCAGGGGAGCCATCCACGCCCTGGGTGGGCTCGACGTTGCAGTCAACGCCGCGGGGGTTGCCGGCTACGCGGCACTCGAAGACCTGGGCGAGCACCGCTGGCGTGAAGTGCTGGACACCAACCTCTCCGGTACCTTCTACGTCGCCCGGGAGGCGGGCCTCCACCTGCGCAGGTCCGGGGGAGGGGCAATCGTCAACGTCGCCTCGGACCTCGCAACGATGGGCGTGGCCGGGCTGGCCCACTACTGCGCAGCCAAGGCCGGCGTCGTAGGCCTCACCAAAGCGCTCGCCTTGGAACTGGCGCCCCATGTCCGGGTCAACGCCGTGTGCCCGGGGCCCATCGATACCCCCATGTTGCGGTCAGGTCTGGAATCCGAGGCGGACCCCGTCCTGGCCCTGCAGGAGAAGGAAAGCACCGTGCCGCTGAACCGCCTCGCTGCCCCGGAAGAAGTAGCGGCGGCCATCTACTTCCTGGCGGTGGACGGCACCTTCGCCACTGGCACCAGCATGGCGTTCGACGGCGGCACGTCCGCCGCGTAGCAGCCTCACCCAAGACTTCACAACACGAACAAACCAAGGAGTTCCGAAAGATATGCCTGAGTCGAACTACAACGATCTCCGCAGTGCGCACTGGTTCGCGCCGCACGACCTCACGGGATTCGTGCACCGTACTGCCATCCAGGCCGAAGGCTTCTCGCGCTTCGCCATCAAGGACCGGCCGGTCATTGGCATCGCAAACTCCTGGTCGGAGCTGGTCAACTGCAACATCCACTTCAAGCTGCTTGCCGATGCCGTAAAACGTGGTGTTCTCATGGCCGGCGGTTTGCCACTGGAGTTCCCCACCATCTCCTTGGGCGAAAGCCTGATGAAGCCCTCGGCCATGCAGTTCCGCAACCTGATGGCCATGGACGTTGAGGAATCCATCCGTGCCTACCCGCTGGATGCCATCGTGCTGCTGGGTGGTTGTGACAAGACGGTTCCGGCACAGCTCATGGGAGCGGCCAGCGCGGACATTCCCACGATCATGCTGACGGGCGGCCCGCAGGAACCGGCGTACTTCCGCGGCAAGCAGCTGGGCGTTGGCACGGACACGTGGAAGTACGCGGACGAACTGCGCGCGGGCAAGATCACCGAGGCGGACTTCGATGAACTCGAGTCCTCTGCCAAGCCCTCCGCCGGTCACTGCAGCGAAATGGGCACGGCCTCCACCATGACGTCGCTCGTTGAAGCGCTGGGCATGTGCCTTCCCGGCACTGCGTCCATTCCCGCCGTCGATTCACGCCGCGGGCAGGCAGCGGAAGCCACAGGCCGCCGGGCGGTGGAAATGGCCTTGTCGGGCCCGAAGCCCAGCGAGATCCTGACCAAGGAAGCGTTCGACAACGCCATCACCTTGCTCATGGCCGTGGGCGGCTCCACCAACGCAGTGGTTCACCTTTTGGCCCTGGCCCGCAGGGTCGGCTACGAACTGCAGTTGGACCGCTTCCACGAGATTTCCCAGCGGACCCCTCGGATCGTCAATGTCCGCCCGTCCGGTGAGTACCTGGTGCAGCAATTGTTCCAGGTGGGCGGCATCTCCACCGTGCTGAAGGCGCTGGACCCGCTGCTGAACCGGGACGCCCTGACCGTCACGGGCGAGTCCCTCGAAAAGGGCTACATCAACGCACCCGAGCCGGACGGGGTCGTCGTGAGCACACTCGAGACGCCCTTTGACGCCTCAGGAGGCATCGCCGTCGTGCGTGGTTCCCTGGCCCCCAACGGTGCCGTGATCAAGCGCAGCGCCGCCTCCAAGGACCTGCTGCAGCACAAAGGCTCGGCGATTGTCTTTGACGACATTTACGATCTCGGACGGCGGATCGACGATCCTGACCTGGACATCACCGAGGACTCGGTCCTGGTGCTGCGCAACAGCGGTCCCGTCGGCGCGCCCGGCATGCCGGAGTGGGGCATGCTGCCCATCCCGCAGAAGTTGCTGCGCCGCGGCATCCGGGACATTGTGCGCATCTCCGACGCCCGCATGAGCGGCACCGCATTTGGCACAACCGTGCTACATGTCTCGCCCGAAGCTGCGGTGGGTGGTCCGTTGGCGATTGTCCGCGATGGGGACCCGATCGTGCTGGATGTCGAGAACCAGCGGCTGGACCTGGACCTCCCTGAGGAAGAGATCGAAGCCAGGCTTGCGGAACTCAAACTGCCTGAGCCGAAGTACCGCCGCGGCTACGGGCGTCTCTTTATCGACCACGTCAACCAGGCGCATGAAGGTTGCGACTTCGACTTCCTCAAGGGCCTGCCGGATGAGGAGCCCCAGCGGTTGCCGTACGGCCTGATGAGTGGATGGCAGGGCGGCTGGTAGGCCGCGGCCCGTACTAAGCACGAGTCTTAGGGGCGCTTCTGCGGGAGCGCCCCTTGAAAGGAGAAAATGTGTCACGACCTAAAGTGATTGTCATCGTCCAGGAAGGCCGTCCGGTGCCTCCCGTGGAGCGTTTGAAGGACGAAGCCGACGTGGTGGTGGTCCGGACGGCCGACGAGTTCCGTGCCGCGCTGCCTGGAACGGAGATCCTGTTCCTCAACGACTTCCGGACCAAGCTGCTGCGCGAAGTGGGTCCGGGTGGCCTCCGCTGGATACATACGTCCAGTATTGGCGTGGACAGCCTCATGACCCAGGAGATCATCCACAGCGACATCGTGGTCAGCAACTCGCGGGGCGTCTGTGAACGCCCCATCGCTGAGTGGGTCCTGGGCGTTCTGTTGATGTTCACCAAGGACCTGCGCCGTACCATCGAGCTGCAGCAGGCGCGGACCTGGCAGCACCGCGAAACCGAGCCGCTGCTGGACCGCAAGGTGCTGGTGGTAGGACCGGGTCCGGTGGGACGCGAAACTGTGCTGCTGCTGCGTGCCGCGGGAATGGATGTGACCGTCGTAGGGCGGTCTGCCCGGGACGACGCCCAGCTCGGAGCGATTGCTTCTTTCGACGAGCTGGATGTGCTCCTCGGCGAGGCCCAGGACGTGGTGCTCACGGTCCCGCTCACCGAGGAGACCCGCGGGCTGTTCAACGCGGCCCGCTTCGACAAGATGCGTCCGGGTGCCCGCCTGGTCAACGTGGGCCGTGGAGCCGTGGTGGTGGAGCAGGACCTGCTTGATGCGATCGATGCGGGGCACCTGGGCGCTGCGGCATTGGATGTCTTCGAGAACGAGCCCTTGGCGGCCGAAAACCCGCTGTGGAGCCGCAACAACATCCTGGTGTCACCCCATGCTTCAGGGGACCTGATCGGATGGCGCGGGAAGGTTGTGGACTGCTTCGCGAAGAACCTCCAGCAGTGGAAATCGGGCCAGCCTCTCAATGACGTGGTGGACCTGAAAAAGCTCGGCGGAACCGCTCCAAATCCGGTGTCCCAAGCTGGTACAGTGCTCCCACAATCCGCGTCGGTAGTGTGATTCAGCACTCTAATTTCGTGACGAGGATTACATGTCTAGCTCAACAAAAGGGAAGCCGATAACGCCTACCCAGACCCAGGAACACAAGCTCAGCGGCAACATGGGGGTGGGCGAGCTCGTGATGAACGTGCTCGCGTTCTCCTCCCCGCTGACCACCGTTGCCGGCACCTTGCCCGTGATGCTCCTCTTCAGCGGCCACACCGCTCCCGGAATCTACCTCCTGGTGACGTTGATGCTGCTGATCTTCTCGGTAGGTTTCGTCAAGATGAGCCGGAGCGTTGAGGCGCCGGGCGGCTTCTACTCCTTCGTCACAGCGGGTCTTGGAAAGCCGGCTGGCCTGGGTGGTGCACTCCTGGCGCTGGTGGGCTACATCTTTATCGGCTTCTTTGCGCCGTCCCTGTTCGCCCTCACGCTGCAGAGCTTCGTGGTGAATACCCTCGGCGGTCCGGACATTCCCTGGTACTGGTACGGGCTTGGCATCATTGTCATAACTACTTTGCTGGCCTACAACCGCATCGATCTGTCCGCGAAGGTGCTTACGGTGGTCATGCTGCTGGAGTCTGCCGTGGTCATCATTTTCGACGTCGCGGCGTTCGCTTCCGGTGACGTGTCACAGGGCGTCGGGTTCTCCATGCCGTGGATTACCGACGCCGGTTTGGGCCTGGCGCTGCTCTTCGCAGTTGGCAACTTCTTCGGTTTCGAGGCAACGGTCATCTACCGTGACGAGGTCAAGAACCCGGACCGGACCATTCCCCGCGCAACTTATCTGGCGGTAGTGGGAATCGGTCTGTTCTACGCGGTTGCTGCCTGGGCGTACACGGCCTTCCTGGGAGCGGACAACGTCCAGGAAGAAGCCAAGGCCAACACTGTGAACCTGTTCAACGACGGCGCCATTGCGTTGGTAGGCAAGATCTTTGCGGACATCGGGGTGGTCCTGCTTATCACTTCCATCCTGGCTTCCATGCTGTCCATCCAGAACATCGCTGCGCGGTACAGCTTCTCGCTGGCTGCCGACGGTGCGCTTCCGAAGGCCCTGGGCCGGGTGCATCCCCGGCACAAGTCCCCCTACGTTTCAGCCGTAGGCGTTGGTTTGCTCTGGGCCGTGGCCACGGTGGTGTTCACCTTGGTAGGGGTGGCTCCTGAAGCCCTTTACCCGATCGCGAGCGGCAGTGGCACGTTCTCCGTCCTGCTCCTGATGTTCATCACGAGCTTTGCCGTGCTGGTGTATTTTGTCCGCCGCCGCAGTTTCGCTCCGAAATCCGTATGGAAGACCATTGTGGCGCCGATAGTCAGCGTGATCTTCCTTGGCCTGATCACCTACCTGGCAATCGCGAATTACCCTGAGCTGATCGGCGGCTCCATGGTCATGACGGCCATTTTCATGACCTTCACTTTCGCCTTGTTCGTTGGCGGAATAATCTACGCCTATTTCCTGCGCTCGAAGCGTCCGGATGTTTATGCGCGCCTGGGCCGGCAAAAGATCGAGCAATAAACCACCTCAATATCTGGAGACCTGCAATGACGCAACAGATCAGGGTTGGCCTGTTCGGGACCGGCAGGATCGGTCAAGTGCACGCCATGAGCCTTGCGACACTCGAAGAAGCAACGTTGGCCTGGGTGTGCGACCCCTTCATTGAGGGCGCCAAGCGCACGGCCGCCGAGTTCGGAGGCCGCGTAAGCGACGATCCGGAGGAAGTGTTTGCCTCCGGGGAAGTCGATGCCGTTATTGTCGCCTCGCCAACGGCCACCCACGTGGACTTGATCGGACAATCGATCGACGCCGGCATCCCGGTGCTGTGCGAGAAGCCCATCGACCTGGAGATCGGACGGGTCGACGCCCTCCGGGCCAAGGCGGCAGCCACGGATGTACCGATCGCCCTGGGCTTCAACAAACGCTTCGACAGGCACTTCGTGGAGCTCAGGCGGCGTGTGGGGGCGGGTGAGATCGGTGCCCTGGAGCAGCTGATCATCACCAGCCGGGATCCAGGGGAGCCCCCGGCGGCCTACCTGCCCCAGTCCGGCGGAATCTTCCGGGACATGACCATCCATGACCTGGATATGGCCCGCTACTTCCTCCCTGACATCGTGGAGGTCTCGGCCCGGGGTGCCAACGTCTTCAGCGACGGCATCCGGCAGGCGGGCGACTTCGATTCCACCGTGGTCACCCTCCGGGGTTCCAAGGATGAACTCGTGACCATCTTCAACTCCAGGCATTCCGCGTATGGCTACGACCAGCGCATTGAGGCCTTTGGATCCACCGGCTTGCTCCATGTGGCCAACAAGAACGACAGCCTGGTGCGGCACTGGGGTGCCCGGTCCGTCGAGGGCATGGGCCCGTACCAGAACTTCTTCCTGGAGCGCTACGCGGAGGCGTACCGGCTTGAGGTCGCCGAGTTCCTCCGCGCGGTCCGTGGCCTTCCTTCCCGGAGCCCCGGCTTCGAGGACGGCCGTGCTGCCTTGATCCTGGCCGACGCGGCGGAGAAGTCCGCCCGGACAGGCGCCGCCATAGCCGTGGAGCTGTCAGCGTAGCCCCTTGACTGCCCGGTTCGGGCACGGATTCTTTCGCAACAATCCGTGCCTGGGCCGGGCTTTGTCCTTTTAAAGACTCAACAGCCAAGAATTGTTTCCCGCAGCAACAATTCCGGCAGGTCCGTGTTCCAAAGTGGCACACATGCCCGGTTATCCAATCCGTCAAAGTTCAAGTAAGTGAAACAGTGTGGCGAAGGTCACGCAGTTATGGGGCTTTCTTGAATTACCCCGGAACCTGCAAAGTCGAACAACGTTGTTTGATGGTCCATCGCCAAAGGTGTTTCACCGGTTCATTTGCATGGCCCTATCAAACGAGGATGAGATGACCGACGCACCACCGGCGACAACTCCATTGGTCGCCCTAAAGGACATACACAAGACATTCGGGGCGGTGTCCGCTCTGCGCGGAGTCAGCATCGATGTCATGCCCGGCGAAACCTTCGCTCTTCTTGGAGACAACGCCGCCGGCAAATCAACGCTCATGAAAGTTCTGACGGGCGTCTACCAGCCCGATCGGGGCTCGATCGAGCTGGACGGGAAGGCCGCTGCGTTCCCCACCCCATCGGCATCCCGGGACCAGGGCGTCGAGATGGTCTACCAGGACTTCGCCCTGGCCGACAACCTGGATGTCCGGACCAACATCTTCCTGGGCCGCGAGCCCCAGAAGAACATCCTGGGTCCGCTGTTGAGGATCATCGACAGGAAGAAGATGGAATCCGAGACCAAGCGCGTGCTGGAGCGCCTGGACATTCCCATCAACCCGCGGCTCAAGGTGAAGCGACTCTCCGGCGGCCAGCGGCAGGCTGTGGCGATCGGACGCGCACTGGCCTTCGACGCCCGCTTGATCATCATGGACGAGCCCACCGCGAACCTGTCGGTGGCCAAGGTGGACAAGCTCATCGAGGTCACCCAGCGGCTCAAGGACCTGGGCATCGCGGTCATCATCATTACGCACCGCCTCGACGAAGCCTTCGCAGTGGCGGACCGCTTCGCCGTCATGCGTCAAGGGCAGGTAGTGGGACGCTTCCGCGTGGGCGAGGTCTCCGAGGCCCAGGTGGCCCACCTGATTTCCCACGGCACCTTGGACGACTACGTCGACCACGGCAGCGGCATTCCCGAGGACCGCCGCAAGATCGGAAGCACTTCATCCATGGAAACCGTTGATGCCTTCTCCGCACGCGGTACCACCAACGGGAGCGACTCATGAGCATCACCATGGACAACCTCAAGACCAAGCTGGGTCCCGCCGACCTTAAGGAAGGCCTCACCGCCACCAAGGTCAAGCGGTTCATTGGGGACTACGGAATCATCATCCTGTTCGTGGTGATCCTGGTCTTCCTCGCCGCAGCGGCCCCGAACTTCCTCACCCTGAACAACATCGTGAACGTGGTCAGGCAGTCCTCCATCATCGGGCTGATAGCGCTGGGAATGACCTTCATCATGATCACGGCAGGAATCGACCTGTCCGTGGGATCGGTGGTGGGCCTGGCCGGCATGACCTTCGCCCTGCTTGCCCCCGCCAGTGGTGGCGCCTTCTGGCTGCCGCTGATCGCCGGCCTGGGCGTCGGCCTCCTGGTGGGCTTCCTCAGCGCAGCGATGGTGGTTTGGGGAGCCATCCTTCCCTTCCTGGCAACGTTGGCCACCATGGCCATAGCCCGCACGGCGGCGCTCGTGATCACCGACGGCCAGGTTGTCTCCGGTCTCAGCGGTCCGGCCGAGTGGCTCGGATCCGGCTTCCTGGGCCCCATCCCGGTTCCCGTGATCATCTTCCTGGTGGCTGCCATCATCTGCGAGTTCGTGCTGAGCCGCACCAAGTTCGGTTCCCACGTCTACGCCGTGGGCGGCAACGAGGAATCAGCCAAGAAGGTCGGCATCTCAACAGGCCGGGTGCTCTTCATGGTCTACCTCATCGGCGGCGTCACTGCCGCACTCGGTGGCCTGGTACTCACTGCCCGTCTCGACGGCGCCGCACCGGTGGCAGGTACCGGTTACGAACTCCAGGTGATTGCCGCCGTCGTGATTGGCGGAACGAGCCTCTTCGGCGGCGTCGGCACCATCCGCGGAACCGTCATCGGCGTACTCCTCCTGGGCGTGGTGATGAACGGCATGAACCTGATGGGCGTTTCCTCCTACTTCCAGCAAGGCGTCCAGGGCGTGATCCTGGTGCTCGCCGTCCTGCTGAACCGCTGGAAGTCGGACTAACCAAAACATAGGCAACAACAATCTCCCAACGCACAGACAAAAAACCACTGAAAGGAACAACCATGGGTATGCGACGTAAGATCGCCGCGGCGGTCGCCATGATGGCAGCGGGGGCACTCACCCTCACCGGCTGCGCGGGAAGCAGCAACGCGACCAGCAGCGGCGGAGCGGCCAAGACCTACAACATCGGCGTTGTGGTCCTTGACCTGCAGGACCCGGACCTGGCCCACATGACCGACGCCATGAAGAAGACGGCTGATGAAAAGGGCGTAAAGCTCAACATCACCGACTCCAAGAAGGACGTTGGCAGCGAACTGAACCAGGTTGAGGACCTCCTGACCCGCCAAGTGGATGCCGTGATCATGCAGCCCCTGGATGGCGATGCCAGCCAGAACGCGGCCAAGCGGGTCATAGCAGCCAACATCCCCCTGTTCATCCTGTCCACCGAGTTCGCCGAGGGCTCGGATGTTGGCTACAAGAGCTACATCGGCGTGGATGACACTGTGGCCGGCCAGATGCAGGCCGAATACCTCAACAAGCTGATGCCCAACGGCGGCAACCTCGTGTTCGCAGCCGGCATCTACGGCGCCTCGTGGACCGATCGCCGTAAGAACGGCTTCGACAAGACCATCAACAAGAACTTCAAGATCGTGGCCGAGTTCCAGGCCAAGGGCAGCCGCGATGACGCCAAGCGCAACATGGAGGACACCCTGCAGCGCTTCCCGTCCGGCCAGATCGACGCCGTTGTCGCCAACAATGACGAGATGGCCATTGGTGCGGCCTCCGCCATTGCCGACGCTGGCCGCACTGCCGAGTTCAAGGCCGTGGTGGGCGTCGACGGCACCGAGCCGGCGCTGCAGGACATCAAGGGTGGCACCATGTCCGCTACCGTCCGCCAGGACTCAGCGGGCCAGGGCGTCAAGGCAGTTGAGGTGGTCACCGACTTCCTGAACGGTGGAAACGTGGACAACCGCTACACGCTGCCGTTCACGCTCATCACCAAGGACAACCTGTCCGAGTTCCTGAAGTAGCCTCTTTCGAATAAAAGCACGGGCACAGCGGATCCCTCCGCTGTGCCCGTTCTGTTTTGGCACATTCCAGCAGGGTGCGGGCCTGCCTAAACTTCCAGCGGACCACTACGAATTGGAGACGGCCAACATGCCCCATAGTGACGACGGAGACACGAAAGTAGAGCAGTTGCTTGCCGCCCTGCGCGGGCAAGGCATCGAGGTGGATGACTCCCCGCGACGGCTCTCCGAGTACTCCTACGATGCTTCCAACTACCGTGTCCGGCCCGCCGCCGTCGCCTTCCCCGCGAGCGTCAAGGACGTCAGGAAGGTGTTGCGTGCCTGTTCCACGCTAGGCGTCCCGGTTACCGCGCGTGGCGGCGGAACGTCCATGGCGGGCAACGCAATCGGCCAGTCCTTGGTGATCGACCTTTCGCGCCGCTTGACCAGCATTGAAACTCTCGACGGCGGTGCGGCGGCGGTCTGGGCGGACGCCGGCGTCGTCCTCGGCGAACTGCGCTCCTACGTCGAGAAGGCGAGCGGCGGGGAGTTGACCTTCGCCCCGGATCCTTCGTCCATGACCCGGGCCACCATTGGCGGCTCCATCGGCAACGACGCCTGCGGAAACCACTCGGTGGCCTACGGGCGAATGACCCAGCATGTGCAGGAAGTAGAACTGGTTACGGCAGACGGAGCCCACCTGCATGCGGGACGCGACTTCCTCCGGGCCGTGGACGCGGGTGACCAGCACTCCGTTGCCCGGGCCGCGGAACTGTTGGCGGCCCTGAAGGAGTTGGCCCAAGCCAACCTGGCCCCGCTCCGGGTTGAGCTGGGAAATATTCCCCGGCAGGTCTCCGGGTACCACTTGGGACACCTCCTGCCCGAGAACGGCCTGGATGTGGCGGCTGCCCTGGCAGGCAGCGAAGGAACGTGCGCCCTGGTGGTCCGGGCCAAAGTGGGATTGGTGCCCAAGCCCCGGACCACGGCGCTCCTGTGCCTCGGCTACGCGAACACAGTCGATTCGGCCCGTGATGTGATGACCATCCTTGCGGCCAAGCCAAGCGCCATCGAGGGCCTGGACGCCTCGATTGTGGACATCATGCGCCACCGCCGGGGTGCCGCCAGCGTGGACTCCCTCCCGCAGGGCAAGGCGTTCCTGATGGTCGAGTTCCCGGCGGACACCATGGAACAAGCCGCCGCCGACTGTGACCAGCTGCTGGAGAAACTCAAAGCTGACGGCCGCGTGGTGGACCACGCGATCGTCACCGAGCCGGCAGAACGGGCCAAACTGTGGCGGGTCCGCGAAGACGGCGCGGGGCTTTCCTCACGCAGGATCGACGGTGTCCAGACATGGCCCGGCTGGGAGGATTCCGCTGTCGCTCCCGAGCGCTTGGCGGACTACCTCGCGGAACTGCTGCCCCTCGTGGAGAAGTACGGCTACACCGCCTTCATGTACGGGCATTTTGGTGCGGGCTGCGTGCACATGCGCCTGGACTACGACCTCCGAAGCGGTACTGGCCGGGAGTCCTTTGAGAACTTCACCCGCGAAGCAGCGGCCCTCGTGGTGGCCCACGGCGGCTCGCTTTCGGGGGAACACGGGGACGGCCGGGCACGCAGCGAACTGCTGGACGTGATGTATTCGCCCGCCATGGTGGGCATCTTCAGGGCGTTCAAACACCTCTGGGATCCTGCCGGAATCCTGAACCCGGGAATCATCGTGGATCCCGAGCCCTTCGCTGCCTCCCTGGCTCTTGAGGGCGTGCCCCTGCCGGGCCCGGCGCACGGTGAGCCGGTCGCGGTGGCGGGTGCCGCCGTCGTGCCTTCCTCCGGAAACCGCAGCCTGCTCCCGGTGGCGGGTGCCGCCGTCGCGCCTTCCTCCGGAAACCGGAGCCTGCTCCCGGTGGCGAGCCCGTTCGTCGGCAACACCCACGCGTGCATCGGTGTTGGGCGCTGCAGGGCAACGACTGGTGGTTTCATGTGTCCCAGCTACCGCGCCACGAAGGACGAGAAGGACTCGACGCGGGGCCGGGCGAGGGTCCTGCAGGAACTTACCCGGACCAAAGGCACAAGCCACGGCGGCTGGTCCAGTCCGGAGGTCAGGGAAGCACTGGATCTCTGCCTTTCCTGCAAGGCCTGCTCGGCTGACTGCCCCACGGGGGTGGATATCGCGGAGGCCAAGTCGGAGCTGGTGGACGAGCACTACCGCGGCAAGATCCGGCCCTTCACCCACTATTCGATCGGTTGGCTGCCGCGGTGGCTGCCGCTGTTGACGCGTATCGCACCCGTCGCCAACGCGGGGACCGGCTTCGGTCCCTTCCGTTGGGTGGGCGAAAAGTTGGGCGTCAGCGCACGACGGCGGCTCCCGGATTTCGCGCCGTCGGCTCGCATACGGCGGCGGGTCCGGGAAGCCCAGTTCGCGGACAACGCGGACATTCTCCTGTTCATTGACAGCTTCACCCGAGCCTTCCGTCCCGAGGTGGTCCCCGCCGCAGCCCGGGTGCTGCGCGACTCTGGTCGTTCTGTAGGGTGCACGCCGGACGCCTGCTGCGGACTGACGTGGATTTCCACCGGTCAGCGCGACGGTGCCCGGCGCCGCTTGGCCAGGTTGATCAGCAGGCTCGACGACGGCACGAACCGGGACATTGTGGTGCTGGAGCCCAGCTGCGCGGCGGCCATCCGCGACGAGGGGCCCAAGATGGTGGGCGGAGCGGCTGCCGCGCGCGTGGCCTCCCGGGTCCGCTCGTTCTCCGTGGCCATCGACGAAGCGATCAAGCGTGGCTGGAAGCCGTCCGCGGTTCCGCCCGAAACCGCTGTCCTGCAAACCCACTGCCACGAACACGCAATCTTCGGGTCAGGTGCCCAGAAACGGGTCCTGGAGGCGTGGGGAGTGCCGAACGTCGTGGAATCGTCGTCGTGCTGTGGAGTGGCCGGAAACTTTGGCTTTGAGGCGGAGCACTTCGACATGTCCATGAAGGTGGCCGAGCATTCCATGGTGCCGGCGCTGGACAGCGGTGACGGGCTCGTGCTCACCGACGGGTTCAGCTGTGCCATGCAGGTCTCGCAGATTGACCCCGATCGCTCCAGCAAGCACATGGCGATTGCCTTGGACCCGCTGAGTGCCCGATGGACGGAGGACTAAGTGGTGTACGTCGGCATTTTTCTCATCCTCGTAGCGGCCGGATTGCGCTTGGCGGGCGGGCATTTCGCGGGATCGTCCCGTGAAGCCCGGGCCACGGCCAGCTTTCGGGGCGTCCATGCGGTTCCCCTGGGAGCCGCGGCCTTCCTGGTTGCTGCGAGCGGTGTTTTCATCGTCGCTGCGGGCATCAGCCTTGGCTGAATTCGGCCGATGCAGACCGCGTTTGGAGGGTGTCCCAACCGTGTCCCAAACTGACACGGTTGGGCCGGGACGCCGGGACGGATGCTGGAAGTAGCCCAATAACCCACCTATTTTGAGAGTTGATCTCGATGATGAACAAGAAGCTCGCACACGGACGGCACGTCGAGTGGCTGCGGGCATCGGCACACTTCAACGAAACCGATCTCGGCGAACGGACCGACCTTCAACTGAAGCGCTCCGGGAAACTCGTTCACCGTCTCCTTCAGGACATGGCAGAAGGCCGCGACACCAGCGACGCCTCGCCCTGGCCAACGCCTGGGTCCTGACACCCATAATCTGCGGTCCGTAGCGCTTGTTCCCTGGCACTGTGTTCAGGCGCTGCGGCCGCTTCTTCATTCCAGGAGGCAGAGATGGCCAGGCATGAATCCGGAGGGATGGCAGCCGCGTCCCCGGCAGGCTTGGCGCCGGGGGATGACCCGCCTTCAACCCTCGTCATTCCCGTCGACTTCGGCGGTTCGGCGGGGCCGGACCTGGCGACGGCGTGCCTGCTTCTGGACATGCCACCGCGAACGTTGATCAGGCGCCTTTGCCGTTCCAAGCACACGGTCAGGTGGTTTTCGGCCCCTGCGGCCTCCGCCCTGATCGAAGTGCCGTGGGGGAGCGACTGGCACCAGATGGGCTATGCGGGGAGGCGCGTCAAGACAGTGCCCCAGGGTTCCCTCACGCTCTCGGCCCTTGGCGTCACCCTCACAAGCTGCGATGGATACACGGACGAGCTCGTAGTGGGCCGGGTAGGGAAGCGTTTTGCCGACTGCCTCATTGGGCGGGGCGACTCGGTGTGGCTGCGGTCTTCTCAAGCTAACGACTGTTAGTTAGACTCATTCTGTTACCACCCTTTGAGGATGAAATGAGTCCATCTCCGCGTGAGCAGGCGAACGCTGCTGTCCAGGAGTTCCTGTCGAAACGTGACTGGTCGTCGCAGACGCCCGCCCGGAAACGGATTCTTCTGGCTTTCCTTCGGCTGGCTGCCACGAACGGTTACAACTCGGTGAGCATGCGTACGCTCGGCCGCGAGTTGGGACTCAAAGCGCCGAGCCTCTACTCGACTTTTCCCCAGGGCAAGGACCAGATTGTGGCGGAGTCGCTCCTTTGGTTTACCCATGGATTCGCCCGCGAGCTTCTGGAAGCCGTTCAGCACATTCCCTGCGCGGGTGACGCTTGGGCGGCCCTTGTCCGCTTCCATGTGGTCCAGCAGGTGAGCAGGCCCGAGGCGGAGCTCTGGAACCTGCTGGTTGCCTCGGACAGGGTGGCGGGTTTCCTGGGGGAAGGCCTGCGTCATGAGTTGTCCCTTTGGCAGAGCCTGCACGAGCAGATGTATGCGGCCGCGGCGGAGGAGACGGGGCTGGCGGTATCCCACCAAACCATCCAGGCCATTTTCACGCTGCTTGACGGCGCTGCCCACTGGTCCGCCTGGGACGGCACGGCTGCCCAGCTGGAAAGCCTGGCGGACCACGGGGTGGCCTTGTCCCGTTCCCTGCTCGAAGTCAGTACCGGAAGCCGCGTCGGTACGTAGCCGGCGCTGTCCCAACATGGCGCTGTCCCAACATGGCACACAGCCCCTCCCCAACCCGTCGCTACTGTGATGTGGAACTCAATATTCAGTGATGAGGATTACATGAATAACACCACCCTTGACGCACCAAAGGTGTCGCGTCGCACCCAGGAGAACCGGCTTAGCGGCAACATGGGAGTCGGAGAGCTCGTGATGAACGTGCTCGCCTTCTCCTCACCCTTGGCAACGGTAGCGGGAACCCTTCCGGTCCTGCTGATGTTCAGTGGGCAGACAGCGCCGGCCATCTACCTGCTGGTCACGCTCATGCTGCTGATCTTCTCCGTGGGATTCGTCAAGATGAGCCGCAGCGTCCAAGGCCCTGGTGGCTTCTACTCCTTTGTCACCGCAGGGCTCGGCAAGCCCGCCGGACTGGGAGGTGCCTTCCTTGCGCTGTTCGGCTATATTGCCTTCCTTGCGCTGTTCGGCTATATTTTCATCGGCTTCTTCGCGCCGTCCTTCTTTGGTGTGACGCTCCAGGGCTTCGTGGTCAACACCCTGGGCGGGCCTGACATCCCCTGGTATTGGTACGCGCTGGCCATTACGGCTGTCACTACGCTGCTGGCCTACAACCGCATTGATCTTTCGGCCAAGCTGCTGACCATTGTCATGCTGCTGGAAGTGGCGGTGATCGTTGTGTTCGATGTGGTGTCCTTCGCCACCAACGGACTGGAAGCAGTGCAGGGCGCAGGACTTGCGCTGCCGTCGATTACCGACGCAACGCTGGGCCTGGCACTCCTTTTCGCAGTAGGCAACTTCTTCGGTTTCGAGGCAACCGTGATCTACCGGGACGAGGTCAAGAACCCGGACAAGACCATCTCCCGGGCCACCTATCTGGCCGTCGTGGGCATCGGCATCTTCTACGCAGTGGCAGCGTGGGCCTTCATCGCATTCTTTGGTGCGGACAAAATCCAGGCCGAGGCCTCGAGTAACACCGTGAACCTCTTCAATGACGCGCTCGTGGGCCTCGTGGGACGAATCTTCGCGGACGTCGCCGTCATCCTGCTCATCACGTCAGTCCTGGCCTGCATGCTGTCCATCCAGAACATCGCCGTCAGGTACAGCTTTGCGCTTGCCTCGGACCACGCTCTTCCCCGGTTACTGGGCCGGGTCCACCCGAAGCACAAGTCGCCGTACGTCTCGGCATTGGCCGTGGGCCTCGTGTGGGCGGCCGCAATCGTGGTGTTCACGGTCCTCGGCGTTGCCCCTGAGGTGCTCTATCCGATCGCCAGCGGCAGCGGAACCTTCGCTGTGCTGCTCCTGATGTTCATCACGAGCTTCGCCGTCCTGGTCTACTTCATCCGCCACCGTGGCTTCGCGCCGGAATCGGTGTGGAAGACCATCGTCGCACCCATCATCAGTGTTTTGTTCCTTGGAGCCATCACGTACCTGGCCATCGCCAACTACCCCGAACTGATCGGCGGTTCGGCAGTCCTGACCCTCATCTTCATGACGTTCACCTTCGCGCTTTTCTTCGGCGGCATCGTCTATGCCTTCTTCCTGCGGACCAAGCGCCCCGACATCTACGCCCGCCTGGGCCGCCAGCGGATCGACTGAGCCGGAACGGGCGGCCATGGGGCACAGGGCCGCCCGTTCCACCGGGGTCCTCAAGACACCGAAAAACTACGAGTTGCCCAACGGCCTGCACCCCTCCGCCAGCACTTCCACTGGCTTGGCCACCGGCTTCTGCAAGGCATCGAGATGCACACGGTAGGACACAACGCGGGACCCCGTGGAGCATTCACAAATGTAGACGTAGGGCATCCAGGTATTTCCGAAGAGGGCGCGCATCCACGCCTCGCACTCAGCCCGCGGGAGTGTTGCCGGCAAGCCGCTCTCTTCGTGGTGGGCTGCGAGGGACAAAGTAATACAACTGCCCTTTGGTGCCGGTCCGGCGGTAAACCACCCAAACTCGGCAGACTCGGCCACCAGGGTCAGTTTGATGGTGTGGTCTTCCATGGCTGGTGTGGGACCCATCCGGTGTTGCCTTCGCCCGGGATTCAACTGACCCGACCCGGAGGTCAACATGGCCAGGAAGCCCCGCAGCTCCGGGCCGTGGGTTCGTTGGATTCTGGCGGTCAACTCCATTGCCGCCACCCGTTGTTTGGAGTGCACATCGACAGAACTCTCCGAAACGTGCACGACGCCTCCCCTACGTTCATCACCCGGGCACACGTGAGATTACCCGCAGGAAGATTAATTAGCCATAGCAATGCAACTATTCCTGGCGCAAACCTTCCGCGTCCAAAACCAGGCTGGCCGTGATGAACCTCTGGCATTGCTCGTCGAACGGATAACTGCCCTTGGGCGTGAAGGTCAGGGTCCGTACGGGCAGAGCAGTGCCCGATGGCGAAGTCCCGGTCATGGTGGCGTCCATGGGAGTCTCGGACAGTGCGGGCAATTCCAGGAGCCCACGGACTGTCCCGTCAAAAGTGGGCGTCGCCGAGCACACCCCTGCCTCGTTGCATCCCTGGTCGACCGCCACCGTACCCGGGTACAACGCCAGGTCGCCCTCATGGCACGCACTGTCCTGGCACACCTTGAGATGCAGGGTGCCGACGGACGATGAATACGAGCCCGCCACCGTCACAGATACCCCCGTCACCTGTCCCACCGCCGGACACGCGACGGGCCCAAGAGAGCAGCCGCCAAGCAACACAGCTCCGCCGGCAATGGCCAAGGCAACCCCAATTTTCCCCATGGCTTCAGCCTAGGTCCAGGGGGAGTCTGGGGCAGTTCAGGCCGCTCCAATGGCCCTGCATCGTTACACTGGGGAGGCGTCCGATGCGGAACCGCAATCGGCCCCGGCCGCCCTACGCGGGAAGCCGGAGGCCGCCGTCGTGCATTTCCGCCAAGCCGTCCCGCAGCAGTCCGTCCAAGGCCCGCTCCAGCTGTTCCGGCGCCGAATTGAGGCGGTGAAGCGCAGCCAGCGGTATCCCGACACCCGACGGCGCGAACCCGAGGTCCGCGGGCGCCTGCTCGAACATGTCCCGGGGCACCGGCGAGGCCGCTTCGCGCAGCACCGCCATCACGGCCCCGCGCACCTGCCTGTCGGTGCCGTGCCATGCCTGGCCCTTGGGAACGTACGACGGCGGCGGCTCACCCGCGGCGAGCCAGGCGCAGCTTTCGCGGACGGGACAGTCAGCGCACTTGGGGCTGCGTGCCGTGCAAACCATGGCACCGAGTTCCATGACGGAGGCGTTCCAGCGAACCGAGAGCTTGCGGTCCTCGGGGAGGAGGGCGTCGGCCATGCGCATTTCGGCGGCCGTGAGCGTGGGGGCCGGCAGGGCGTGGCCGGAAATGAGCCGGGCGTGCACGCGCCGGATGTTGGTATCCACCACGGTCTCGCGTCGGCCAAAAGCAAAAGCGGCGACGGCGGCGGCCGTGTAATTGCCGACGCCCGGCAGGTCCAACAACTTGGGATAGTTGTCCGGCACCTCGCCGCCGTGGTCATCCCGGATGGCGACAGCGGCCGCGTGCAGCCTGAGGGCCCGGCGCGGGTATCCCAGCCTGCCCCAATGCCGGACGGCTTCGCCCGAGGGCTCTCGGGCCAGATGCGACGGTGTGGGCCAGCGCTCCATCCAATCGAGCCACACGGGAAGGACCCGGACCACGGGCGTTTGTTGGAGCATGACTTCGCTGACCAGGATCCCCCACGGGCTGCAGTCCGGTTCGCGCCACGGAAGGTCGCGGGCGGTCCGGGCAAACCACAGGTCCAAAGCCTCGTGGAGCTGCGTCAGTTCATCGGTGTCTGGGAGTGCCATGCTGCCTCTACTCTAGTGGAATCCGAGGCGCGCCCAGGCTTTGCACGTGCCCATGGTGGACGTCACATTGCCGGCTGGCGGCGTGGTGGTGGGGTGCATGGAGGGCGCGCCACCTAGCCTAGAAACATGGCCACCCAGGGTAAGCAGCAGACGTCCGCGCGCTCAGCCGCGCCGACGCGAAAGCGACGCCCGAGCCCTGCCGTGTACCGCCGTCGTCGCCTGGTGGTGCTCATCGGCTTGCTGGTAGTGATCGCCCTCATGGTGGCCGGTATCTCCGCGATCAGCCGGGCGCTCGCGGGCGGTACCGAGCCGGAGCCCGTGAATACCCCGGTTGCAACCACCGCTCCAACACAGGCAAGCACCCCCTCCGCAGGGGCAGCAACGCCATCGGCCTCGCCCACTCCGGTGTGCGACTTCAACCTCATGACCGTCGCGGCCAAAACGGACAAACCCGCTTACGCCGCCGAAGAGCTTCCGATGCTCACCATGACCATCACCAACGGCGGATCGGCGCCGTGCGAGGTGAACGTGGGCACTTCACAAATGGAGTACCTGATCATGAGCGGCGCGGACCGGATTTTCTCCTCCAAGGACTGCCAGACCGGTGGCGTGGACCTCATCCAGACCATCCAGCCCGGAAAGAGCGAGACCGCCAACTTCCCGTGGCAGCGCAACCGCACTTTGGAAGGCTGCGGCGCCATCACTGCCAAGCCGGGTGCCGGCGGCGCGTATTACACGTTCGAGGCGCGGCTGGGTAACAAGGCGAGCCCGAAGGCCGTCTTCCAGCTGAACTAGCGCGGCTTGAGCGTGACGTACGACGGCGGCAATCGCCTTAACAGCGGCAGTTGCCTTAGAGGAAGCGGTCCAGGAGGCTGGCTTCTGCCATCCGGCTGAGCCCCTCGCGGACCGTACGGGCGCGCTGGTCGCCGATGCCGTCCACCGTCATGAGATCGTCGATGGTTGCCGCCATGAGGTTCTGGAGTCCGCCGAAGTAGTCCACCAGACGGTCGGACACTGCCTTCGGGACGGATTTGAGCCCGGACAAGAGGCGGTAACCGCGCGGCTGGACTACTGCGTCCAGTTGTTCCACGCCACCGGCAAAGCCGATGATGTGGGCAATCTTGCTGAGGTCGATCAGCTCTGTGGGACCCAGGTTCAGCAGGGCCTGGACGGCCTCTTCGATCTCCTCAGGTGTGGCGTCCGGGTCCGAGTAGTCGCGGATGATGACGTCGCTGCCCGGACCGCGTCCCGTGGTGAGTTCCTCAAGCTGCAGCGACAGCAGGCGGCCATCCTCGCCAAGTTCCAGGACGTACTGGGCGATTTCCTCCGAGATGCGGCGGACCATTTCCTGCCGCTGCAAGGTCACGGCAACATCCCTGACGGTGACCAGCGCCTCGATTTCCAGAGCCGAGAGCGAGCTGGTGACTTGGTCCAGCCTTGCACTGTACCGTTCCAGGGTTGCGAGGGCCTGGTTTGCGCGGGCCAGCACCTTCTCGGAGCCTTCCAGCACATGGCGGAGGCCGTTCACGTAAAGGGCGATGATCTGCATGGACTGGCTCACCGAGATCACCGGAACACCGGTCTGGATGGCCACCCGTTCGGCCGTGCGGTGACGGGTGCCGGATTCCTGGGTTTCGATGCTTGAATCCGGAACCAGCTGGACCGCGGCCTTGATGATGTTGCTGGCGTCCTTGTCGCAGACGATGGCGCCGTCCATCTTGGCCAGCTCGCGAAGGCGCGTGGGGGAGAACTCGATGCCGATCTCGAAACCACCCGAACAGATGGAGTCGATGGTGCGGTCCGAGCCCAGCACGATCAGTGCGCCGGTGCGGCCACGAAGGATCCGTTCCAGTCCGTCACGCAACGGAGTTCCGGGCGCGACTCTGGCCAGAGTCGCCTTGAGCGATTCTTCCGGGCTCCGGGCCATGGGGTTTCCCTTCGAAGGTGCAAGCCTCGGCTCACAGACAAGCTGAATCCGGCATCGGGAGGCACCCGTGAAAATGCCCTGATGACGACAAGCACCATGATATGGCTTCCGAGCACCGTTAACCGCACCAGCAAGCCCCAAAGTGGGCCATTTTGTTATGTTCAGAGTGGCCCAGGAAATGCTCTTGGACAGCATGGTGTGCTGGCGGCTTTCGGCCTAGTAATCCACTTGGCGCTTCAGCTTGTTCCCCAGCCACAGCATCGCGAGGCTCACAATGAGGAAGCCCACGGCGATGGCAATCGCATAGACCACCACGCCACCCCATCCACCGGCGCGGTCCGGGTTGATGAACCAGTACGGATACCAGTTCACGATCGATCCCCGGACAAGGCTGTAGACCAGGTACGCAATGGGATAGATCAGCCAGTACGGGATGTGCCGGAGTTCCAGCTTTGCCCGGGGCGGCTGGAAGAGCCAGTCGGCCACCATCACCACGGGCATCAGGTAGTGCACCACGAAGTTGACCCACGGCACCATGGAGCCCAGGTCCTCGCCGGCCAGCAGGGCGCCGAAGACAATACCGACCACGGCCATGGCGATCGTCGCCGTTCCGCGGCTGACGTCGTCCGCCTCACTGGGCCGTTTCCGGATCAGCACCCGGTAACCGCTGATCAGCAGGACGACGGCAGCGAAGATGTTGGACAGGTTGGTGAAATAGCTGAAAAAGTTTCCGACGTCGTAACCCAGCCCTATGTGGACCACCAGTTGCGTCGCCACGGCAACCAGGGTCAGAAGGCCAAAGAAAAAGCGTCCCCCGATAAGCACAGTTCTCTTGGTCATGGGTCTCATCCTTGCCCACGCCGGTGCCGACGGGGATTCGACACCCCGCATCGGCTACGTGATGAGCAGCTCCAATGCTTCCGCCAGATGCCCTACTTCGCGGACCGAGAAGCCATCAGGGATCACCCCGGCACCCGCCGGACTAGCCGGAACAATCGCGTGGGTGAAGCCCAGGCGGTGGGCCTCCTGGATCCGTTGGTTGATCCCCGGGACAGGACGCACCTCGCCGGCCAGGCCAACCTCGCCAAAAGCAATGAGCCGCTGGGGGAGTGCCTTCCGGGACTTGGCGGAAGCGACGGCCAACGCTACGGCAAGGTCCGTGGCCGGTTCAGTGAGCTTAACGCCGCCAACGGTGGCAACGTAGGAGTCGTCCTTATGGAGCATGCAGCCGGCCCGTTGTTGCAGGACGGCGAGGAGCATGGCCACTCTGGAACTCTCAAGGCCACTGGTGGCACGCCGAGGCTGCGCATTCGCGCTTTCTGCCAGGAGGGACTGCACCTCGGCCAGCAGCGGCCGGCGGCCCTCCATGGTCACCGTGATGCAGGTGCCCGAGACGGGTTCGCGCGTCCGCGACACGAAGAGCCCGCTGGGATCGGCAAGGCCTTCGATGCCGGCCTCGTTCAGGTCGAAGCATCCGACGTCGTCCGTGGCGCCGTAGCGGTTCTTGACGGCGCGGAGCAGCCTCAACCGGGAATGGCGCTCGCCTTCGAATTGGCACACCACATCAACCAAGTGCTCCAGCAGGCGCGGACCGGCGATGGTCCCCTCCTTGGTCACGTGGCCCACCAGCAGCGTGGTCATGTTGCGCCGTTTGGCAGCAGCAATGATGGAAGCCGCCACCTCGCGGACCTGCGATACTCCGCCGGCGCTGCCCTCGACGTCCGCACTGCTAAGTGTTTGCACGGAGTCCACGATCAGGAGCTTCGGTTCGAGTTTCTCCACCTGCCCCAGTGCCTGGCCGAGGTCTGTTTCGGCCGACAGATACAGGGTGTGGGCGACGGCGTCGATCCGCTCAGCGCGCAGCTTCACCTGCGCCGCCGACTCCTCGCCCGTGACGTACAGGACGTCCTGCCCGGTGCGGGCGAACTTCGCGGCTACATCCAGCAGGAGCGTGGACTTCCCGACACCGGGTTCCCCGGCAAGAAGGATCACGGCACCCGGGACGAGCCCGCCACCCAGGACCCGGTCCAGTTCGTCCACCCCGGTGGGCAGGAAGGCCGCCGTCGTCCCATCCACTTCGGCTATGCGGCGGGCAGGCTCCAAAACGGTGGCAGCCGCCGTCGTCCGGGCAACCGTGGCACCGTACTCCTCAACGGTTCCCCACGCCTGGCACTCGCCGCAACGACCCACCCATTTGATGGCGGTCCAGCCGCATTCGGCACATTTGTACGCAGGGGTCTTGGAAGCGCGGGAGGTCTTTGAAGCCATGGATCCAAGGTTAGTGCGGAGCACTGACAGAATAGGACGGCCCGCCAACCCCGAAGGGCTGACGGGCCGTCCTGTTCCAGCCTGGAATGCTTACTGGACGACGCCCGTGCTCGAGTAACCAATCTGGATCCTCGAGCCCGTTGGCAGCGAGCCAATCGGCTGGCTGATGACTACATCAATCATGGTGACGATGATGCTGGTGGACGACTTGCTGACCTTGTGCAGGGTGACCGTGCCCAAACCTGCCACATTGACCACCGTGTTCGGTGCAACCGATGCATTGATGGCCGGCAAGCCCGCAACCCTCAGGTTGGTGAACGTGGACGTATCAGTCAACGTCACCGTTGTACCCGTCGCCGTCCTGGTTGCGCTGGTCTCCGCCTTGATGCCGTCGGCCTGGATTGCCCCATTGAGGAGGTTGAGCCCCGCAATCGTATTGGTGACCGTGACCTTTGGCTGTGGTGTCAGGACCCCGGTGGTTGCCGTTGAAGAAGCCCCGGCAGTTGCCAGCCCAAGGATGTTGGTGGAAGCCAGGTTGGCATTGTTCGTTCCGCCACCGCACTTGGCGTAGGCCAGGGCCGTGGGGTTGGACCCCAGCAAACCATTGGCCAGGACAGCCCGCGTGCTGAAGCCCGTTCCGGCCAGGTAACCGGTCTGTGCCGGACCCAGGCCCGCGGTGCTGACGCCGACGCGGATGTCCGTTCCCACCTTGATCCCGGCGAGTCCTGTCTTGAGGATTTCAACCCGCAGCGCCGTAGTCGTGACGATGTAGCCGCCGGTGACGGCTCGTTTCTCCTGGCCGTTGAGGGTCACCTTGCCCACCGATCCCACCAGCGGAACGTTCAGGTCGAGGACCGTGTTGGGTGCCGGATTGGCGCTGACCGGAAGGCCCAGGACCTTGAGGTTGGCGATGGTTGTGGCATTGGTGCCAGTGAAAGCACCACTGGTGTTCTTGTCAGCGGAGCTGGCCGAGGTGATTGTCCCCGCGGTGATGAGTCCGCCAAGCAGGTTGGTGCCGGCGACAGTTGACTGCGCTTCGATGCGTTTTCCTGTGGCGGTCAACAGGGTTTTCACGCTCGTGGACGCGGCGCCGACAGTTCCCACGGCGGGAAGGTTCAATCCTGCGGCTGTGGCGGTGGAAGTCCTTCCGGTAGCACCCGTGCAGCTGACGCCCGAATTCGCTGTTGGACCCGAAGTCAGCGTTTTGTCTGCGTTGAAAATGTAGGAACCGTAAGCCGAACCGGAGAACCCGGTGGCTACTTGTGCTGGTGTTGTGGCGGCTGCGGCCGGCGCTATGGGCCCGGCAAGTGCAACAGCCAAAGCACCCGTTAAAGCAAGCAAGGAACGTTTCATGTATGTCTCCCCAGATGATTACATGCGAACCCGTGATTGTGCTCACGATGATGCATAGGCTACCGAGTAGTTGCCCTCGCAACAATAAGAATGGGAGAGGAATTTAGGCGGCCCAGCGGCCAATGCTAGGCGGACCTTCCGTGCCTCGCCGAGTCCACGAAAACCGCCAGGCCCAGCACGCCCAACGCCACCCCAAGCGACGCCACCACGTCCGTGAGCCAGTGGTACCCCAGGTAGAGCCGGCTGTAGGCGACCACCAGCGTGAGGAGGGCGGCGCCGGCGTAGGCGAGCACCGCCGTCGTACGCGTACCGGAACGCGAGACGAGCAAATAGGCGAGGACCGACGCGAAAACCGCGGCCCCGAGCGTGTGGCCGGAGGGGAAGGACAGGGCGTCGTCGGGACCCAGGAGGAAGTCCGACGACGGCGGGCGGGAGCGCGAGACGTCCAACTTGATGACAGTGGCCAACACCACCGAGAGGACCATGGCTCCCATCAGCACCGCGGGGCGCCAGAGTTCGCGCTTCCAGACGGCCCACGCGATGGCAACCATGCCGCCAACAACCGACATCACGGTGGGCGAGGTGACCCCGGAAACCGCGCCAAGGAAGGCGGTGGAAAGGGGGCTGCGGGAGTCCACCACGAACGTGTGGACGGCCCCGTCAAGGGTTGCCAGGCCACTGGAGGACAGGACGGCGGCGAACATCAGCCAGAACACCACGTCCCCGGCAACGAACAGCGATCCGGCCCACAGGAACAGCAGCCGCTGGCGCAACCGCAAGGCTGGCGCCGGCCTGAAGCGCAGGGAGGGGCGCACTGGGGTAGCAGGAAGCATCGGCCCATTATCCCCGGACCGTCTGGGCCTTCGCTGTGAGGACCCGCGAGATGGCATTTAATGCCAATGTTTGGGTGCCGGATTGGCATTAAATGCCATCTCGGCGGGCTTCCTACAACGGCGGGAGAACCGCGCGGGCTTCCTCGGGTTCCAATCCGCTCGCTTCCAGCAGGTCCACCATGAGCGGCCGGAACAGCATCACCACGGTTTCGCCTTCGAGCCGGTGCACGTCAAGCATCTTGGGGTGGAGCCGTGAGGCGATCATGGTGAGGTCGGACCGGGCACGGCGCAAGTGGGCCCGGCGGGTTCCTTCGCTCTGCTCGGAGAGTCCTATGGTCAGCTCGTCCACGGCCGCGGCGGTTTCCATGAGGACTTCGGAGATGCTGTCGGTCGCTTCGTCGGACAACGCGGCGTGGTTGATGGCGCTGGTCAGCCGGCGGGCGAAGACGCGGCTGTTACGCAGTGCGAGGTCGATGTACTCCAGCGAATGTTCCAGGCTGGCGAGTTCGTCGCGGTGCCGGCGGTGGGCAGGGGCGAGCGTGGCCACTTCGCCGGAAGCCCGCAGGGTCTGCCGCATGCGATCCACCAACGGCTGGCAATTGCGGCCGCGGATCAGGGCGTGCCACGCAGCGGTCGAATCGCTGTCCAGCATGGCCTTGGCACATTCCCGCAGGATCTCGGCCAGTTCATGCATGATCTTCTGGATGTCCTTGCGGGGCTCCTGGCGCGGATCTTTCGGCACCAGGATGGTCACCAGGAGCGCGAAAACCCCACCCACCACGGCGTCCAGGCTGCGCGTGAACGGTCCGCCGGCAGGTGCCGGCAGCAGCACCACCAGCAACGACTGCAACCCCAGCTGCGTGGTGAAAATCGTGCCGCTGTCCAGGAACCTGGCCAGCAGGATGGAGAAAAGAAGGACGACGGCGGCCTGCCAGATTCCGGCTCCCAGCCAGTGAAGCAGGAGGTCGCCAACCACGATGCCCAGGGTGCAGCCCAGTCCCACCTCGATCACGCGGCGCAAGCGGGGATCGCGGGAGAACCCCAAGGCAATCAAGGACGAAGTGGCAGCGAACAGGGGGCCCTGATGTCCCAGGACGTACTCGGCGAAAGCGTAGGCACCCACCGCGCAGACCGTCATCTGGATGGCCGGCACCAAGGAGGTCCGGCTCCGGACCAGGCCCGTCCGCAGGCGGGTGCGGACAAACCTCTTGCTTGCGGAAAGTCCCTTCGTGGCGGCCATGCCTTCCAGTCTATTTGCCGGACCGCACCAGCCCTCGAACCTGACAGGCGCACAGTCGCCACGAACGCCGGACGGGAAGGCAAGCACCGCTCAAGGTGGCGCGCGCCACATAACCCAATGGTCCGCCGTCGTTCACTTCCCGTTCACTTTTCACCACAGGTCCCGTTACCTGCGCTCCTTACCGTCAGTAAAGGCACAAAAGGTCCGATAGATCACTCACGCCGGAAACTCCGTTCGGCAGCATCTGAAAATCCCTGGAAGGGGCACATTCAAGTGAAGGTAACTCACTTCGGCCGCAACGCGGCAATCGCGGTCATCGCAGCTGGGGCCCTGGCGCTCACCGCTTGTGGTTCGGACAACGCAACCAACACGCCGGCCAGCACCCAGACCGGTGCCTCCGGCACCAAGGTCACCGGCACGCTCACCGGCATCGGCGCCTCCTCCACCGGCGCTGCAATGGATTCCTGGAAGGCCGGCTTCGCTACCGCCAACCAGGGCGCCACCGTTCAGTACTCCCCGGATGGTTCCGGCGCAGGCCGCAAGGCCATCATCGACGGCTCGGCACAGTTCGCCGGTTCCGACGCCTACCTCAAGGACGACGAGCTTGAGGCTTCCAAGGCCAAGTGCGGTCCTGAGGGTGCCATCAACATCCCGGTCTACATCTCCCCGATCGCCGTTGCCTTCAACGTTCCGGGCATCACCGACCTGAAGCTGGACGCCACCACGGTTGCCAAGATCTTCCGCGGCCAGATCACCAACTGGAACGATCCCGCCATCGCAGCCCTGAACGCCGGCGTCACCCTGCCGGACCTCAAGGTCACCCCGGTCAACCGCTCCGACGATTCCGGCACCACCACCAACTTCACCGACTACCTCGCAGCCGCTGCTCCCGAGGTCTGGACGGACAAGGCTGCAGGCGTCTGGCCGGCCAGCCTCCAGGGCGAGAACGCCAAGGGCACCTCCGGCGTGGTCAAGACCGTCACCGACACCCCCGGTGCCGTGACCTACGCAGACGACTCCGCTGTCTCCGGCAAGCTGGGCACCGCCTCCATCAAGGTCGGCGAAGAGTTCGTAAAGATCTCTGCTGAAGCTGCTGCCAAGGCCGTCGAGGCCGGCGCCGCTGTTGAAGGCCGCGCCGCCAACGACGTCGCCATCAAGCTGGACCGCAAGACCACCGCTGCCGGTGCCTACCCGGTTGTCCTCGTCTCCTACCACGTGGTCTGCACCACCTACGAGACCAAGGAAGTTGCCGATCTGGTCAAGGCCTTCGAATCCTACGTCGTTTCCGACGAGGGCCAGAAGACCGCTGCTGACGCCGCAAAGTCCGCGCCGCTCTCCAAGACGCTGCAGGACAAGGCCAAGTCCGCCATCGAGACCATCAAGGCCAAGTCCTAAGGTTTCCCGGCGGGTTTTGACCGAACCCGGCTGAACATCGAAGTTTCCTGTCCCGCGTGCCGGTGGCCGAAGCGCCGCTGGGGCGGGGCAGGGAACTTAGCCATGTAAGACCAGTTCACTGAGACCTGAAGGATCGTGAAGTGACCACCAACTCCCTGACAACCTCCCAAGGCGCCGGACGCGCCGGGGACAAGGTTTTCTCCGGGGCCGCCTTGGCCGCAGGGTGCCTGATTCTCGCGGTCCTCTTCGGAGTCGCGCTGTTCCTTGTGGTTCAGGCCATCCCTGCGCTCGTCGCTCCGGCGGAGGACATCCAAGGCGGGAACGGCTTCTTTGCCTACATCGCCCCGATCGTCGTCGGCACTCTGATTGCCGCCGTCATCGCCCTCGTCATCGCCACCCCCGTAGCAATCGGCGTGGCCCTGTTCATCTCCCACTACGCCCCCCGCCGCCTCGCTTCGGGGCTCGGCTACGTAGTGGACCTCCTCGCGGCGATCCCCTCCGTTGTCTACGGCGCGTGGGGTGCGGCGTTCCTGGCCAAGGAAATCTCCCCGGCCTACGACTGGCTGGCCAACAACCTGGGCTGGATCCCGCTCTTCCAGGGCCCCGCCTCCGCTACGGGCAAGACAATCCTGACCGCAGGCATCGTCCTGTCCGTCATGGTCCTGCCGATCATCACCTCCCTCTCCCGCGAAATCTTCCTGCAGACCCCCAAGCTGCACGAGGAAGCCGCCTTGGCACTGGGAGCCACCCGCTGGGAAATGATCAAGATGGCCGTGCTGCCCTTCGGCCGTCCGGGCATCATCAGCGCGATCATGCTGGGCCTGGGCCGTGCGCTCGGCGAAACCATGGCCGTGGCACTGGTGCTCTCCTCCGGCGTGCTGACCGCGAGCCTGATCCAGTCCGGCAACCAGACCATCGCTGCCGAAATCGCACTGAACTTCCCCGAAGCCAGCGGCATCAAGGTGAACACGCTGATCGCCGCCGGCCTGGTGCTGTTCGTCATCACCCTTGGCGTGAACATGATTGCCCGCTGGATCATCAGCAAGCACAAAGAATTCTCGGGAGCCAACTAAATGACCGCCACAGTAGTCCGCAAGCGCTCAGCGCTCACCAAGGGCAAACTGCCGAAGTTCGCGCCCTACATCGTCCTGGCCGTCGCTTTGATCCTTGGTGCCGCCATCCTGGCACTCATCGGCTTCAACGCCTTCGGCTGGGGATTGGTCTCGGCCATCCTGTTCGCCATAGGCCTGGTCGCCTGGAGCGGCGCCGTTGAGGGTGCCCGCAAGGCAAAGGACAAGCTGGCCACCTGCCTGGTGGTCGGTGCCTTCCTGATCGCACTCCTGCCGCTGGTCTCGGTCATCTGGACCGTGTTGGTCAACGGTATTCCCGGCTTGATCACCCCGGGCTTCCTCGGAACTTCCATGAACGGCGTGACCGGCGCTTTCGACAACAAGGCAGTGGAAGAGGGCGGCAAGGTCCTCGGCGGTATCTACCACGCGCTGCTCGGCACCATCCAGATCACCCTGCTGGCCACCGTCATCTCGGTGCCTGTTGGCCTGCTGACCGCGATCTACCTGGTGGAGTACGGCAACGACCGTCCGCTGGCACGGGCCATCACGTTCTTCGTGGACGTCATGACCGGCATCCCGTCCATCGTGGCAGGCCTCTTTGCCGCGGCGTTCTTCTTCGCGATCGTCGGGCCCGGAACCAAGACCGGTGCGGTAGCCGCCGTCGCGCTTTCCGTCCTCATGATCCCCGTGGTTGTCCGCTCCAGTGAGGAAATGCTCAAGATCGTCCCGAACGAACTCCGCGAAGCTTCCTACGCGCTGGGCGTCCGCAAGTGGCGCACCATCATGAAGGTAGTCATTCCGACGGCGATCTCCGGCATCGCGTCCGGCGTCACCTTGGCAATCGCCCGCGTGATCGGTGAAACCGCGCCGATCCTGGTCACCGCCGGTTTCGCCACCACCATCAACAACAACGTGTTCGGCGGCTGGATGGCCTCCCTCCCCACGTTCATCTACACGCAGATCCTCAACCCGACGTCGCCGTCCAACCCCGGTCCTTCGGACCAGCGTGCTTGGGGCGCCGCCCTGGTGCTGATCATCCTGGTGATGCTCCTGAACCTCGGAGCACGCCTCATTGCCCGCATCTTCGCTCCGAAAACAGGACGCTAGCCGGGCCGCTAGCAGCCGGGCTGCTACTACAAAAAACTTCCAGACCCCCAAGGAACAAAGGAACATCATGTCCAAGCGCATCGACGTCAAAGACTTGAATGTCTACTACGGCAACTTCCTTGCCGTTGAAGGCGTCAACATCAACATCGAAGCCAAGTCCGTCACGGCCTTCATCGGCCCGTCCGGCTGTGGCAAGTCCACCTTCCTGCGCACCCTGAACCGCATGCACGAGGTCCTTCCGGGCGCCCGCGTTGAGGGTGAAGTCCTGCTCGACGGCGACAACCTCTACGGTCCCGGCGTGGACCCTGTCACCGTGCGCACCCAGATCGGCATGGTCTTCCAGCGACCCAACCCGTTCCCCACCATGTCCATCCGGGACAACGTGCTGGCCGGCGTGAAGCTGAACAACAAGAAGATCTCCAAGGGTGCGGCAGACGCGCTGGTGGAGAAGTCCCTGCTTGGTGCCAACCTCTGGAACGAGGTCAAGGACCGCCTGGACAAGCCTGGCTCCGGCCTTTCCGGTGGCCAGCAGCAGCGTCTGTGCATCGCCCGCGCCATAGCCGTTGAACCCCAGGTGATCCTCATGGACGAGCCCTGCTCCGCCCTGGACCCCATCTCCACCCTGGCCGTCGAGGACCTCATCAACGAGCTCAAGGACCAGTACACCGTGGTGATCGTGACCCACAACATGCAGCAGGCCGCCCGCGTCTCGGACAAGACCGCCTTCTTCAACATCGCCGGCACCGGCAAGCCGGGCAAGCTCATCGAGTTTGCCGACACCACGTCCATCTTCAACAACCCGTCCCAGAAGGCCACCGAGGACTACGTGTCCGGCCGCTTCGGATAAGGGTTCCGCAGGCTCCGGCTTCTATGGGGGGAGCCGGCGAATTACGACGGCGGCCGTCGCCTTGGGGGTACGGCCGCCGTCGCTTTTTCTTGCCAACCGTCGGTTTAGAGGTCCGCGAGGGGCGAGAAGGCCAGCTCGAGGATGAAAGCCACGGCCGCCGTGATGATCGGGGTGACCAGCCAGAAAAGGAGGATCCGGCGCACCAGCCGGCGGTTGGTCACGTGGAAGCGCTGGTTGGTTCCCGCGCCCAGGGCCGAGGCCGTGAGGGTGTGCGTGGTGGAGAGCGGGAAATGCAGGCCGATCGCGCCGACGAACAGCATTATCGACGTCAGGGTTTGCGCCACGAACCCCCGCAGCGGGTCGATCCGGATCATCCTGTGCCCGAGGTTGTGCGAGATCCGCCAGCCCCCGAACAGTGTTCCGGCCGTCAGCATGAGGGCCGTGACGAAGAGGATCCAGAAGGGTACGCTCCCGCCGGATTCGAGTCCCGCCGCCACCAGCGCAAGGAGGAGGACCGCCGTCGTGCGTTGTCCGTCCTGCAAGCCGTGGCCGAACGCCACCGCCGCTGAGGACACTGCCTGTGCGCGTCGGAACCGCCGGTTGATGACATTGGGCTGGGCGTAACGGGCGGCCCACGTCACCGGCCAAACCAGCAAGTAGGCGGCGACGAACGCCAGCACGGGCGAAACCACCAAGGGCAGCACAACCTGCGTCAACAGCACGGCGTCCACGCCATCGATGAAGTTGCCGCCCACCAGGACACTCGCGGTTCCGGCCCCGATCAAGCCGCCCATGAGCGAGTTCGTGGAGGACAGTGGAATGCCCCGCCACCAGGCATAGACGCCCCAAAGGATCGCTGCGGCCAAGGCGGAAGCGAGCATGGTCAAACCACTTGCGCCGGACGGGAGGGTGATCCAGTCCTGTGTAAACGCGAGCACGAAGCCGCCGCTCAGCATGGCACCCACAAAGTTGAAGATCACCGCCAGGAGCACGGCAATGGACGGCGTGAGGGCGCGCGTCCTGGTGGAAAGCGCTACGGCGTTCGAGACGTCACGGAAGCCGTTCAGGAACGCGAATCCTGCGGCCAAGCCCACCACGAGGACAAGGATGGCAGTGGTCACGTCAGGATTCCTTGACGATGATGCTGCCTACCTGCGTAGCGATCTTCCGCATGTCCTTGGTGACTTCCACCAGTTCGTTGGCGATGTCCCGGTGCCGGGCGTACTGCGTGGACTTCATGTCCTTGAGCATCTCGGCCACCCAGATCCGGTGCGTCCGCTCGGCCCGCTTGGCAAGCCGTAGGATTTCGATCCAGTAGTCCTCGAGTTCGTCCAGGTCCTCGAGCTTGCGCATGGCATCCACGGTGAGCTCGGCCTGCCGGCTGATGATTTCCAGCTGGTCGGCGGCCCGCTTGGGCAGGCGGTCCAGTTTGTAGAGCGCCACGAGTTCACCGGCGGCATCGAGCTTTTCCATGGCCTCGTTGAGGTGGCGGGACAGCGTGTACATGTCCTCGCGGGGGAGCGGGTTCACAAAGCTGGTGCGCATGTGCGTCAGGAGCGCGAAGTGCAGGTCCAACGACTTGGACTCGTGCTCGTGCAGTTCCTCACTGAGCCGCTCATGCTCGCTGGCAGGCGCGCCAAGGATCTCCGACAGCGTACCCGTGGCCGCCACGATGACGCCGGCCATCTGCGCGAGCAGTACCAGCCCGGCAGGTTCCTGGGGGAAAAGGCGCAGCTTCATGTCGCTTCCGGTCGGGGGTCGGATGGGCGGCGGGCAGCTTGACTTGACGCTTCCCGTTTCGGTCACAACTTTACCTGTACACGGGACGCTGCCGTGTTACGTGGCTTTCCCGGATTACCGACACGCGGGCACTTCTCCCCATGGCAATACTCATGCGTTTTATGGAAATCTAGGGGCGTTACCGAATTAATCAACTCAATGGGGGAATTGTGCGCATCAACAATGTAGTGAAGATCACCGGCATCGCCTTTGCTGGAATGCTGGCCTTGAGTGCCTGCGGCGGCGGTACAAGCACGACGGCGGCAGGTTCCGAACCGTCGTCTTCCTCGCCGTCGGCTTCTTCGGCCTCGCCATCCGCCTCTGCTTCCGCTGATGGGGCGGGCGCGTCCTCGGGGGCCTACAAGGCTGCTTCCTGGGCGCTCCCGATTTCCGATGCCGGGGACAAGCTCGGCAGCATCAAGGGCGACAGCTTCAGCGTGGACATCTACCAGGTGGCCACGGACGTTGCCTCCAAGGACAGCATGTTCGTGGACAAGGAGACCAAGGAGAACCTGCTCAAGAAGGGCGCTCCCGTGGTTTACGTGAACTACGTAGTGACCAACACTTCCTCGGCGGAGATTCCCCTGAGCCACTCGCTCATCACCCCGAGTGCCAAGTACACGGACTGGAAGTACCTGGGTGGCATGCCCTCGGATTCCAGCAGCGACCAGTTCAAGAAGCATGGGCTGACCAGTTCGGGCATCAAGCTGAAGGAGGAGGCTCCGTTCAAGCTGGCCCCGGGGGAGTCGTTCAACATTGCCGAGAACTTCGCGTACACGGCGGGCAAGGAAGCCGAGGTAACGGCAACCATGACGCCGGCGGGTGCTGACGGGAAGCTGGACCACGACAAGAAGGAACAAGCGGAAACGAAGATCACCCTGAAGTAGGGCATAAAAATGGTGCCGAACCGGATACGCCTCTCGGCGGTAGGCCGCTCGAAGCGGCTATAAGTTGAAGCCCGGGGGTTTCGCGGTTCGACACCAACTTCAGTTTTCTACGTAGCCGAAGCTAAGTCAACATTGACAGCAGGGGCCGGAAGTGGGTAACTTCCGGCCCCTGTGTCGGCTGCTTTATCACTAATCGAGTTCGCCCAGACGCCAAGCATTTGCTGCGTGTTCCAGGTCTTCCGCGGTCTTCACCAGCTGGTGGGAATTGCGGGTCAGCTTGCTGGCATGGCCCTCGTTGCTGTGCTCGGCGCCATCGGCAAGCGTCGCCTGGCCGAGTGCCACCACCCGGCAAAACGCGGCGGAACGTTCCAGCGCGACGTCGAAATCGCCGTCGAACGCTCCAGACAAAATGGCGTCCGCCATGGTCTTCATTTCATCTGCGCCCGGGGGCTCTGCGGCGCCCGCAACCACGTTGGAAACCTGGGCTGTGTCCCGGCCCGCCCGGAAGTAGACGGAGATGCGTTCGGGGTTTTGGATGGTGGCGGCGCGGAGTGCGTAGAGCCGCCACAATGCGCCAGGGAGCGACCGCGCGGGGCTTTCGGCCCACATTTCGGCGATGGCATCGAGGCCCTGTTCGTCAGCGAGTTTGACCAGCCTGCGGGTGACCTTGGGATCGTCGCTGTCGCGGCCACGCCTGACCAGCGCCTGGGCCGCGAGATGGGCGGCTTCGGAGACGCGGGCGGGGTCGGCGCCTCCGGCGAACGGTTCGAAATCTATGGGCGCGAAGGGCTTGGGTTTGTGGTGCCTGTTGGCTCCGCCGTACGCGCGTGGTCCTGGCTGTTCGCTCATGAGTTCACCGTACTCCTGTGCCCTGACGCGGTCGAGTAACGGTTGGCTGGGCTGGGTGGGCTGTGCTGGGGCCCTGGGTGTGCCGCCACGACCCACTTTGCCGCCGACGGTGGGCTGACACGCCGCCCTGGCCGCGCTCCGCCGTCGTGCGCTGCCCAAAGTGGGTGGCGGCGGCACGCGGGGTTCCGCCATCGGGTGGGTGTGCCGCCGCGACCTCCTTTGCCGCCGTCGGTGGGCCGACACGCCGTCCTGGCCGCTCGGCGCCGTCGTACGCTGCCCAAAGTGGGTGGCGGCGGCACGGTTCTGTCGCGCCGCTGGCTGTGATGTACAGTATTCATGGCTGTTTAGACAGCTGGAGGGCCTTTAGCTCAGTTGGTAGAGCATCGGACTTTTAATCCGTGGGTCGTGGGTTCGATCCCCACAGGGCCCACCCTCCGAAAACCCCGGGACCACATGGTTCCGGGGTTTTCTCTTGCTCAACGGACCAGAAAACCCTTGACGCACACCCCAAGGCACCCGCAGCATAGTTTCTACAACGTTGTAAACCAGCAAACAGCAGACCTAGCCCACTAAAGGACGCCCCGCTTGGAAACACCAGAAAACTCCACGGCCAAAATCACCATCGACCCCGCGTTCGTCGTGGGCCCCGTCCGCAGGAAGACCTTCGGGGCCTTCGTTGAGCACTTGGGCCGCTGCGTATACACCGGGATCTTCGAGCCAGAGCACCCCACTGCAGACGAAGACGGCTTCCGCACGGACGTCCTGGGACTTACCAAGGAACTCGGCGTCTCCACCGTGCGCTACCCGGGTGGCAACTTCGTCTCCGGCTACCGCTGGGAAGACGGCGTGGGTCCAAAGGAGGACCGCCCAACAAGGCTGGACCTCGCCTGGCACTCCACGGACCCCAACCTGGTGGGCGTGGACGAGTTCGCAAAGTGGTCAAAGAAGGCCGGGGTCGACCCGATGATGGCCGTCAACCTCGGTACACGGGGAACCCAGGAAGCCCTGGACCTATTGGAGTATTCCAACATCAAGGGTGGAACGGCCCTTTCCGAACAGCGCAAGGCCAACGGCGCCGTCGATCCCCACAACATCACCATGTGGTGCCTCGGCAACGAGATGGACGGCTTCTGGCAGATCGGCCACAAGAAGGCTGGGGAGTACGCGCGGGTGGCGGCGGAAACGGCGCGGGCCATGCGCATGGTCAAGCCGGACCTGGAACTGGTGGCCTGCGGCAGCTCCGCCCCGAGCATGCCCACGTTCGGCGAATGGGAGCGCGTGGTCCTCAACGAGACCTACGAGCTGGTGGACCTCATCTCCGCCCACCAGTACTTTGAGGACTTCGGCGACCTCCAGGAACACCTCTCCGCGGGCCACCGGATGGAAGCCTTTATCAAGGACCTCACGTCCCACATCGACCACGTGAAGTCGGTACTGAAGTCCGAAAAGCAGGTCAATATCTCGTTCGACGAGTGGAGCGTGTGGCACATGTCCCGTGACGAATCGAAAGCGCCCACCGGGGAGGACTGGCCCGTGGCTCCTGTGTTGCTGGAGGACCGCTATACCGTCGCGGATGCCGTGGTGGTGGGCGACCTCCTCATCACTCTTCTGCGCAACACGGACCGTGTCCACGCGGCCAGCCTCGCGCAGCTGGTCAACGTCATCGCCCCGATCATGACCGAGCCGGGTGGCCGTTCCTGGAAGCAGACCACGTTCCACCCCTTCGCACTCACCTCGCGGCACGCGTCCGGCACCGTGCTGAAGCTCGCCGTCGAGTCCCCGCTGCTGGAGAGTGAGAAGACGTCCGGCTTCGCGGCGCTTTCGGCCGTGGCGACGTATGACAACGAGGCCAACGAAGCCGTAGTGTTCGCTGTCAACCGCTCGACGACGGACGCGCTCACCTTTGCTGCCGCCGTCGGAAGCCTCGGCGCAAGCAAGGTTATCGAAGCGGTGACGTACACCAACAAGGACCCGTACTGGCAGGCGACGGCAGACGATTCAACCTCGGTCCTGCCGTCGGAGAACGTCAGTGTAAAGCTCGACGGCGGCAAACTCACCGCTGAATTGCCGGCGGTCAGCTGGAGCATGATCCGCCTGCAACTGGGCTAGGCGGACACTAGGCGATCGCCTGCGAGCCATCCTGGAAGATCGGGAAGAGCGAGATCGGCGTGACGGTGGCCTCGGTGACTGGCTCCGGTTCCTCGACGGGGACCGGGGCCGGGCTACCCGCAGGGACCACGTCCACGGACTCCATATCCAGGAGCCTGCGGGAGCCGCCCTCATCCTGCAGCCAGAACAGGCCCGTGCCTGCGATGGTTTTTACCACCACACCCCGGTGGAAAAGACGGCCATTGTGCCAGGCCTCGATGTGTTCGCCTGCGTTCAACGCGTGCGGCTCGGCTTCACTGCCCGGCAACGTGCCGAAAGCCTGCGCCAAGCTGGCCTGTGTCTTCAGCGCCTGGAAAAGGTCTGTGTTTGCGATGCCCATGGTTGCTCCCCTCGGCTGGCTTCTTTGGCTCTTGGCCCAGCCTCTCGCATTCATGTTGCAGGCTCGTTGCAGGGGTATGAGCGGTGTGTGACAGCTACGGGGTCAGGGGCTCTTCCGGCGTAAAGGGGCCAAGTTCATCGGTGTAGGGGGCGTGTGGTCCCGTGGGGCTGTCCCACAGCTCGTTGGCCGCGAACGCCAGGATGTCCCGCTGGAACGCCGGTACGGAGAGAAGGCCTTGCAGGTAGGCCTCCACCTCGAGTTCACCCATGGACCCGCCGACACTGACGTAATGCAGCCACAGGGATTCGGTACTGATGCTTCCGGCCGTCAGCACTGCTTGGAGCCCCCGGCTCTGCTCAGGTTCATTGCTGTCGAAGCCCATGTCCCGCGCCTTGACGATCGCCGGCGCCCGGCAATCGCTAGAGAGCCGAGCATTTCTTTCAGACTAGACCGTTACGCGCGGGTAGGCGCAGTTTCCTAGGATGTATTCCAAGATTCCCAGCCTGCAACGCTGGAACCCGAACCGAAGGAGTGGCTTTGGCGGTCACCATGAACGACGTCGCGCGGGCCGCCGGTGTCTCCCTGAAGACGGTCTCCAACGTCATCAACAACTATGAGTTCATTCGGCCCACCACCAAGCAACGCGTCCTGGACGCCATCGACGAGCTCGGCTACGAGGCAAACTTGACCGCCCGCAGCCTCCGTTCCGGAAAGACGAGCATGTTGGGCCTGGTCCTGGCCGACCTCAACATTCCCTATTACGCGGAGCTCGCCTCGGACGTCATGAAGGCCGCATGGCAGCGCGGATACCGGGTGCTGGTGGAACAGTCCGGCAACGAGGCCGGCCATGAACGGGCGGCGCTCCAAGGCCAGTTCCGCAGCCTCACCGACGGGCTGCTGTTTATCCCGCTGGCCCTGGACGCGGACCAGATCATTGAGGCCGCGGGCAAGAAGCCACTGGTCCTTCTCGGCGAATTCGTCCAGGATCCGCGCCTGGATATCGTCCTCATCCGGAACCACGACGCGGCAGCGGCGGTCACCACCCACCTGCTCTCGACCGGCCGCCGTCGTATAGCCGTCCTGGGAGCGCACGACGGCGACACCACCGGTACCAGCGGCCTCCGCCTTACCGGGTACAAGGCTGCGCTCGCTGCCGCGGGAGTGGAGTATGAATCCGCCTTGGTGGTGCCGTGCGATTGGCGGCGGGACGGTGGCGCGGAGGCGATCGGCCGTCTGTTGGAGAGCGGGGTTGGCTTCGACGCCGTTTTCGGTTTGAACGACGCCGTTGCCTTGGGTGCGCTGCACGCGTTACAGGTGCGCGGCATGGACGTTCCGGGGGAGATTGCCGTGGCTGGCTTCGATGACATCGACGAGGCCCGCTTCTCCTCGCCTTCCCTCACCACCGTGGCGCCGGGCCGTACGGAAATCGCGGAGCGCGCCGTCGAACTCCTGATCGAACGGATCGAAGGCAAGGGCAGCGCTGTGGAGCAGCCCGAGGCGGCGTTCTCGCTGCGCGTCCGGCAGTCCGCGCCGTAGGCATTACTGTCGAAGGATGAACCACGCAGTCCCCGCTGAAGTTGTTACGCCCGCCATCCTGATCGACGTGGATATCCTCGACCGGAATATCGAACGCATGGCGGCAAGCACGCTCAAACGCGGGCTGCGTCTCCGGCCGCATGCGAAGACTCACAAGACACTGGACATCGCGGCAAAGCAGCTCGCTGCCGGCGCTGTTGGCCTGACCGTCGCCACGATCGGCGAGGCCGAGGTCTTCGCCGACGGCGGCGCATCGGACATCTTCATTGCTTACCCGCTGTGGGTGGAGGCTTCTCACGCTGAGCGGTTGCGGAAGCTCACGTCGAAATGCTCCCTTGCTGTGGGCGTTGATTCCTCGGAAAGCGCCACGCAACTTGGCAGGCAGCTGGCCGCGGATGCCCCGGACATCAACGTCCTGATCGAGGTGGACAGCGGACACCACCGCAGTGGCGTGCTGCCGACGGAAGTGGTGGATGTGGCGAAAGCTGCCGCCGCTGCCGGACTGACTGTGGCCGGTGTTTTCACGTTCCCGGGACACAGCTATAAGCCAGGAATGCCCACCGGCGCAGCCAGCAACGAAAACGAAGCCCTTGGCGAGGCCGCGACGGCCTTGGCTGATGCCGGCTTCGAGGTGCGGATCATCAGCGGGGGATCCACTCCGACCGCCCTCATCGACTCGGAGACCGTCGCCACTGAACTACGGCCCGGCGTTTACGTTTTCGGCGACGCCCAGCAGTTGGAATTGGAACGGTGTTCGTGGGAGGACATCGCCCTTACAGTGGCGGCCACGGTGGTCAGCCGGCACGAGGCAAGCGGCGGCAATGTACGCCGCGTAGTGGTGGATGCCGGGAGCAAGATCCTTGGCAGTGACCGGCCTGACTGGGCCTCCGGGTATGGACGGCTGCCGGAGTTCCCCGAGGCGCGGATTACGGCACTCTCCGAGCACCACGCGACTGTTTTGTGGCCCGAGTCGGAGCAGCTTCCGGAACTGGGTCAGCGCCTTCGCGTCATCCCCAACCACGTGTGCCTGACTATGAACCTGGTGGACGAGGTTTCTGTTGTCCGCGGCGGCGCCGTGGTGGACACGTGGAAGGTCGCGGCCCGGGGCAGGAACAACTAAGCCCCGATGAGGTGACCTGTGAAGTAGCGCGAGTGCGTCTTCTCGACGGTTTCGAGGGAATCGCTGTTGAGGGATACGATCTCCCACTCGCGGCTTTCACGCTCCCGTTCGAGCTGCAGACGGAGTTTAAGGGCCTCCCTATGCCCGAGCCGCCCAGGGAACTCTGTGACGATCCGATCGCCAGTACGTCTGTTGTATTTGATTACGAAACCAGCCAACTGATCATCACCTTCCTGTCTCTCGGATCGTATCAAAGGTAGCTTTGAGCGAGTCCATTTGCCCCCGGATACTCTTTTCGGACGCCAAGACAACGTTGCGTAGTTCTTCAAGTTGGATTGCCTGCCTGGCCGCATGCTGATCGTGGAAGTCGTAGTCGCGTGTTCCTGGATCGTATTGAGCCACCACACTGCGGGTGGTAGCCAACGACGATTCGAGGGGAAGCAGTCCGTTGCGGGCAGACTCAAGTTGTCGAATCCCGTCTACAGAAATTTCTTGAAGGTCCGTGACAAATTTCTTCAAGCTGGGATCATCGGGAAACGCTCCGTACCTTATGTCCCGTCCCAAGACGTCCGCGGCGGACTCATACATGTTTGCCCAGGAGCTCTGCATGTGGGTTCTGATTTGAACCTCAACCCGCACAGGCAACCTCAGCCAAAGGTGAACTGCGCGGTAGCCACTGTGCGGCTGTGTCCTGAGATCGTGCATGCAACGTTCCGGGCTGTGCCCGAAAAGGCCTGATATCGCCGTGGCTACGGCATCCTGTTCATCAAGGCTCATTTCAGCCTCGAATCGTACCCCCGCAATGTCTTGGACATTGGAGAGCGGCGTGTTTCGGTCTCTGACCAATTTCTGCCGAAGAGTGTCGATTGTTTTGGGCCTGGACGTGACCTCGAATGGCCGACGGTCCAACAGCGTGGTCCAGTCCAAACCGGCAATTAGCTCTTGAGTTTCGGCGGCGACGTCGTTGTAGTACAGCATGACATCGTCGTAGGACGGCAGTCCGGGCTTTGCAGTTAAGCCGTCCCTTATCGATTCCCCCAGCTTTCTCAGCTGCTTCGCCGACCACGGGGGAATTTCCATGTCTGAAGTCTATGTCGGGAACTTTTCCGGGCTAAGCACAGTGGTGTTGCCTGTGGATAGATGGACGCTGCACTGGTGGGCGCACGAAAAAGCGGCGGGTGGGAAATCCCACCCGCCGCTTCGTGTGTTCGCCCGTTAGTTGATGGGTGTGGGTGGTTGTTCGCCGGCCAGGATGGCGAGGGTGTTGGTGGCTGCGAGGACGGCCATGGCGGTGCGGGTTTCGACGGTGGCGGAGCCCAGGTGGGGGACGAGGGCTACGTTTTCGAGTTCCAGGAGCCAGGGGTGGACTTTGGGTTCCTGTTCGAAGACGTCCAGGCCTGCGCCGGCGATTTGGCCTTCGCGTAGGGCGAGGGCGAGGGCTGCTTCGTCGATGATGGGTCCGCGTGCGGTGTTGACCAGGTACGCGGTGTCCTTCATGGCCGCGAGTTGTTCGGCGCCGATGAGGTGGTGGGTGTTCGGGCCGTAGGGGCAGTGCAGGGACACGACGTCGGAAATCGCCAGCAGTTCGTCGAGTTCGACGCGGCGGGCGCCGAGTTCGGCGGCGACGGTGGGGTCGATTTCGCTGCGGGATTGGTAGACGATGTCCATGCCGAAGGCCTTGGCGCGGCGTGCGGTGGCGATACCGATGCCGCCCATGCCCACCACACCCAGGGTCTTGCCTTGCAGGCTGGAGCCGAGCAGGAAGAACATGCCCCATTTCCAGGGCTGTCCGGCGCGGATGAGGCGTTCGCCTTCGCCGAGGCGGCGGGTGGCCATGAGGATGAGCCCGAACGCGATGTCGGCGGTGGCTTCGGTGAGCACGCCGGGGGTGTTGGTGGCGGTGATTCCGCGTTCGGTGCAGGCCGGGACGTCGATGTTGTCATAGCCCACGGCGACGTTGGAGACGACCTTCAGTTGCGGGCCGGCGGCGTCGAGCAGTTCGGCGTCGACGCGTTCGGTGAGCAGGCTGACGATAGCGTCGGCTCCGGCCACGCGGCGGAGGAGTTCCTCGCGGCTGATGGACCCTTCACCTTCCCAGGCCAGGACGTCGTGGTTGGCGCGGAGGTTCTCGAGGGCGGCTTCGGGGATGCGTCCCGTGACGACGACGCGGCTCATGCGCTTGCGATCCATTCACGCAGCCGGCCCAGGCCTTCCTGGATGGCCGGTGTTTCAATACCGGAGTAGGCCAGCCGGATGTACTGGCGGTCCTCTCCGGGCAGGCGCCGGCCGAAGTGCTCGCGGGTGCAGAAGGACACCCCGGTCTTGTAGAGGGCGTCGGAGGCGAAATCGCCGACGGCGGTGTACCCGAGTTTCTGCATGGCGTCGGTGACGTCGGGGAACAGGTAGAACGTGGACTGCGGAACAGCCACGCTCATGCCGGGGATGCTGTTGACGATCTCGCACGCGGCGTCGCGGCGGCCCTTGAGGATGTCCAGCATGTCCTGGACGGGTTCCTGGGGTCCGCGGAGCGCTTCGATGCCTGCCCATTGGACGTAGTGGGTGGTGCAGGACTCGTCGTTGGTGTTCAGGGTGCTGAGCACTTGCGCGATCTCGCGCGGGGCCACGGCGCAGCCCAGGCGGGAGCCGGTCATCGCGAACTTCTTGGAGAACGTGTACAGGATCACGGTGCGCTCGGCCATGCCCGGGATCGAGGTGATGGAGGAGGAAACGCCTTCGTAGCGGGTTTCGAAGTAGGCCTCATCGGAGAGGACCCAGAGATCGTGCTCGATCGCGATCTGGGCGATCGCTTCACGCTCGGCCGCGGTGGACTCGGCGGAGATCGGGTTCTGCAGGTCGTTGTAGATGATCGCGGTGGTGTTCGGGGTGATCGAGGCCCGGACCTGGTCCAGGTCGATCGCGAAACCCTTGGACGTGGGCACGTAGCGGTAGGGCACGGCCGTTCCGCCCAGGTATTCGATCTGGGATTCGTAGATCGGGAAACCGGGGTTGGGGTAGAGCACTTCCTCGCCGGGGTTCATCACGGCTTGGAGGAACTTGGTGATCACGGGCTTGCCGCCGGTCATGACCACCACGTTCTCCGGGGAGAATTCGATGCCGCGGCGGGATCCGATGTCCTCGGCCAGTGCTTCGCGCAGCTGCGGGATGCCGGGGCCCGGGCAGTAACCGGTGTACCCATCGGCGATGGCCTTGTTCATCGCTTCAATGATGTGCGGGGCCGTCGGGATGTTGATGTCGCCCAAGTGGAAGGGGTAGACGAGGTTGCCCTTCGCCTTCCAGGCAGCGGCGGCCTGCGCGACGCTGAAAGCAGTTTCGGTGCCCAGGCGTTCAAGCCGGTGTGCGAGTTTCTGCATGTGCGGTATAACTCCTCATCGAGCTGGTCACGCTTGAAGCGTGAAGTACGCAACTAGTATATTAGTGATGTATCAGGCTGTCTATGGGTTGCCGGAGAATTTCCTGCTGCCCGCCGCCTCCCTGCGGGATCGGTTTTCTGACACACTCAGAGCCATGCAGTCGCTGCTCGAGGGGCTCCTCCACGCCAGTCCCCTGGTGGTGGCCTGCATAGTCTTCGCCTTGGTCTTCGCTGAAGATGCGCTCTTCCTCGGACGCTTCACGGCGTTCTTCCGCGCCGTCATGCCCGCCCTGGCCGGCTTGAGCCAAATGCCGTACCGCCGCTTCGCCGCGTGGAACTTCACGGGCGGCATTATTTAGGGCAGCCTGTTCGTCACCATCGGCTTCCTTGGGGGGAATTCCTACGAAGAGGTGGCCCGCACCTTCGGCCGCGGTGGCGCGCTGGTAGTCGCGGGCGTCGCCGTCGTACTTCTCTTGATCTGGCAGGTGCGCAAGCACGCTGCCGAGCGCCAAACCAAGGCCGGTCCGCAGGACTAGGAAACGCGGACGAAACTTTGCAAGTCATACGCTGGTCGCAATTCGTTGGCAGGGATCCCAAGTGGATATGTCAGACGTTTGGTTCTATAAGAGAAGTAGCGCCCGACGTCCTCGGCTGTTCCAGCCTCGAGTGATCAGACGTCCGTCTGCGCAGCACCAGGAAGTTTAAAGGAGAACCTATGCATCTTTTGCCGCGTGAGCAGGAAAAACTCATGATCGTGGTGGCGGCTGACCTCGCCCGGCGAAGGCAGGCCCGCGGGTTGAAACTGAACTACCCGGAGGCAGTCGCGATCATCACCTACGAGCTCATCGAAGGCGCCCGCGACGGCAAGACCGTTGCTGAACTGATGAGCTACGGAACCACGCTTCTCCGCCGCGAAGACGTGATGGAAGGCGTGCCGGAGATGATCCACGACGTCCAGATCGAAGCCACTTTCCCCGACGGCACCAAGCTCGTCACCGTCCACGACCCCATCCGCTAGGAGCCCGCATGATCCCCGGAGAGTACCGGCTCCAACCCGGAGCCATCGTCTGCAACAGCGGCCGTGACGCGATCGCCGTCGAGGTGGTGAACCGCGGCGACCGTCCCGTCCAGATCGGTTCGCACTACCACTTCGCCGAAGCGAACGGCGCCCTCGAATTCGACCGCGAAGCCGCTTACGGCCGCCGCCTGGACATACCGGCCGGCACCGCCGCACGCTTCGAACCCGGCGACACCAAGACCGTCCACTTGATCGATTTGGCGGGTACGCGCGAAGTCTTCGGGCTGCGCAACGCAGTCAATGGAAAGCTCGACGGCGGCACGCGCCCGGGTGCGCCCGTCACCGAAGGAGACGCCGAATGAGCTTCGAGATTTCACGCAAGCAATACTCCGAGCTGTACGGCCCCACCACCGGCGACGCCATCCGCTTGGCGGACACGGAGCTGTTCCTCGAGATCGAGACGGATTACACAGCGTACGGCGAGGAAGTGGTGTTCGGCGGCGGCAAGGTGATCCGCGACGGCATGGGCCAGAACGGCCAAGTCACCCGGGCCGGTGTGGGTTCCGGCGGTGTAGTCCCGGACACCGTCATCACCAACGTGATCGTGCTGGACTACACCGGTATCTACAAAGCCGATGTTGCCCTCAAGGATGGTCACATCTTCAAGATCGGCAAGGCCGGCAACCCACAGATCACCGACGGCGTGGACATCGTGATTGGCTCAAGCACGGAGATCATCGCGGGGGAGCGGAAGATCCTCACGGCCGGCGGCATCGATACCCACATCCACTACATCTCCCCGGAGCAGGTCCCCACTGCACTCTGCAACGGCGTGACCACCATGGTGGGCGGCGGGACCGGGCCGGCGGAAGGCACCAAAGCCACCACCATCACCCCCGGCCCTTGGCACATTTCCCGCATGCTGCAGGCCGTTGAAGGGCTCCCCATCAACATCGGTATCTTCGGGAAGGGGCACGCATCCGCCGTCGAGCCCCTGGCCGAGCAGATCCGCGCGGGTGCGGTCGGCCTCAAAGTCCATGAGGACTGGGGTGCCACCACATCGTCGATCGATATGTCCCTGCGGGTTGCAGACGAATACGACATCCAGGTGGCCATCCACACCGACACCCTCAACGAGTGCGGCTTCGTGGAGGACACCATTGCCGCGATCGACGGACGCGTCATCCACACCTTCCACACCGAAGGTGCCGGTGGCGGCCACGCCCCCGACATCATTAAGATCGCCGGGCTGCCCAACGTCCTTCCGGCCTCCACCAACCCCACGCTGCCGTACACGAAGAACACCATCGAAGAGCACCTGGACATGCTCATGGTCTGCCACCACCTCAACCCGGACATTCCCGAGGACGTGGCGTTCGCGGATTCCCGCATCCGGGCCGAAACCATCGCCGCCGAGGACGTGCTCCACGATCTTGGCGTCTTCGCGATCACCTCGTCCGACTCCCAGGCCATGGGCCGCGTGGGTGAAGTGGTTACCAGGACCTGGCAAGTGGCTGACGCCATGAAACGCCAACGCGGAGTTCTGCGCGATCCCTCCGGTGCCTTGCACGGCTCACCGGACAGCGACAACTTCCGGCTCAAGCGGTACGTGGCCAAATACACCATCAACCCGGCCATCGCGCAGGGCATGGCGGACAGCATCGGCTCAGTGGAACCCGGAAAGTTCGCGGACCTGGTGCTGTGGGACCCGGCGTTCTTTGGCGTGAAGCCGGAAGTGGTGATCAAGGGCGGACAGATCGCCTACGCCCTCATGGGCGATTCCAACGGTTCCATCCCTACACCCCAGCCACGCACCATGCGGCCCATGTTCGCCACGTACGGCAAAGCGCTCCAGCAGTCGTCCATCACGTTCCTGTCCAAAGCAGCCATCGAGGCCGGAGTGCCCGGCGAACTTGGCCTGGAACGGGTCATCCGTCCCGTCAGCGGAATCCGGGACATACGCAAGGCAGACCTGAAGCATAACGGCGAAACCCCGGACATCGTGGTGGATCCCGAAACCTACAAGGTCACCGTGGACGGCGTCGAAGCAAGCTGTGAACCCTCAGACGTGCTGCCCATGGCGCAGCGCTACTTCCTCTTCTAGGACAACCATGATCATCGAAAAAATCCTGGGCAACCTGCACGAGCTGCCCCAGAACACCTACGCGGGACACCACAAAGAGAAAGTGGTACTCCCCAGTTCATTGCTGGTCAAACGCATCCAACGCGTCACCACGGACCACGGCAAGGAACTCGGCATCCGCCTTCCCTCGGGCACAGGCGATCTCCGCGACGGCGACATCCTCGCCATTGAGGACACCAACCTGATTGTCGTCTCCGTGCTGCCCACCGATGTCCTGGTCATCGCGCCCCGGACCATCCACGAAATGGGCGTCGTGGCACACTCCCTGGGCAACCGGCACCTGCAGGCACAGTTCTTCGACGCATCTTCCGAGTACGGCGCCGAAGTCATGGTCTGCCAGTACGACCACACCGTAGAGGACTATCTCAAGCATGTAGGCGTGCCCTATGAGAGGCAGGAGCGGGTGATGCCGGTGCCATTCCGCCATGCAGAACACACGCATTGATTACCAACTGGCGCTTCAGCAACTGACCGACTCTGCTCTGCCGACGGGCGCGTTCGCGCATTCCCTGGGGTTTGAGGGCTACATCGATCGGGAGCTGGTCACCGATGAGATCACCTTCGCGACATGGCTGGCCTCATTCGTGGGTCAGCAGCTGACCTACTCCGATGGATTGGCAATCCGCTTCCTCTACGAGGGGACCGGCCTGCTTGGCTTGGATGAGTTCCTCAGCGGATGCCTCCTGGCCCGGGAAGTACGCGAAGCTTCCGTCAAGATGGGTGGCCGGCTCCTGGAAATCGGGGGCGAGGTGTTCCCCTCTCCCGAGCTCGACGCTTACCGCACCTTGGTGACCGAAGGCCGCGCCGCAGGTCACCAGCCGCTGGCGTTCGCCGTCGTCGCACGTTCCCTGGGAGTCCCGCTCGGCGAGGCGCTGGCCGCCTACTTCTTCGCGACTGTCACCTCGCTGACGCAAAACGCGGTACGCGCCATCCCGCTCGGCCAGAACGCCGGGCAGCGGGTGCTGCGGAACGCTCACGACGCCGTTGCTGCCGCCGTCGATTCTGTCCAGCACCTCAGCTGGGACGACTTCGGGGCAGTGAGCCCCGGACTGGAAATTTCACAAATGCGGCACGAGCGGCAACGCGCCCGCATGTTCATGAGCTAACCAAGGAGGAAACATGACTGAGCCCATCATCATCGGCATCGGCGGACCCGTCGGAGCAGGAAAGACCCAGCTCGTGGAGCGCATCACCCGCCACATGAGCGGCGACATCTCCATGGCCGCCATCACCAACGACATCTACACGATCGAGGACGCCAAAATCCTCGCAGCCAATGGCATCCTCCCCGAGGACCGGATCATCGGCGTCGAAACCGGCGGCTGCCCGCACACAGCCATCCGGGAAGACACCTCAATGAACACTGCCGCGATCGAGCAGCTCAAGCAAAGGCATCCAGACCTGCAGGTGATCTTCGTAGAATCCGGCGGCGACAACCTCTCCGCCACGTTCAGCCCCGAACTCGTGGACTTCTCCATCTACATCATCGACGTAGCCCAAGGCGAGAAGATTCCGCGGAAGGCCGGGCAAGGCATGATCAAGTCGGACCTGTTCATCATCAACAAGACAGACCTTGCCCCGCATGTGGGCGCGGACTTGTCCATCATGGAACGGGACTCCAAGGAATTCCGCGGCGACAAGCCGTTTTGTTTCACGAACCTGAAGAGTGATGAGGGGCTGGAGGAGGTCCTTAACTGGATCCGCCGCGATGTCCTGATGCTCGACTTGGCGTCGTGATCGAGCTGGGGGCGGCGGCTTCGCCGGATTTTGGGCCGTGCCCGCTTCGCGATGCCCGCCACGCCGCGGCCCAAAAATCCGGCTCAGCCGCCTCGGAGGTCAGGTCGCCTATGGGCCAACTCCAGTTGCGCATCGCCGAGCGAGCCGGCCGGTCGGTCGCAGTGCATCAGTTCCATGAGGGGGCTTTGCGGGTTTTGCGGCCGCACTATCTGGATAGGTCTGGGCAGGTTTGCTATGTCATGGTCAATCCTGGTGGGGCTTATTTGGGGGCGGACCTGTTCCTTATGGATGTGGAGGTGGAGGCCGGGGCGGAGTTGTTGCTCACTACGCAGTCGGCTACCAAGATCTATCGGACACCAGGGTCGTTTGCCGAGCAACGGATGGGTGTGCGGCTGGGGAAGGGCGCACGGTTGGAGGTGGTTCCGGACCAGCTCATCGCCTATCGGGAGGCCAGCTACAGGCAGGTTTCGCACATCAGCGTCCACCCGACGTCGTGCCTGGTCATGGCGGAAGTCATCACGCCGGGCTGGTCGCCCGATGGCGCCAGCTTCCGCTACGAGGAGCTGCGCCTGAGCAACGAGATCCGGGTGGAAACCGTGGATGGTGCCAAGCTCCTGGCCCTCGACAACCTCCTCATCCGTCCGCCACTGGGTGACGTGACGGGCATGGGGTTCATGGAGGGTTACAGCCATCTGGGCTCGCTCATTGTGGTGGACCCGCGGGTGGACCAGGAGCTGGCAGACCAGTTGGACCGGGTAACCCGTGACTACAGCGCACATTCGGGTGTTTCATTGACCATCAGCGTTGGCGGGACCTCCGGCCTGATATTGCGCTCGTTGTCCAACAGCACCCAGGAACTCAACGACTTGCTGGGCGCCTGCACAGGCCTGCTGCGGAAGCGGTGGTTTGAGCAGGAGCCCTTGAACCTAAGGAAGTATTAATGACAACACTGACTGAGTTCGCCGCCATGTACCGGGAGCGGGACACGCTGTCCTTGCGAACCCGGCTGCTTTTCACGTTCGGTGCCGTGGCCGCATTGCACATTGCCGCCGTCGTGCTTTTGCTGGTGGGTTCGGCCGGAAGCGCGCAACCGCTGGCTCTTGGCCTGGTGGTCACCGCGTACGTGGCCGGCATCAAGCACAGCTACGACTGGGACCACATCGCTGCGATCGACAACTCCACGCGGAAGTTCGTGGCGCAACGCAAGGATCCTGTGAGTGTGGGGTTCGCGTTCAGCCTTGGCCACAGTTCCGTGGTGGTCCTGGCTGGCTTGCTGGTGGTGGCAGGCGCGACGATGATCGGGCAGTTCATGGAGGATGGCACCACCGGCAACAAGGTCCTGGGTTTGATCGGAAGCGGCGTTTCTGGCTTGTTCCTGCTGGTCATGGGCTTGTTCAATGGTTCGGCGTTCGTGCGCGCCACGCAGGTCTACCGTAACGTCCAGTCCGGCGGGGAGGTCCGCCCGGAGGATCTCGAAGCGAAGGGCTTCGTGGCCCGCCTCCTGGCCAAGCCATTGTCCAAGGTGGAGCGGCCGCGGAACATCTACGTGATCGGATTCCTGTTCGGCCTTGGGTTCGATACCGCCACCACCATCGGGCTGCTGGTCATAACCACGACGGCGTCACTCGCCGGGGTCTCGCCCCTCGCCCTGATGGCCCTCCCGCTCGCGTTCACCGCAGCGATGACCCTGTGCGACTCGGCGAACGGGGTGGCCATGATGAGGATGTACAAATCGGCCATCCACAATCCACAGCGCAAGCTCGGGTTCAACGCCGTGATCACGGGCATCTCTGCGGTCTCGGCCCTGTTCATCTCAGTGATTACGCTGGGCGGGTTCCTGAACGCCGCCTTTGACCTCGAGGATCCCGTGACCACGTGGCTCGGTGAGATCGACCTCGGCGACGCCGGCCTGATCCTGGTGGCCTTGCTGCTGCTCGTGTGGGCCGTCTCCGCCTTGCGTGGCCGCGTGAAGCCCGCTGCCTGACCCACCCATACCCAACTGGGTCGCAGTTCAGGTCGTTCCCAGCGCTGGGAACGACCTGATCTGCGACTTAGTTGGGGCAAGGCGCCAGCAGAATCTTCGTGCAGACTGTAACCCGGGGGCGGTGGCCGGAAACTATATGGGTATCCTGCAGTTCCGGGCACTAAAAATCAGGGGGAAATCGTGCTTTCCGAGCGCGAATTGGCGTTTATCGCCATTCATAAAGACAGCTACCCAGCCGTCTTCAGGTTTGTTGGCCGACGCGTCGAGTCGGTGGAGGTGGCAGAGGAAATCGCCGCCGATGTCTTCCGTGTGGTGTGGCAGAAGTGGTCCGATGACAGCCGGCCCGAACTTCCATATTTGTTGAGCATCGCCCGCAACCTGGTAGGTAATGCCTACCGCAGCCGCGACCGCCAGCAGGCACTCCAGGAAAAGCTGCGTACGACGGCGGTGCAGCGGTTCGGCGATGACTCCGGCGACGTGGCGGTCCAGGACGCGATGGCACGGCTGCGTCAGAAGGACCGCGACATCCTTCAATTGGCCTACTGGGACGATTTGGGGTGCGCCGAAATCGCCCAGGTCCTCCAGTGCAGCGAATCGTCTGCAAAGGTCCGGCTGCACCGCGCCCGGACCGCTTTCCGCAAACAACTGCCTGCAGGTTCCGAGACGACTACAGAAAAGTTGGGGGTCTGAACATGGATCCGATCAAAAACCAGATTGCCGCAATCGACCCGTTCGATCCCGCCACGGAGCCAAACGGTGAAGAAGCCCTGCACAAGATGCTCTCCGGCTCAACGGTTTACAGCGACACGAACCCGCTGAAGAGCGTCCCGTCGCTGGAGGAACGCCGGCTCCGCAAGGCCCGGATCGCGGGCGGCCTGCTCCTTGGGGCGGCTGCCGTCACGGCCGGTGTGTTGGTGGCCTCGAACTTCGGGCCGGCCAGTTCCATGCCTGCGCCGGCAGTGACCGTGGATACGCCCACTCCCACCGCTTCAGCTACGGCACCGTCCACACCCACACCTTCCGCGACGCCTTCGGCAACCCCGACGGCGGCAAGCACCCAGGTGCCGACGCCCAGCACTCCGGCCGCGGCCACCACCGCGCCGGTCGTCCCACCGGTCCAGGCCCCAACACTCAAGACGTTTACCTTCCCGGACGGGCATCTGTCCTTCACCTATCCGGCTGCTTGGACTGTGAAGACGGAGCAGGGACCATACCTGGCGGAGGAGACCAAGGCTGCGTCGGTTGGAGCGACTGTCATGGACAGTTCAGGTGCTGAGGTGGCCTTTGTATCAAGTGGCTTCTACGGTGACGGCACAGGGGGTGCAGTGCAGAGAACGGTCTTGGACAAGGCCGTCGTGACCGGCGTAACGGATACCTCGGGACGGTCCACGGAGTTCGGGTTCGCGTATGATGTGGCACCCCCGCACACCAGCCAGGGGGTGGCCTCTCCGGCCTCGCCTGAGAGCAGCGCCTACTACTTCATGGGCCTGCGCCTTGCGGGAGACTTTCAGGACGGTGGAACGGGGTATACCGTTCCACAGCTCAGCATGCCGAATGGGTATATGACAGCGTATGTCGTCTTCGACCGCGATAAGCCGGCCGCTTTCGCCACCCCCGCCGCAGCGAAGGCCTGGATGGGCACGCAGCAGTACGCGCAGCTCAAAGCGATGTTGCTGAGCCTGAGCTACAAGTAGAAGCAGAAAGAAGGCCCGCAGGACCCGGATGTGGGGGACCTGCGGGCCTTTTGGCGTATCAAGCGCTCCATTGTGCTGGTCAACTGCACGGCACTGTGCACAAACCTTATGCATTTGCCCATAACAAAGGGCTTCCAAGTTTCATAGGGTTGAGGAGATCTGCTTCACACTGCACAATACCCCAGCTACCAAGGATGAGATTCAACGATGAAGAGCATCGCCCTCCTGCGCGAACGAGCCACCCGCGTCATGCCCACCGGTTCCCACTGCCCGGCGTCGGGCTTGTGGAGCCCGGATTCCGAGCCGGATGCCGTCCAGGTTTTCCCGGAGGGGCACGTCCTGCCGGCGCACAACGGGGTTGCCACGGTATGGCGGCGCCGTTCAGCCGCCGATATCTCGGCATGAGCAGGAGCGTCCTCAGCCGCCCGGAAGACTACAGGCACGTCCCGGCGAAGGAATGGACCGGACTCGCGGCCGGCGATCCCGTCTGGATCTACGACGCAGCCAAGGGTGCAGGAGCCGGCCGTGTAGACGACATCTCCCAGCACCAGGAACTCCTGTGGGTTGTCCTGGAGCCGGGTGGCCGGAAGCTCATCTGTGGCACGGACGATGTTGAGGTCTGGGCCGCCTGAAGTTCACCGAGATGGTTTTAGGTGCCAATGTTTGAGCGGAGCATTGGCACTCAAAACCATCTCGGCGTCAATTAATCAGCAGTACGCTCGGGGAGCCGGTGGCTACCTTGCTGACAGGGCCGTCCGGCAACCCGGTTTCGGGGTCCAGCTTGTAACTTACGACGTCGTCGGACCCCTCGTGCGCGACGAACAGCCAGCCTCCACGCACCGCGTGGTGGCGTGGCCAGTCGCCGCCGCTGGAAACATCGGCAAGCGGCGTGAGGCTGGTGCCCTCGTCCACAACTTTCAGGACGCAGATCCGGTTGGAGCCGCGCACTCCCACATAGGCGAACCGGCCGTCCGGTGAGAGGGCAATCTCAGCCGCCGAGTCGCCGTCGTACGCTTTGTTCACACTGGCGGGAACCACGGCGGTGAGTTCGAAAACCCCCTGTGGTTCCGAACGGATCGCGGCCACCTCCACCGAGTATTCGGTGTCCACGAAAACCGTGCCACTCGAGTGCCTGGCCATGTGTCGCGGACCGGAACCCTTGGGCAGGATCACCTGGTGGTCTGCCACCAAGCCCTTGCGCGGCTGATAGGTCCAAACCCGAACAAGGTCGTGGCCGAGGTCGGTGGTCAGGATGCGGCCATCGGGGAGGGTGAGGCTGGAATGCGCGCGGCTCGGCCGGGGCTGGTCGGTGGCCGCGTAGTGATGGGGATCGACGGCGGCTTCCGCGCTGGTGCGCGAGGTGATGGCGCCGTCGTCGTCCAGTTCGTAGAGGATCACCTGGCCGTCACCCCAGCACGTGGCGATGATGTAGCGCCCCTGCGGGTCCACGGCAACGTGGCAGGTGGCTTCGCCCGCTGTCCACGGTTCGCCGAAGGGTTCCAGTTCGGCCACTCGAGTGCGGCGGTAGGCCCTGACGGTGCCTGCTTCCTCGGCCACGGCGTAGAGCACGGGCAGGGTGGGGTGCTGTGCGATGAACGATGGCGAATCCGCGGCAACTGCGAGGCCGAGCGGGGTCAGCATTCCCTCGCTGTCTACGGATATGGCGCCGATGCCTTCCCCGGTGGCGTTACGGTCGGCGGTGTAGGACCCGGTCCAGATCAAGGTTTTCATGCCAGTACCTAGTGTCCTTGGACGTCCGAGTCGACCCCGGCATCAGGCCCGGCATCCAGCGTTTGCAGGCCGGAAAGATCGTCCTGGTCCAGTTCGAAGCCGAAGACATCCAGGTTCTCCTGCATACGCTGCGGATTGGAGGTCTTCGGTATCGCCACCAGGCCTTGCTGAACATGCCAGCGGAGAACCACCTGGCCAGGGGTCTTGCCGTGCTTCTCGCCGATCCTTGCCAGCACGGGTGCGTTCAGCAACTCGCTGCTGGCACCCAGCGGGCTGTAGGACTCCGTGACGATGCCGTGGCTTTGGTTGAACTCGCGGGCCAGGGCTCGGGGGATCGACGGGCTCACCTGGATCTGGTTGACCGCCGGGATGATGTCCGTCTCTGCGAAGAGGCGGTCCAAATGCGCAGGCTTGAAGTTTGAAACCCCGATCGAGCGGACCTTGCCGGACGCCTGAAGTTCCTCGAACGTCTTCCACGTTGAGACAAACTCGCCGCGGCGCGGAAGGGGCCAATGGATCAGGAGCAGGTCAACGTAGTCCAGGCCCAGCCGCTTGAGGGAGCCGTCCAGGCCCGCCACGGCCTTGCCGGAGCCCTGGAATTCACCGTCAAGCTTGGTGGTGATGAAGAGTTCGTCCCGGACGACGCCACTCCTCCGGATTCCATCGCCAACGCCGCTCTCGTTCCCGTACTTCACGGCGGTGTCGATGTGCCGGTAGCCGCGGGACACGGCCTCAACGACGGCATCTGCGACCTGGGCATCGTTCAGCGGCCACGTGCCAAGGCCCAGCTGGGGGATCTTGAAGCCATCGTTGAGTTCGATGAGCGGGGCAGCGGCCATGGGCACGATCTCCTTAGCTGGAACGAAAAGAAAGGTTACTTGTTTTCTACGCTGGTGAAGCAGCTGTTGGCAACAAGCTACGGCGCGACCAGTCATGGAGCCTGTCAGTCAACTCCATGAAATCCTGGTTCACCACTTGCAGCTCCGGATGCCTGTCATGCCAGTCCACGATCTCCCTGGCACCGTCGGCGAAGGGGATCGCTGCCGTGTAGTCCGGAACCAATGCCTTGATCTTGCTGTTGTCGAATACCACGGAATGGGACCGGTCGCCCAGCAGGTTCGGCCCGAGTTCAGGGCTGTGGGCAGCAATGGTCTCCGAGGAAACGTGGAACAACTCCGGCTCGGGAATCCCGGCCGCCCGTGCAAACAAGCGGTACACCTGGTTCCAGGGAAGGAACTCGTCCGAGGTGATGGTGTAGCTTTCGCCGATTGCCTGCGGCCGGCCAAGGAGCCCAACAAAGGCCTTGGCGAAGTCACGGCTGTGGGTCAGGGTCCAGAGCGACGTTCCATCCCCATGCACCATGACCGGCAGGCCGGCGCGCATCCGGTGGATGTCCGTCCAGCCGCCCACCATCGCTATCTTGGTGCGGTCATAAGTGTGCGATGGACGTACTACCGTCACCGGGAAATCCTGCTCCCGGTAGGCCTCGAAAAAGATCTCCTCGCAGGCAATCTTGTCCCTTGAGTACTGCCAGAAAGGGTTCTTCAGGGGCGTGGACTCCCGGATCGGCAGGGTAGTGGGCGGCTTCTGGTAGGCGGACGCGGAACTGATGAACACGTCTTGTCCCGTCCGGCCGCGGAACAAGTCCAAACCGGCCCGCGCCTGATCCGGAGTGTAGGAGATAAAGTCCGCAACGGCGTCGTACTCCCGTCCGCCAAGTACCTCCCGTACGGCCGCGGGGTCGCGGACATCCGCATGGAGAACCTCGGCGCCCTCGGGAACCGGCCGCCCGGCTGACCGTCCGCGGTTGAGGATGGTCAGCCGGTGGCCCAATGCGACGGCGCGTTCAGCCGCGGCCGCACTGATGACGCCGGTCCCGCCAATGAACAGGATGTTCCGCGGCGGGACGGTGTCCGTTTCGGGGAGGATGCTGCTCACCAGGCATAATCCTCGGGTGCGGGGCGGTGGCCCGGGAAGATGTCATCCAGCCGCTTGAGGGCATCGTCGTTGAGGGTGACATCAAGCGCGCGGATTGCGGAGTCCAACTGCTCCTGCGTGCGCGGACCCACGATCGGTGCAGTCACGGCAGGCTGGTGGAGCAGCCAGGCCAAAGCGACATCGCCGGGTGCGTGTCCCAGTTCATCGGCGAAGTCTTCATACTGGCGGATCTGGTCCTCGTGCTTCTTCAGTGTCTCAAGGGCGCGTCCCTCAGAGCGGCGAACGCCCTGTTCCTGCTGCTTCAGCACACCGCCCAGGAGGCCACCCTGCAGCGGAGACCACGGAATGAGGCCCAGCCCGTACTGCTGGGCTGCCGGGATGACCTCAAGCTCAAGTTCCCGGCGGAACAGATTGTAGATGGACTGTTCGCTGACCAGGCCGGTGTAGTTGCGGCGACGCGCGGCTTCCTGGGCCTGCGCGATGTGCCAACCGGCAAAGTTGCTGCTGCCGGAGTACAGGATCTTGCCCTGCTGGACGGCTACCTCAATGGCCTGCCAGATCTCGTCCCACGGAGTATCACGGTCGATGTGGTGGAACTGGTAGATATCGATGTAGTCCGTCTGGAGGCGCTTCAGGCTGGCATCGAGGGCCCGGCGGATGTTGAGCGCGGACAGCTTCGATTCATTCGGCCGGTCCGTCATGGTGCCGTAGAGCTTGGTGGCCAGCACGGTCCGTTCGCGGCGCTCGCCGCCCTTGGCGAACCAGCGGCCAATGATTTCTTCGGTCCAGCCGCGGTGTTCGGTGCCACCGTAGACATTGGCGGTATCGAAGAAGTTGATGCCGGAGTCCAGGGCGGAGTCCATGATGGAGTGCGAAGCTGCCTCTTCGGTTTTGGGGCCGAAGTTCATGGTGCCGAGGCACAGGCGGGAAACTTTGAGGCCGGAGCGGCCGAGGTGCGTGTACTGCATGTCAGTTACGTCCTTCTCTCTAGAACTGTGTGAAAGCGGCGACGGCGGGATCGGAACCGATGCGGGCGCCCGCCTCCAGTGCGGTGACGGCGGCAAATTCGGATTCTGTGAGGCTCAGGTCTGCTGCCCCGAGGTTCTCGCGCATGCGGTTCGAGTCCGCGGACTTGGGGATCACTATGGTGCCTTGGGCGAGGTGCCACGCCAGGATGACCTGTGCCGGGGTGGTCTCATGGGCGGCCGCAACCAGGGCCACTTGCTCGGCGTTCAAGTCCCTGCCCTGGCCCAGCGGGCTGTAGGCTTCCACGGCGATGCCCAGGCCGCGGCACTTCGTTGCCAGGTCGGCCTGCTGAAACGTTGGGTGGAGTTCGATCTGGTTCACTGCAGGAACCACATCGGCTTCCTTGAGCAGGGTGTCCACGTGGTCTGCAAGGAAGTTGGAGATACCGATGGCGCGGATCTGCTTGTCCTGGTGGAGCTTCTCCATCTCCTTCCATGCCTGGGTGAACAGCCCCTGCGACGGGACGGGCCAGTGGATGAGGTACAGGTCCACCACTTCCAGGCCCAAGGCATCCCGGCTTCGCTGGAAAGCGTCGTAGGCTTCGCCTTGCTCGCCGTTGCGGAGCTTGGTGGTGATGAAGAGTTCCTCGCGGGAAATGCCGGAGGCCGCGATGGCCGCGCCGACGCCTGCCTCGTTCCGGTACGCGGCGGCCGTATCGATGTGGCGGTACCCGGCCTCAAGCGCGTCTTCCACCACCTTCTGCGTTTCTCCGGGAGGAACCTGGAAGACGCCGAATCCGAGCTGCGGGATGGTGACGCCGTTGTTCAAGGTCAGCTCTGGCATGAAAGTCTCCTTCGAATGATTCAGGTAAGCCGCGATTCCAGAAAGCGTTTTCAATGGGCTCTGTACTGAGCCTATGCAGATTTCATCCGTGAGTCAGCCCCGCTGCGTGATCCTGTTTTTCCTAGGTCTGGCAGTCCTACCCAAAATGGTGGCCTCGCGGCCGGGGACGCGGGCAGAATGGAGGGATGGGTCAAAGCGCCGAGTTCGGAAAATTCCTCAAAGTCATGCGTGCTCGCCTGTCTCCGGAGGACGCCGGCGCCTTGGGTTCCACAGGCTCCCGCAGGGTTCCGGGCCTTCGCCGCGAGGAAGTTGCCAGGTTGTCCGGGGTCAGCACCGACTACTACACGCGGCTGGAACAGGGCCGGAATATCCATCCGTCCAAGGCTGTCCTCGATTCCGTGGCCCGTGCCCTCCGCCTGGATGCAGGGGAGCAGGCGCACATGATGGACCTGTTGGCCCACTGCGCTAATTCTGCAGCTGGCCCGGGTCCGGTGCAGAAGGTACGTCCGGCGATCCGGCAATTGCTCGATGCCGTGGGCGATGTCCCGGCCATGGTCCTGGGCCGCCGGACTGACGTCCTGGCTGCCAACCGCATGGCAAACCTGCTGTTTACGGATTTCACTTCCTTGCCTTCCGCGGAGCGCAACCTGACGCGCTGGCTGATCCTCGACACACGGGCAGGAACGTTGTTCCGTGATTGGAAGACCGTGGCGGCCGAGGCTGTGGGTTCGTTGCGGATGGATGTGGGACGCCACCCCAACGATCCCCAGACCAACCAGCTCGTGGGTGAACTCGCCGTCCACAGCGAACATTTCCGCCAATGGTGGGCAGGGCACCGGGTTGCCACGCGCTCGGCCGGCACCGTCAGGCTGCACCACCCGCTGGTGGGCGACCTCGAACTGAACTTTGAAACCCTGGGTCTCCCGGACGACGCCGACCAGCACCTGAGGGTGTATTCCGCTAAGGCCGGTTCGCCGTCGTCGGACGCTTTGACGCTGCTGAGCAGCTTTGGCGAGGCCCGGCCCGCGGAGGTGCTCCAACCCGAACCCGCCCGCCGGGATGACAGTTAGTGCCAATGTCCGCGTGAAACATTGGCACTAACTGGCAACTCGCGGAGGTTGCCTCAGCGTTCCAAACGGAAGCCAAGCTTGATGGTGACCTGCCAGTCGGCCACGGCACCGTCCTCGAGGTGGCCGCGGATTTCCTTCACTTCGAACCAATCCAGGTTCCGCAGGGTTTGGGAGGCGGTTGCGATGCCGTTCTTAATGGCGTCGTCGACGCCCTCGGTGGAAGTTCCTACAATTTCGGAAACGCTGTACGTGTGGCCAGCCATGGTGCTCCTCATCATCGTCACTGAATCCTTCGGAAAATCCGGCCCGCCAGGCAGGCCGTTCATGCAGACTAGCCCACGGATCTTCGTGCGGCCAGAGATCTTTCGGGCTTAGCTTTCGCGCCATTCATTGCTCGTAATGTGCGAGCCTGCCTGGGGTCCCATCTGTAGCATTCCGCCATCCACCGGCCACGATGCGCCGTTGACGTAGCTCGCAGCCGGGGACGCCAGGAAGGCAATGACGGCGGCGATTTCGCGGGCATCGCCCGGCCGTCCCAAGGGCACGCCCGGACGCTCCTCCTGGTGGGGATCCTGGTCCGTCTGGCCGGTCATGGGGGTGGCGATTTCCCCGGGCGCCACGTTATTGGCCGTGATTCCGTGCTCCGCGAGTTCCAAGGCCATGGTCTTGATGAGCCCGCCCAGTCCGTGCTTGGACGCATCGTAGGCGGAAGACCCAACCCGCGGCTGGAACTCGTGGACGCTGGTCACTGCGATGATGCGCCCGCCGCGGCCAGCCTGGACCATGCGCCTGGCAGCTGCCTGCATGGCCACGAACGCACCGTTGAGGTTGGTGTCCAGCGTTGACATCCAGGTTTCATAATCGAGTTCCAGGAACTTGGTTCCGTCACCGGTCCCGGAGTTGTTGACGAAGACGTCCACGCCACCGAGTTCCTCCGCGAGCTCCTCGATCGCTTCCGCAGTCTGCGCAACCTGGGTGGTGTCCACGCGCCGCACTGCGGCCTTCCGCCCCAGGTTCCTGACCTCCTGCGCTGTGTCTTCGGCGCCTTGCTGGTCCGTGTGCCAGGTGATTCCGACATCCATGCCTGCCGTGGCCAACGCAACGGCCGTGGCCCGGCCAATACCGGAATCCGAACCCGTGACGATCGCCGTCTTCGGATTGAATGATTGCCCTGCCATGATTTTGCCTTCCCTTGAGATCGGTTTTGCTTGAGCCGATACCACTACCCCTACCCGGCAGGACACGACCGTAAACAAAGGGATCCCGGCAAGTGGCGAACGCGTGTAGATTTTCTTGGAGCACCACCGGAGCACCACCCGAACCATTAATGAGGAGCACTCATGTCAGAAGTGATCGTTGTCGGCGTTGACAACAGCGAAACGGCCAAGCGGGCGGCCATTGCCGCGGCGAAGATGGCTACCGCGCTAGGAGGCGAGCTGCATGTGGTCAGCGGGTTCTCCGATGACCGCATCGAGGAATTCGGCAGCGGCAGCGACCGGATCACCGTTTCCTCGGCCGACTCCGCCGAGTACGTTGCCCGCAAAGTCTCCGAGGAACTCGATGTTCCGGAAGGCAAGGTCAAGTACTTCGCCGCCCGCGGCAACCCGGCCAGCGCGCTGATCAACTACGCCGAGACGAACAAGGCAACCCTGATCGTGGTGGGCAACAAGCGCATGAAGGGCCTGGGCCGCGTCCTGGGCAGCATCGCGAACAGCGTTGCCCACGGCGCTCCGTGCGACGTTTACATCGTGAACACGGAAGTGGACGCGTAACGATCCCAAGTAGGGACAGCACACGTTGCTATGAGTGCCCATAGCGACAGGTGCTGTCCCCCAGTTGGGCACCCGGGGCGTTAGTGGCCTTGGAAGGCCTCGGCCAGCCACCAGGATCCGCCGTCGGAGGCGATCTTGGCGTCGATGATGAGTGGTTTGGTTTGTGTTCCGGCGCGGTAGGTTGCAAGCCAGGGCTCGACGGCGGCCAGGTCACTTTTAGTTTGGACGGTCACCCCGTCCGCCCCAAACCCCCGCGCGATAGCGGCGATGTCGGTCTCGGGGAACACCACGCTGGCCAGGTCTGCTTCGGAGTGATGCCCGGCGAAGTGGTGGACTTCGGCGCCGTACGCGGCGTCGTTGTAGACGATGCACACCAGTGGCAGCTTCATCCGCACGGCGGTTTCGAGTTCGCTGATGCCCATGAGGAACCCGCCATCGCCCGCGCCGAGCACAGGCAGCCGGTCCGGTTGCGCCACGGCCGCGCCGATTGCTGTGTACAGGCCCAGCCCGATTGCCTGGAATGCCTGCGTGAAGCAGAACCCGAACTCGTCCGGCACGGCCAGATACTGGCTGGGATAGCCCATGAAGTTGCCCGAATCCACGGACACGATCCGCTCGGCTGGCAGCAACGAATCCAGTTCCCGGCTCAGGACCCTCGGGTCAATCCGCGTGGGAGTCGACAGGTCCGGGGTTTCCACGTCCCGCCACCGTGAGCCCTGCTTGATGGCCAGGGCGTTCTCTTCCGTGCGGTACTTCTCAACCGGCTCCGCCTGGACGGACCGCAAGACCGCCAGCGCATCGGCTGCGGTCAGCGCCGAATCGCCCAGCACTCCCAGCGTGATGGGCCGGTTGGCACCCAGCGAGGCGTCCTCGACGTCGACCTGGACCACCTTGGTGCCCGGCGAAATCAACCTCCCGTGCCGCATGGTCCACATGTTCAACGTGCACCCCCAACCAACAATGAGGTCCGCGCCGCTGATCAGCTCCGCCGTGAGCGGCGAGGAGAAGCCCCCGGAAATCCCGAGGTTGTGCGAATCGCCGTTGAAGAGGCCGCTTGCCACGGCCGAGGTCGCCACCAGGGCACCGGCGTGCTGTGCCAGGGCCAGGACCTCCCCACGTGCGCCCCTCCCGCCACGGCCGGCCACGAACACGGGCCTCTCCGCCGCAGCGATCAGTCCCACCAGTTCCTGGATCAGCGAAGCGTCCGACCGCACCTTGAGCGGTTGGGGTACGACGACGGCACCCACCTCGTCAGCGGCGGTGGCACTTTGGACGTCCAGCGGCAGGCTCAGGACCACCGTGCGCCGCTCGTTGACTGCGGTCCGGAACGCCCTGACCGTATCCGCAATCGCGGAAGCAGGGGAGTGGATCCGTTCGGCGACGGCGCCGACGCTGCGGGCCAGTGCATCCTGGTCGATCTTGAAATTGGATCGCGTAGCTGCGGCCTGGGTATCCGCGGTGAGCACGATCATGGGCGTGCGGCTCTTCGCTGCCTCGCCCACACCGGTGATGGCGTTGGTCAGTCCGCAGCCCTGGTGTGTGGTGACCACGCCAACTTTCCCGGACATCCGCCCGTAGGCGTCGGCCATGGTGGCGGCGCCGCCTTCGTGCCGGGCCGCCGTGAAGGGGATGCCCTCGGCCATGAGGGTGCTGGTGACATCGAAGTTGCCGCTGCCCACCACCCCGAAAACATGCCCGACGCCGAGCTTCGCCAGCGTCCGCCCGACGAGCGTGGAAACCCTGACCTGTCCGGTCACGTCCGGCTCGCCGCTCATGCCTGCTCCACCGCGCTGTTGTCCACCGCGCCCTTTTCTACCAGCGCGTACACCCGGCTCGGGCTGCCCGTGCCGCCCACAATGGGCAAGGGAGCCACCACCAGCGTGGCACCCGTAACCGGCAGGCGGTCCACGTTCCGCAGCGAGGTGACGCCGTACTTGTCCGCGCCCAGGAGGAACGAATGGACCGGGAACATCGGGTCCAGGGAACCTGCCTGTCCCGCGTCGATACCCACGGTTTCAACACCAAAACCGCTGATCGAAGCGTTGCCCGCAAGCCACTTGGCACCCGCCGCAGACACCCCGGGAGTGTGGGGACCGGCGTCGTCCGCGTTGACGAAAGCCGCAGCGTCTGAGCCCCGGGCCGCCCAACCGCTCCGGAAAATCACCCAGCAGTTCTCCGGAAAGAGCCCATGCTCGGCTTGCCACTGCTCGAAGTGCTCGGGTTCCAGGAGGAAGTCCGGATCAGCGGCAGCCTCGGCGGTCTTATCGATCACCACCAGCGGCCCCACCAGGCGGTGCGGTTCGATCCGATCCACGGACTTTCCGTCCTTGCCCGTGATCCAGTGGACCGGGGCATCCAGGTGCGTCCCGGCGTGCTCGCCCACGGTGACGTCGTTCCACGCCCAAGCCGGGCCGGCGTCGTCGAAATTGCTCACCGGAGAAACCGACAAACCGACAGTGTTCGCAAAGGGTTGCGGCAGGTTCAGGATGGGTGTTTCGGAGCTGAGCGGGGTGGTGAGGTCGATGATTTCCACCGAACCCTGGGAAAGGGCTGCGGTAAGCCCGGCCAGAACAGACATTGTTCTCTCCTATCGCGTGGTGTTCTTGGACGATTTGGACTTCAGGCGTTGGGCAACCAGATGCCCCGAACCGCCGGACAAGCCGGGGCCGGGATGCGTCGAAGCCCCGATGTGCCAGAGTCCTTTGATATGGGTATGATGCCCCGCGGCCTGCGGGAACGGGCGCCAGAGCAGGTTCTGGAAGAGCTCGGCTGAACCGCCGTACGGGTCGCCGTTCACGGCGTTCGGGTTGGCTGTTGCGAGGTCGGTCGGTGCGATGACGTCGGAGGCCAGGACCCTGGCGCTGAGGCCAGGCGCGAACTCCTCCAGCCGTTCCAGGACGCGGCGGAGGTAGCCAGCCTTGAGCTCGGGAGTCCAGCCGTCTGCCACTGACAGCTCCCCGGCCGCATCTCCAATCGGCGAGAACGGAACCTCTTGGAGCTGCAGCCACAACGTTGCCCTGCCCTCGGGGGCCCTGGACGGATCCAGGACGCACTGCTGGCCGACCACGATGGTGGGCGCGAAAGGCAGCAGCCCTGCTTCCGCCTGTGCACACGCAATACCGGTACTGTCCGAGCCGGTGCTCACATGGACCAGCGGAACCTCATTCAACCGTGGATCCAGCCATGTCACTGGCTTGTCCAAGGCAAGGTGGATCTGCATGGCACCGCGGCCGTTCTGGTACCTGTTGGCTGCAGTGGCGAGGTCTTCGGGGGCGCTGGGCAGGAGTCGCGTGTAGAGGGCCTGCGGCGAGACGTTGGCCAGCACGGTCGCCGCTTGGACGATGCCTTGCGAGGTCCGCACCCCTGTCACCGAGCCGGACGCCGAGAGGATTTCCTGGGCCTCGGCACCCAGCATGATCCGGACGCCGTTATCGCGCAGCAGGGATTCGAAAGCCGCAACGAACCGTGAGGCGCCGCCTTTCACTACGGGCAACCCGAAGCCATGCATGCTCATCGCCATGACCGGCAGCATGACGCCTCCCGTGGCCTGGTCCGGGCCGAGCCCTGCGTGCAGCAGCCAAGGGGACCAGAGCTGGTCGGTCTCCCAGCCATCGAAGCGGCTCCGCACGTAATTCCGGCCGCTCATCACAGAGTCCCTTACGAACGCTTCGTTGGCCTTGATCCGGACACTCCGCCACGCGCCGAACGCCAGTTTCGCCAGGTCCTTGAAGGAACGGAGCTCGGCCCCGAAGGCCCCAAAAACAGTGCCGGAGTGCTGGCCCAAGTCATCCAACATGGCCAGGTAGGCCGCTTGGTCCCGCGGTTCCTTGAACGCTTTCGCTGTCTCGGCAGGATCCCTGTGGGCGATGACCACACGGTGTTCTCCGGAGGCTGGATCCGCAGCGACGGAGGCCGTCATTGGACCGGAAGTGTTGCAGTATTCCAAGCCGCGCTTGTGCAGCTCGGAACCCAAAGCGGCGTAGGCTCCGCCGGAGACGAACAACGGGTGCCAGGAGGAAAAGGAATCGTGGATGAACCCGGGCAGCGTCCGTTCGCCCGAGTGGATGAAGCCCCCGAGACGGTCGGCCTGCTCGATCAGGCAAACTTTCTTCCCGTCCAGTGCCAGTTCCGCGGCGGCCACCAGGGAATTGATGCCGGAGCCGATGATGGCAACGTCGTTCATGGATCAACGCCTCTCAGAAGTCGGGGTGGCTGGCGGTGGCGTGGTACTTGCCGCTGTGGAACACCAGGGGAGCGCCGCCGTCGCTGTTGTATCTCTCTACCTCGCCAACGTAGATCACATGGTCGCCGGCATCGTGGCGCGACACCGTGCGGCACTGGAATGTTGCTACCGCTCCGTCAAGCAACGGAACGCCCGCGATGCCCTCGGAGGTAGACGCGCCCTCGAACTTGTCCGTAGCCGGCGTGGCGAACTGCCGCGAGAGGACGTGCTGGTCGCTGGCCAGTACGTTGATGGCGAAATGCGAGGCTTCCTCGAAGTCACCCAGGCTGGGAGCCCGCTTGCTGGGGCACCACAGGACCAGCGGTGGTTCCATGGAAACGGAGGTGAACGAGTTGGCTGTCATGCCCACTTTGCGGCCGTCGGGCGTCACGGTGGTGACCACGGTGACGCCGGTGGCGAACTGGCCCAGTGCACTGCGGAAGTCACGGACATCGAAGACCGAGGAATCCTCTTCCTTTCGGGCCTGCATGAAGTCGGCGGCAGCCGTCGGATCGAACCACCATGGGTACGACGTCCGCGGATCGTCGAAGCCGGCCACGATGCTGGCCGCCAGGGACGGATGCTCCGCGGCCTCGCGCAGGAGAGTCACTTGGTGGTCGCGCCGTGGCTTCAGGAGATCGTTGGTCCAGGCCACCGACCATTGGCCCCACCCCCGCCAGAACTCGTCGAACGTCCGCTCCATCCATTCACGGTCGAAAGCCTGCGGGCCGCGGCGAAGGATTGAATCGAGGTAGTACTTGGCCGCCAGCGTTGCATTGTTGGAGCCCTGCCCCGTCAGGGGATCGTTGAGGACTACGGCGTCGCCCAGTCCGAAGGCCAGGCTGCCGTTCGGCAGCTCCCCGACGGCGGACCGAACCGTAGGTGTGATGCGGCCCAGGAGCGTGGCGCCGTCGTCGGTCAGCTTGGCGTCCTGGAACGCGGCGGCCTCATGCGGGAAATGGTCGCGCAGGATCTGCAGCGAGCGCTCAAGCTGCTCTTCAGGACTTACGACGCCGGTCCAACAGTCCATGGGGCCGCCCACCACGCCCTCGAACACCATCATGCGGCAGGGGCCGGATACCGTGAGCCCCGGGAAGGTGAAGAACTCACCCACTCCCGGCGCCATGGACATCCGGATGGCGGCGGCACCGCCGTCGTTCGTTCCATCAGCGGTGACGTAGTTCAGCGCGAGGACCCGCTGCGGGCGATCGAACGGCGACTTCGCCTTGTCCCGCGGGAAGATCTGGCCGATTTCGCCCTTTCCCGTGCTGACGATGACCAGCTCGTAGTCCCGGGACAGCTCCTCGAGCATGCGCGGCGTGACCTTTTCGATGCGGAAGTCGCCTCCATTGGCCACGAACCGCTCGATCCAGTGGGCACTCTTGATGCGCTGGTCGATGGAGCGGGCCGGTCCGTCCAGCGGAGCCTCCCACTCGATGGAGTCGCCGCCTTCCACGCGGAAACGGATCGAGCCGATCTGCGGCGCTTCGGAGCCCTGGACCGCCGTGCCCATTTGCGCCTCGGCGTCGAGTGCGGTGGAGAACATGCACTGGCTGGACATGACCTTTCCGGTGCGGATTTGGGCCGCCGAGCGATCCGAGTACAGCGTGACGGAATAGCCTTGCCGCTGCAGGCCCAAAGCCAGTTGGGCGCCGGATTCGCCGGCCCCGATGATTGCAATAGTGCGCATGGTGAGTCCTTGTTAGCAGGGGCGTGCTATTAAACTTTTGCCGCTTGCAGGCTCGCGAGGTAGTCCGCGGCCTTGTCCGGGTACATGAACCACTCCTGGAATTCCGGCGGGTGGTTGAAGCCGTTGGCGAAGCGGTGGGCGATTTCCGGGGCTTGGTTGGCTGCGCCCAGGAGTTCCAGGACGTGCGGCGGGGGAGGAGCCAGCAACGCATTGGTCCACTGGGCAACGTGCTGCGCGTAATCCCAGTACCGCTCGAAGGTTGCCTGCATGAACGCGGCATCGTAGGCGCCCGCATGCTTGACGATGCTGTCCAGATACGACGCCGCGCACTTGCTCGCGTTATTGGACCCCTGCCCGGTGATGGGATCGTTCAAAACCACGACGTCGGCCAGGCCCAGTACCTGCCTGCCGCTGGGGAGTGTGGCAATCGGGTGGCGGACGGTGGGGGCAAAACGGCCCTGCAGGACGCCGTTGGGGTCGGTCAATTCCACGTCCGTGGCTCGTTCGGCCTCCCAGGGGAGGAAGGTCTTCAGGATGTTCTTGGAGTTCTCCAAGTGCTCCTCCGGCGAGAGCCCCTTCCAGGAGTCCATGGGGCCGCCGGGGACGCCTTCGAACACCATGATCTCGCAGGGACCGGTGGTGGTGAGGGCCGGGAACACGAAGTATTCGCCCACGCCAGGGATGAGGTTGAAGGAAACGGCGGAGTACTCCTCGCGGGGCTTCAGTCCTGTGACATAGGTCAGCGCAAGCGCGCGCTGCGGGGCGTCGTAGGTGCTGCGCTCGGCGTCGCGCGTAAAGAGCTGGGCGATCTCACCCTTGCCCGCGCCCACGATGACCAGTGCGGAGTTCAGCGCGTAGCGTTCCAGGTCTGCAACGCCGGCATCCTCGAACACCAATTCGCCCCCGCGCTTGGTGAACTCCTCCATGAACCTGGGGAACTTGACGCGCTGGTCGATGGACTTGGCGTGGTTGTCCAGCCTTGAGGCCCAGTTGATGGCCTTTTCACCCGGAAGTTCGGGGTGGGGGATGGTGAACGAGATGCCGTCCACTGTGGGTGCGTCCGGCCAGAAGTCGAGGCCCAGGGCCCGCTCGTGCTCCAGGGCATTGTGGAAGATGCACTGGCTTGAGGCCACTTTGCCGTCCCGGATCTCTTCCGGCGTGCGGTTGGAAATGGTGGTCACTGCGAATCCGGCGTCCAGCAGGCCAATGCCCAGCTGAAGGCCGGACTGGCCTGCGCCGACGATGGTGATGTGGCGTTGCGTCATAGTTCTGTCCTTCTGTGTAGTGGGACGTTCTTCGGAGCTGTTCGGTGAAGCTTGGTGTTCAGTCGGCGGCCAAGAGGGGAATGGCTTCTTCGGCCCGCTCGGGACCCAGGGCCGAGTAGCCGCCGTCAACGGCCCAATCGGCACCGGTCACGAAGCTGGCTTGGTCGCTTGCGAGGAACGCGACGACGTCACCCACCTCATGCGGCCGGCCTACCCGCTTGAGGGCATGGAACGGGGCTGCGACGGAGTCTGTCTTTTGGAGGTTCCCATTGCTGAGGGAATCCATGATGTTGCTCCACACCCAGCCCGGGCTCACCGAGTTGACGCGGATGTTGTCGGCTGCGAAGTCCACGGCCATGCTGCGCGTGACCTGGACGAGTGCGGCTTTGCTGGCCGGGTAGAGCCAGCGGCCGGTTTGGGCAACAGAGCTGGAGATGGACGTGAAGTTGATGATCACGCCGTGGCCGGACTTCTTGAGGTGCGGGCGGGCAGCGTTGCCGGCCATCACTGCGCTGACCAGGTTGACGTTGAGGGCCTCGAGCCAGTCGGCCCGCCCAGAGCCTGCGCCGTCGTCGTTGTACGTGCACGCGAGGTTCACCAGGATGTCCAGGCTTCCGTGCATCGCCACGGTCTCCTCGATGAGCTCCTGGATGGCGGTGTCGTCGGTGATGTCCGTGTGGGAGTAGTGAATGCGGTCGCCCAACTGTTTGGTGAGCGTGCCGCCGTCGGGGTTTATGTCGGCAACCACCACAGTGGCTCCTGCATCCCGCAGCGAGGTGACCACGCCTTGGCCCACCTTGGTTGCTCCGCCGGTGACGATTGCCGTCCTGCCTTCGAGTCCTGACATGGCCAAACCCTCTCCTTTGTGGATTGTGCTGATGCGGGACTATGACGTGGGTCATATCCGCCCTGAAAGAGACTCTAGGGAGCCGATGCGGCCCGGGAATATCCGCGTTGCGCGGGGATCATCCGGAATGCGCAGGGTTGTGGAATCAGTCGCCTGGATACTGTTCGTCGGTCTCTTCAACCCATCCCACCCACGGTGCCGCCGTCAGTCGCGTGTCCTGCTGGTGGAGCTGGCGTTCCCACTCCTCGAAGTGCCGTTCCCACTCCTGGCGCCGATCGTGGACCAATTTGATGTTCTTCACGGGTCTCACCTCCCTCCGGTGCTGTTGCGGAAATATGACGTACGTCATACTTGTTCTAAGAGCGACTTTAGGCAGCGGCTGACAGAAGGAATATCCACTTGGCGTGGGGATCATCCGGAAAGCGAAAAGCTGCGAAAAGACCCCGTAAGTAGGTGCCACATGGTGAGGATCCTTCCCCGCGACGTCCTGCGCGGGCGGCCGACGGCCATCACGGACGTCGATGAGGCGCACCAGAAAGTTGCTGAACTTTTCTGCGGCCATGAGCTCGCGCCGCGGACCAGGAAGTCTGCCGTGGATATGAAGCTGCGCTCCCTGCATCGCGGGGACGTGGGTATCGAGTTCCTGGACTACGGCGCTGATGTACGGATTGAGCCTGAGGGTCTGCAGGACTTCCATCTGGTCCAGATTCCCTTGGCGGGGCATGCGTCCATGCAGGTGGGAACCGTCACCGTGGACTCCAGTCCAAGGATGGCCACTGTCCCGCCGATCGACCGGCCCTTCTCCATGTCCTGGGATAACGGAAGTCCGCACCTGATCGTGTACGTACGCCGGACCGCCCTGGAACGGGTAGCCCTGTCGCTCAACGGTGGCTCGGAACCGCAAGGCGGGCTCGGCTACGCCATGGACCTCACAACCGCAGCCGGCAGGGCTTTCCTGAGGTCCGTCGTCGAACTTCACGACGACCTCATCAGTAAGCCGCAGGCCGCGGCGCCCGTGTTTGTGCAGGGCTTGCTGGCCGACAGTATGATGTCGCGGTTGCTGATGGCCATGGAGCCGCCCGCTGAACCGGCGCCAAGGGATGTTGAGTCCGAAAGCCGGCTCGTCCGTGAGTGCCGGGAGCTCCTGGAGCGCCACGCGTTCGAGGAACTGACTGTGCCGGACATCGCTGAGTGCCTGGGTGTTTCAGTGCGCACGCTGCAGACTGCCCTGCGCGCGGAAACCGGCGCCTCGCCGTCGGAGTTGCTGCGGTCAATCCGGCTGGACCGTGCCCGCGAAATGCTCCTGGAATCCGATCCGCGGGACCAGACGGTCACGGCAATCGCGGAACTGTGCGGCTTCACGCATCAGGGCCGGTTCTCGGCGCTGTACCTGCAGACATTCGGCGAGCTGCCCTCGGAAAGCCTGCGCCGCTGACCTGCGATACCGAGGAACACTATTGTGCGCTCAGGCGCACAACAGTGCAGCTGAACGGAACCCGGGAAACTCAAGTGATCTTACGCGCAGAATTCTCGAACGACGTCGCCAACAATTAAGAGCATGGCGCGATTCTGCCCTGAAAATCAGGGATCTCCAGGGGCCTTGTACATGCAGGATTTAAATCCATTGCACCCAACAATTAAGGCGTCCTGTGGGTGCTACGCCTCCAGCACGTACGTTTTCAGGTCGTCCAGGGTCTGCTGCATGTGGGCATCCATGGCCAGGCGGGCGTCGTGCGGGTTCCGGGAGCCAAGGGCCGACGCGATCTTCCGGTGGTGGCCGATCGCGTGCTTCTGGATCTCCGGGACAGCGGACGTCTCCGTGCGGCGGGCTTCCAGGACACGGTGCAGGGGTTCAAACAACACGGCGACGAAGACATTCCCGGAGGCGTGCAGGATGACGTCGTGGAACGCCAGATCGGCCTCCACGAAGCCGGCGACGTCGTTGACTTCGTGCGCGGCCTGCATCTTCTCGACGTGTTCTTCGAGGATGGCAAGGTCTTGGTCCGAGATTCGCTCGGCGGCAAGTTCGCACGCGCCGGTTTCGAGCATGCGGCGGAGCTCGATGAGCTGGACTGCTGCTTCCGCGTCCTTGGTTCCTTCAGACGCTGCCCTAAGGACGGCTTCCAAGGAAGCCCACTGGTTGAGCGGATTGACGAACGTTCCGCGGCCCCGCTCGACGCTGAGGATGCGCTGCGCTTCCAAGGTTTTCATGGCCTCGCGGACAGTCATGCGGCTCACCTCATGCTTGGCGCTGAGCTCAAGCTCGCCCGGGACCAGGGTCCCCGGCGGGAATTCGCCCGCAACGATCCTGTCCAGCAGCTCATCAGCAACGACGCCGACCAGCGACTTGCGCGCCATGTAGTCCCCATTTCTGTACTCCAGACCGTCCGCCTGAAGGATCTTCCTTCCCGGCGGAATGGTTGTCAGACATATTACGCTGGCGGTGGCCAGCTTGTTCTCCAAAATTCACTCAAAGTCGTTGCGCACTCACCCGGCTGCTCCCAGTGAACGTTGTGGCCCGCCCTGGGAACCGGCTTCAGTCGCCGTTTGGGCCCCTCTGCTACGAACGCCTCCATCTGCGCCATGGACCGGACCCGGTCACTGGATCCGGCGATGACCAGCAGTGGTGCCTGCACCCGCCCGGGTACTGAAGGTTCGACGCCGGTCATGGCCGCCTTCGCGCTCGCGGCCAGCACCGGGAAGGGAACGTCGAATCCTCTGCCGAGCAACTCCCTGTCCTCCGCGGCGAGGTCCCCGTACCAGGCGTCCATGAGCTTGGCGCGGGTTCTTTCGTCAAAAAAGCCCTGTTCCAGTTGTGACTCGAGAAGCTGCCGGAAACCCTCGTTTTGGGGCGCCGGCACCATGCCTACGAGGGACACTGTGGCAACGAGTTCCGGCCTGGCCGCAGCCAGCGTGAGCGAGATGCTTCCACCCATCGAGTGGCCCACCAGGTGCACAGGCCCGCGTGACTTGGCCTCGACCAGTGCAGCCATAGAAACCGCGGCGGAGTCAAGGGTCCACTCGAATCCGGCGGGCAATGCGTCCCCCGAGTGGTACCCAGGCAGGTCCACGATCCAAACCGGCCGCCCGGCGTCGAGCAGTAACGACGCCAGCGGTTCCCAATAGACCGAACCGGAGGCCCAGCCGTGGATCAACACCGCGGGAGTCTGATCCGGCGCGGGATTGTCCGGCGTCCGCACGTCCATAAAGCAGGATGCAGCCATGGTTCCAGCGTAGTGACGCGAGGCACCTTGCGCAGTCAGTAGCCGTGTGTCACACTGGCATTCAAATGTTAGATGTCTGACATCTTACATTCACAAAATTGCCACACAGATTTCCCACGATGGAGTGTCCCGTGATCCTTGAAGCCGATGTTCTGGCCGCTTTCCCCGCGGAAGTCCAGATTCCCGCGCAGCTCGTGGCCGACGCCGTTGCAGCGTCCTCTGCCGAAACAGCAAAAATCCTGGTTGTCCTGGATGACGACCCCACCGGTACGCAGTCCGTCGCCGACCTCGCGGTGCTGACCTGTTGGGACGTTGAGGACTTCACGTGGGCCTTCACCCACATCCGCGAACAGCAGACCAAGCCGGCCGTGTACGTCCTGACCAACACCCGCAGCCTGGACCCGGCAGAGGCGGCCGCCCGGAACGAAGAAATCGTCCGCAACGCCCTCGCCGCAGCCGCCGGGACCGTGAAGCTGGGCTTCGTCAGCCGCAGCGACTCGACCCTCCGCGGCCACTACCCGCTGGAGCCGGATGTCATCGCCGCCACCGTCGCCAAGGAAACCGGTGAAAGCACCGACGGTGTGGTGATCGTTCCGGCCTTCCCCGACGCCGGTCGCGTCACCATCGGCGGGGTGCACTACATGCGGGCCTCCGGAGAAAACGCCGGTGCGCTCACCCCGGTGGCTGAGACAGAGTTCGCCAAGGACGCGTCCTTCGGCTTCGCCAATTCCGAGATGGCCAAGTATGTGGAGGAGAAGTCGCAAGGACGCTTCTCCGCGGAGAACGTCATTGTCCTGGACCTGAACATCATCCGTGCAGGCGCCTCGGCACAGGATCCCGCCATTTCGGCCAAGGCCATCGCCGACGCCATCGAGTCCGCCACCGATTCCACCCCGATCGTGGCCGACATCGTCACGGAGAACGACTTCCGTGCGCTCGCCCTGGGCCTGGAAGAAGCAGAACGCCGCGGCAAGAACCTCCTCTACCGGGTGGGCCCGCCGTTCGTCCGCGGCCGCATCGGCCAGGACATCCGCGAAGCCCTCACCGGCGAAGAGGCCTACGAAGGCAACACCCCCTCCACAGCCGGCGGCTTGATCGTCGTCGGCTCCCACGTGGGCCTGACCACGCGCCAGCTCAACGTCCTCACCAAGGAGCACAGCAGCGCCCGGACCATCGAGATCGATGTCGAGAAACTGCTGACCGCAGGAGGTGACGCCTACATCGGCACCGTCGTGTCCGACGTCGTTGACGCCCTCCGCGAAGGCGACGTGATCGTCCACACCAGCCGCCTGCTCATCAAGACCGACGATCCCGCAGCGAGCCTGAAGATCGCCCGCACGGTCTCGGCCGCCGTCGTGTCCGTGGTGAACCGGACCCTGAAGACCTTCCCGCCGCGGTTCGTCATCGCCAAGGGCGGCATCACGTCATCCGACGTTGCGGCCCACGGCCTGGAAATCCGCCACGGAATCGTCCGCGGCCCCATGCTCCCTGGCATCGTCTCCCTCTGGGAACCGGTGGACGGCCCGGCGAAGGGCATCCCGTACATCGTTTTCGCGGGCAATGTTGGCGACGACCAGTCCCTCGCCCAGGTCACCCGCAAACTCAGCGCCACTTTCTAATCCCCACCTGCCCCCTAACCTCGCAAGCTCGGCCAGGGAACCCGGCAAGCGTGGGCCCTATTCAACGGAGAACACCATGACCAGCAGCAACTACACCATCACCGTCCTGGGCCTCGGCGCCATGGGCCTGCCCATGGCTACCCGCCTGGCGTCCGAGCTGACCGTGCACGGCTTCGACATCGCCGAGGCCCGCCTGGACCTCGCGGCAGCGGCCGGCATCAAGACTTTCGGTTCCGCCCGCGAAGCCTCGCAGGACGCTGACGCGCTGCTCCTCGCTGTCCGTAACGGCGAGCAACTCAACGATGTCCTCTTCGGTGAGAACGGCGTCGCTTCGGTACTGAAGCCGGGCGCCGTCGTGATCCTGGGCAGCACTGTCGGCACGGAAGCCATCCCGGCCACGGTCGCAAAGCTGGCCGAATACGGTGTGGCACTCGTGGACGCGCCGCTGTCCGGCGGGCCGAAGCGGGCCGGCGAAGGCGACCTCCTGATCGTTGTCGGCGCCGAGCCGGGTGCACTCGAAAAGGCCCGCCCCGCGCTGGAGCTCCTGGCCTCCACCCTGAGCATCGTTGGCGACAAGCCCGGCGACGGGCAGGCCCTCAAGACCGTCAACCAGCTCCTGTGCGGCGTGCACATCGCCGCCGCTGCCGAGGCGATGGCCCTCGCTGACGCCCTCGGCCTGGACCAGGCGAAGACCCTCGCCGCCCTCGAAGCCGGTGCCGCAGGCTCGTTCATGCTCTCCAACCGCGGCCCCCGCATCCTGGAGGCCTACACCGAAGACGGCGCCGAGGTCCTCAGCCGCCTGGACATCTTCGTCAAGGACATGGGCATCGTGGGCAAGGCAACCCGCGCCGCCGGCCTCGCCGCACCTGTGGCCGCCGCAGCTGAACAGCTTTACCTCCTCGGCCAGGCCCAGGGCCTCGCCGCCGCCGACGACTCCGCCGTCATCAAGGTCGTCGCGCCCGCCAAGCGCACTGCCTAAGCACCCCCAGTAAAACCCGCGACGACGGCGGTCCCCCCTTCGCCGTCGTCGCCCCTTTTCGCCGGTCTTCTAGACTGGTATGTCAAAGGAGACACTCCCCAAATGAATCCCCTCATTAACTCGTTGATGGTTCGTGCGGCCGACGCGCCCGCCATCAAGCCCGCAGTGGAGCTGGGTACTCCGCTGCTGCTGACCATCGCCGCCGCGGGCATCGCCTTGCTGCTGGTGCTGATCATCCGCTTCAAGATCCAGGCCTTCGTGGCCCTCCTTGCCGTGAGCATCCTGGTTGGTGTTGCCGCCCAGATTCCGCTCAAGGACATCTTCACGGTGGTGACCAACGGCGTTGGCAGCACCATGGGCAAGGTTGCCTTGCTTATTGCCCTCGGCGCCATCCTTGGCCGCATGATCGAGGTTTCGGGCGGCGTCCAGTCGCTGGCCACGCACTTCACCGAGAAGCTTGGGGCCAAGCGCGTCGCCATTGCCCTCACCGCTGTCGGCTTCCTCGTAGCGATTCCTGTCTTCTTCGAAGTGGGCGTCATCGTCCTGGTCCCGATCGTCTACGCCTTCGCCAAGATCGCCAACGTCCACCCCATCAAGTTCGGCCTGCCCATGGCCGGCATCATGCTGTCCATCCACGTGGCTGTTCCGCCGCACCCGGGCATCGTTGCCGGCGCCGGCGTTTTCGGTGCCGACATTGGACTCATCACGCTGATTTCCCTGATCATCTGCATTCCGCTCGGCTTCCTGTCCTACTGGGTTGCCAGCATCATGAACCGCAAGGATTACGAGCTCCTTCCCGGCGTCAAGCAGCAGGTGGACGAGTTCGGTTCCGACTCACTGGTGCACGTAGGCCACGACGGCCCCGGCGCCCGTGCCATCGCTCCGCCGCGTCCCGGCCTCATCATGTTCCTGATCGCCGCTCCGATCGTCCAGATCCTCCTCGGCACCGTCGGCACGCTGACCATTGCCAAGGACAACTACTGGTACGGCGTCGCATCGTTCATCGGCAACCCGTTCTTCGCGCTCCTCGTCGCTGTGGCGCTCTCCTTCTTCCTGCTGGCTGTGCGCCGTCACTGGTCCCTCAAGGAAACCGGCGAGATCTTCGAGGGCTCCCTGCCCCCCATCGCGTCGATCCTGATGGTGGTCGCAGCCGGCGGCGTGTTCGGTGAAGTCCTCCGCACCTCCGGTATTGGCGCCGCCCTGTCCCACACCTTGGACAGCCTTGGCCTCCCGGTGATCGTGCTCGGTTTCATCATCTCCCTCGCCCTCCGCGCCGCCCAGGGTTCTGCCACCGTAGCCATCGTGACGACGACGGGCCTCCTCACCTCCGCCGTGATGGAGGGTGGCTACTCGCCCGCACAGATTGCCGTGATCGTGATCGCCATCGGCTTTGGTGCTCTCGGCCTGTCCCACGTGACCGACGCCGGCTTCTGGACCGTGATCCGCTACTACGGCCTCACAGTCTCCGATGGCCTCAAGACCTGGACCGTCCTGACCACTATCCTCGGCCTGGCCGGCTTCGTGCTCACCTACGTTGCATGGATCCTGGTGGGAGGCCTGGCCCACTGATGCGTGTTGCACTCGATCAACTGGTCTCTTCAGCCCTCGGCTCCGGCTCGGCAGTCCCGGCGTTCACCTGCTACGACTTCACCACTGCGCTGGCCGTTGTGTCGGCGGCGGAGGAAGCCCGGCTTGGCGCCATCCTGCTGGTGGCACCGAAGACCGCGTCCACCCGGAACGGCCTGCGGCTCATCGCGGCCCTCCGCGGATTGGCCGATGCAGCGACTGTTCCCGTCTCGGTCCAGCTGGACCATGCCTCGGACCTTGCCGTGATCCGGGAATCCGTTGCCGCCGGTGCGGACGCCGTCCTGGCCGACGGTTCATCGCTGCCTTACGAGGGAAACATCGCTTTGGTTCGCGAAGTCCGTGCCATGCTGGACGCTTCCGGTCACACCGACGTCGTGCTTGAAGCGGAACTTGGCGGCCTGGCCGGCGACGAGGACAAAGCGTTCGGCGCCGCGGTGGACACGCACGACGCCGGCACTTCCGTCGCGGGTTTGACTGACCCTTCGCAGGTAGCGGACTTCGTTGAGCGCACCGGCGCGCAGCTGCTCGCCGTCGCGGTGGGGAACGTGCACGGAAAGTACAAGGGCGAGCCAAACATCCGTTGGGACGTTTTGCAGGACGTAGCATCCCGGACGGACGTTCCGCTGGTGCTCCACGGTGCTTCAGGGATCCCGGCCGATGAGCTGGCCAAGGCTCCGTCCCTGCGCGTGGGCAAGGTGAACTTCAACACCGAGCTCCGCACGGGCATCCTGTCCACGCTCGAGTCCGAAACCGCAGGTCACCGTGCTGACGGCGAGAACCTGCAGGGCCTGCTGGCACATTGGAACTCCTCGGCAGCGGGCTTCGCGGACGCCACGCTGGAGTTGCTCAGCGCCTAAGTCCAGTTGGCAGAAAAACAGGGAGGCTAGGATCAACACATGATCCTGGCCTCCCTGATTTTTGCCCTGATTGCGGCCCTGCTGCACGTGTACATCTTCATCATGGAGTCCATTACCTGGACCAAGCCAGCCACGTGGAAGCGGTTCAGCCTCACCTCGCAGGCCGACGCCGAAACCACCAAGCCGCTCGCCTACAACCAGGGTTTCTACAACCTGTTCCTGGCCATCGGTGCGCTGATCGGTATCATCGCCGTCTGGGCCGGTGCGACGCAGGTGGGCTGGACCCTCGTTTTCAGCTCGTGTGGTTCCATGCTGCTCGCTGCGCTGGTCCTCGCGGCCAGCGGGCGGAAGTACCTCCGCGCCGCCACCACGCAGGGCATCACGCCGCTGATCGCCGTCGTGCTGGGAATCCTGGCCCTGATGCTCGGCTAGGGCTACGTAGGCGCCACAACGTGGTCGTGTGGATCAGTTCTCCGGAGGTCCGGCCTGTGCTGCGGCTTCGTCCATCCACAGGACCTCCCAGTGGTGGCCGTCGAGATCCCGGAAAGCGCGGCTGTACATGAAGCCGAGGTCCTGGGCGTCGTAGGTTTCCGAGCCGCCGGCTTCGAGCGCCTTGTTGGCCAACTCGTCCACGGCTTCGCGGCTGTCCGCCGAAAGGGCGACGATGGCCGCCGTCGAGTTCTGCGTATCGGCGATGGGCTGCTTGGTGAACTCACTGAACTTCGCGTGCGTGAGCAACATGGCGTAGATCGTGTCGCTGAAGACCACGCAGGCTGCGGTTTCATCCGTGAAATTCGGGTTGATGGAGTAGCCAAGGGCGGTGTAGAACGCCTTGGACGCCTCAAGATCGCTGACAGGCAGGTTCACAAAAATGGAGGTAGTCATGGCAACGATCCTGCCGGTGTTTCGCCGAGCCGTCCAGAGCGACCCACCGACGTTCTTCCAGTAGGCGGAGGCCGCCAGCACACTGACTGGCGACCTCCGTTTCCCTACGGGATGTTGTGCCAGAACCAGCGGGCAACATCAACGACGAGTCGTATGACGTTGACAACCAGGTTCCAGGCGCCCCATGGCTCCTTGCGTTTCCGCTTGGAAGTCATGCCGGTACCTCCTCCGATTGGAACAGGACGCGGCGCGCCGTCGGGCAACTGAATATTGCGTTGACGGTGCGTGGGCCATAAACTCAAGACGTGGCGTTTTGAGGTTATGGCCCTCTTTACCGCATCAATGAGCGCACTGCTCTGAACAGGGACCCGATTGCAGTCGGGTCCATTGTTCTTTAACCGTGCAGCGGGCTGTTGCCCACATGGCATCAGACTATCGTTTCATTCGCCGCTTTCAGCGGCGCCGTTCCTGTGAATCACTGTGCCGTCCACAGCGGCAGCGGTACAACGCCCGTGCTTCGGCCGGACTCATCGAGAAGGTGGCCCAGCCGTTTGTAGGTCCGGACCACCGCTTGCCGTGAGATCACCGAACTTCCTGGCGCCCGTTCGGCAAGGTCGCGTTCGTAGGCCTGGGCTTCCAAGTAATCCCGTACCCAAAGGGTGACCACCAGGTTCTGTGTACCAAGGACCTGGGCGCTCAGCCGGCAGTTCGTTTGCGTCGCGAAGTAACGGCCAACATCGTCAACGTATTGCGCCGGAACGTTGAGCATGAGCGTCACCTCCCGCAGGCCCCTGTTCGCTGCGGTGGAGGAATCGCACCTCAGCGTCATGTAGCCGGCCGCGAGGAACCGCTCCACCCGGCGCCGTGCGGTTTGTGGTGAAACGCCGCAAGCGGCACCCAGTTCTGCCCAACTGGCGCGACCGTCGTTGGCGAGTTCTTCCAAGAGAGCGGCGTCCAAGGGATCCGGCGAGTATCCTGCCGGTGCTGATCTGGATTCCGTGGAAACCAGCCGCGCCCGCGCTGGTTCGAGGGTTCCGCTGCGCCACTCCGAGGCCTGTCGGTAGAGCTTGGTAACGAAGACGACCTCCCGATCGGTGATGCCCGCCAGCCTGGGAAAGGATCCCGTGACGATGTCCATGAGTTCCTCGTGGCTGGACGCGAAGCAATCCATGAAGATGTCGTGCGAGCCGGTGACCATCGAGACAGTGCCGAATGCGGGTTCAGCACACAGCCGCTGGATCAAGGCCTCGCTTTCGCCAGGCATTGAGGACAGTTGGATGAACGCCGACCACCCGGCGCTGAGGTAGCGCTGTCCCGGTGAGGGCGTGATCCACGCCAATCCCTGTTCGGCCAAGATGTTCCAGCGCCGGGCAACGGTAGGGGCGGAGAGCCCCAAGGCGTCCGCGATCCTGCTCCATTCGGCCCGCGGATTGATCTGCAGGGCATTCACGATTTCGAGGTCCAGCTCAGCGATCATGGCTAATTCGTGCATGACTGCTCCGAGGATAGCTAATTCGAACAATTTCAGAGCAAGTGTAGTCGCTGAACCTAACGTTGTGACTCGCATCACCCACCTCACGACACTAGGACGTACATGGCAAGCAACACAGCTCCTCCCGCTACAGAGGCCATAGCGCGCAGGACCATCGCCGGGATGATCCTGGCCATGGCGCTGATCGAATCACTGAGCGGCGTCACACAGGGCTACCTCAACCCGATCCTTCCGGCGCTGGGACCGGTGTTCGAGATCGACGATCCCACCATCAACGGCATCTTCCTGATCTCCAACGTGAGCTTTGCCGTGCTCACGCCCATCATTTCCCGGCTCGGCGACAGCTACGGATACCGGCTGGTTTTGCGCTGTTCCACCGCGATCGTGACGGTCGGTGTACTGACGATGGCACTGTGGCCGTCGCTATGGACCGTGACTGTTGGCGTTGTGATGCTGACCTGCGTGGTGGGTTTCATCCCGCTCATGATGGGCATCCTCCGCGTCAGCAGCCCAAGCCACACCCGCACGGGCGTCAGTGTCATGATCGGCATGCTGATGATCATGGTAGGGGCGGGTGGGCTGCTTGCCGGGATTGTGGGCGTCACCGAACCAACGCTGGGTTTCTGGGTTGCTGTCCCGTTCGCGTTGCTCGCGCTGGTCAGTTCGTTCGTCCTGCCCGACGCCGGGATCCCGACACGTGAGGGAATCGCCCTTGCGCCGTTGCTGGCTTGCTCGCTGGGCCTGATTGGCTTTGTTGTGGCACTTTCGATGGCACCGGAATGGGGTTGGCTGGATCTCCGCACCGTTGGCACCGGACTGCTGGGCCTGCTCCTTCTGGGCTACTGGGCCCGGCGCGACTTCAGGGCCGGATCGGGCCAGCGGTTCATGGACCTGAGGATGCTGGCCAACCCGCGCATCCGGACCATCTCGCTGGCCACTTTCTTCTTCGGATTCGCTTCCATCAGCTACTTCGGCACCAACGGCATCTTCCTGCATTCAACTCCGGAAAAGTCGGGCTACGGCTTTGCACTGAGCCCGCTCATGATCGCCATTGTCCTGGCGCTGGCATCAGTACTGTCCCTCGTGTCCTCACTGCTGACGGCCAAGGCCATGCGGAAGTTCGGGGAACGCGCCACCCTCGTGGCGGCGGGGTTGGTCTTGGCGGGCGGATTCGCACTCATGGCCGCAGGCCACGCGTCACTCCCGGGCTACTGCGCCGGCTTCGCACTGTTCAACGTGAGCCTGGGTATGTACCAGGCGGGCACGCGTGCCCTTTCCGTGGAAGGCGTCCCCCTGGAGGAAACCTCGACGGCGGCAGGGCTCAACGAGTTGGGGTTGTCCGTGGGGATCGCCGTGGGGGCCGCGGTGGTGAAGCTGATCTCGTCGGCCTTTGTGGAGTCCGGGCATATCTCCCAAACAGGGCTGTTCTGCATCTGGGGCGCGCTCGCTGTTGCCGCCCTCATCGCAGCGGTGGCGAGTGCGCGGTACCCCAAGCGTGCCGCCGGGGAGGTGACCCCATGAGTACCGGAGTTGGAGGCGTCCAGCCGGGTACCGCCGTCGTGCTTGCAACCCTAAGCGACTTGAGAGCGGAACTGGGCCAAGCAGTGGAACGCTGGAAGGCGGACCTCCTTGACCTGAGTCATGCCATCCACGCCGATCCGGAACCGGGCGGGCAGGAGTTCCGTGCGGCGAAGCGCGTGCGGAAGCTGCTGCGGAAGGCCGGATTCACCTTCGACGCCGTTCAGCCGGGACAGCCGACGGCGTTCAGCGCCCGCTACGGAACCGGGGACCTGGTGGTGGCTCTATGCGTCGAGTACGACGCCCTTCCCGCGATCGGGCACGCCTGCGGACACAACGTGAACGCCGCCAGTGCCATGGGCGCAGCGTTGGCCCTGGCTGCCGTCGCGGACGAGGCAGGCATCACCGTCAAGGTCCTGGGAACTCCCGCCGAAGAGACCACCGGCGGAAAGGTGGACCTCCTTGAGGAGGGCTTCTTCAGTGACGTATCGCTGGCCATGATGGCGCACGCTGCGGCAAGCGACGTAGTGGGCGGGACCTCACTGGCCATGGGCATGTGGGACGTGCTGTACGAAGGTTTGCCCGCCCACGCCGCAGCCTCTCCGTGGGACGGCGTCAACGCCCTCGACGCGTTGATGATCGCCCAAACGGCCGTCGCATACGCCCGGCAGCAACTGCCCCCGGGTTCCGTCGTGTCGCTGATTGTTACCGAAGGGGGGAGCGCAGTGAATGTGATCCCCGACCGTGCCCGCGCCAGCATCGAAGTGCGGGCACCCAGCATCGATCAACTCAGGATCATCCAAGAGAAAACCAGGCGCTGCCTGGAAGCCGGTGCTTTGGCGAGCGGCTGCACGCTCCAGGTTACCCAGCACGGCAATGACTACGCGGAGCTCAACCAGGACGCATTCCTTTCCGCCGCCTATCGCACAGCCATGGAAAGCCGGGGTAGGAGGGTCTCAATCGACCCAGCCCCCGTGGCCTCCACGGACATGGGAAACGTCTCCCGGGCAGTGCCGAGCATCCACCCCATGGTGGGCTATGAGGTACGCGGCGCCGCCCACCACACTGCCGGATTCGCGGCCTTTGGGGCCTCCGCGGGCGCAGACCTGGCAATCCTCGACGCGTCCTTCGGGCTGGCTGCCGCTGCCTGCGCGGCCGCGGTGGATCCGGTGGAAAGGGAGCGACTGGTCCGGCGCACGGCGGGTTGATCGCTGGCCCCCTGTGCGTGCCGGGCGGAGAATGGAGGCAGCACGAGGTTGGGAGGGCCATGGAGGATCCACGGCATCTGGATACTCCCGCCGGACAGGCTACGGCCGTGCGGCGGGACCCAGCGATCGACCTTGTCCGCTTCACCTGCCTCCTGCTGGTGGTGGCCGCCCACTGCATGATGGTCAGCCCGGTCCTCCACAAGGACGGAACGGTGACCACAGCGAACACCCTGATGGACCAAGGCTGGTTCACGCCCGTGGTGTGGGTGCTCATGATCGTTCCGTTGTTCTTCGTGATGGGCGGGGTGACAGGCCTGCAATCCTGGCGCCGCCTGCAGGCCCGGGGCGGTACGGGTTTCCAGTTCGCCCAAGTGCGCCTCCTCCGGCTGGTGCGCCCTGCCATGGCCTTGCTTGCCGTCATGTGGGCGGGACTGTGGACGGCGCTCTTGCTGGGCGTCCATCCCCAGGTGATCCAATTGATGGCAACGGGTGCAGCGATGCCGCTGTGGTTCCTGGCCGCCTACCTCACAGCCCAAGTGAGCGTTCCCCTGATGGCCCGGTTCCATCACCGGGCACCCTGGCTGACCTTCGGCATCCTGGCGGCCCTCATCATCACGGTGGATTCCCTGCGCGGAGCCATCCCCGTGCTGGCTTTCGTCAACATGGTCTTCGTCTGGTGCGCGGTCCAGCAACTGGGCTTCTTCATGGCCGACGGCTTCTTCCGCGACCGCAGCCGCCCGTGGCTGTTCGGTGCCATAGCCTCAAGCAATCTGCTGCTCGGCGTGGTGACGGGCGTGGCCATCTACCCCGGCAACATGGTGGAGAACATCAACCCGCCCAACCTCTGCCTTCTGCTGCTCGGTATCTCCCAAGCCGCTACCCTGCAGCTGCTCCGCAACGGCATCCGTTGGCTGGGCTCGGTCCGCTGGATCCAGGCGCTGATCGCCGTTGCGGGACGCCGTGCCATGACGGTCTACCTGTGGCATTTGCCGCTCCTGGTGGGCATGGCCGGACTTCTCCTGCTCACGGACTTCCCCAAACCGTCGCCGGAGACGGCGGATTGGTGGTGGGGCCGGATCCCGGTCTTCGTCGCCGTGGTCGCCTTGCTGGTACCTGTGATCCTTGTCTTCGGCAGGCTGGAAAACCGTCCGACGGCGGCCAGCCACGCCCGTGGTCCCTCCCGGACTGCGGTGGTGACTGCCGGCGTCGTGGTTCTCCTCCCGGTGATGGACGCCGCCCTGAACGGGCTGACGTTGGCGTTGCTGGGTGGGGGAGCGGCGTGCTTCGCGCTCGCCGTCCTGCTCTTGGGGAGGGTTCCGACGCCGGTGCTGCCGCCCCGGAAGCTGCTGGGGGACTCCACGTTGCCAGCGCAAGGTTTACGTGCCAATCTCGAATCATGACCGACACCGACTCATTGGCCGACTCGTTCCGCGCTGGCGTTACCACAGTCCGCAACGATAAATTCCACCGCTACGAACTCCACGTCGATGGGGAGCTGGCCGTCATCTCCCAGTTCATCGACAGGCCGGGTCATATCGATTTCACCCACACCGAAACAAAACCCCAGTTCAAGGGCCAGGGGCTGGCAAAGGTCTTGGCGCACTTCGCCCTGGATGACGTAGTGGCTTCCGGCAAGCGCATCATTCCCCATTGCCCGTACATCGCTTCCTACCTGCAAAAGCACGAGGGCTATGAGCAGGACGTCGACTGGCCTGCCGAGAAGCCTGTGGGCGAACCGGACAACGACTAACCCTTAAGCATCCCGGCGTTGGCCAGCCGACGCGGCCGGCGCCGGGGCTTTACTGACGTGACCGGCGTCGAGCTCCAATGCCCCAGGCCTGGCCGGGTGGACCGCACTGGCCAGGGAGTCCGGGTACCGGTCAGGGAGACGATCGCATCGTGTTCGTCCGTGACCAGTCGGCCGAGGCAAGACGCCCGGACCTGCATGGCGCTGATCAAATTGCCGCCGTGGGCATGGTCAGTCTCCGTGACGCGGTAAGAGAAACTCCGCATGACACCTTCGCCCGGCGCCAGGGACGGTATCGCCAAGTCCTCGCTTTCCGGGCTGGAGGCATATGACAACGGTTCCATGGCTTCATTGGTGAACGAGCGCGGAATAAGACAAATGTTACGAAGATGACTTTTTGATCCGTTGCTGATCCACGCAGTGAAGATGACGACGTCTCCCGGGCCGGCTGTGGATCTGTCCGCGCCGTAAACGAGCTTCACGTGGCGTGCCCGGAGTGTCCGTGAAATCGCCACTGTCTGGCTTCCCGGTGGAGGCCCCAATTTCGTCCGCGATTGCCCGTCTTTCCGCGTGGAACGGGCAATTTTGGCGAGAGAGAGCCTGCGGGATGCGCGATGGCGTGCGGCCGTTGATGCAGCGATGAGGGGCCTCATGACGTTTTAGTGGCGCTGGGGTGCGCTTTGTGTTGCTGTTCCAGAAGAATTTTCGACCCCCTTATAGTCGTAAGTAACCTGTGATTCAAGTCAGCGGGCAATCTGATGTCACACTACTGTTTATGGACCAAGCATTAGAGATGGGGACACTTGGGGTTTGGTCCCTGACTGCGGGTGAGGACAGCGATCCCCAGCTCTTGGATCTGGTGCGCAAAGGTGCGACTGATGCGTTCGACACTCTCTACAACCGGCACCTCGCGATTGCCCACTACGTTGCCAGGCAGCAGACCGACAACCCCAGCGACGCCGATGACGTGGTTGCTGAATCCTTCGCGTCGATTTTCCAGTCGTTGAAGGACGGAAAGGGACCCAAGGAGTTCTTCCGGTCCTACCTCCTGACCGTTGTGCGGCGTACTGCCTACGAAAGGAACAAGAAGGCCAGGCGGACGCCTATGGCCACCGATGACAGCATCCTTGATTCTGCGGTCCATGACGCGGATACCGTGCTGATCGAGTTCGAGTCGAGCACCATGGCCAAGGCCTTCAAATCGCTGCCCGAGCGCTGGCAAGCGGTCCTCTGGCACCTGGACATCGAAGGGTTGAAGCCCGCGGCGGCCGCGCCGTTTGTGGGACTGAGCCCCAACGGTGTCTCTTCCCTTGCCATCCGTGCCAGGGAAGGCCTGCGCCAGGCCTACCTGCAGCACCACATCAGCCAGACAGTGGATGAAGCCTGCGACGAATATGCCAGCCAGTTGGGAAAATACGCGCGCAACGCGTTGAAACGCTCCTCGCAGGAAAAGGTAAGTTCCCACTTGGAGTCATGCCCGCAATGCACTGCCCTCTTGGTGGAACTTACTGACGTGGAAGGCCGGATGCGTGCCCTCCTTTTCCCTCTGGTCGCAGGCATTGCGTTCACGCCTGGCGCGGCGGCGGCATTGGCTTCCGGAACCGTTGGTTCCGTTGCCGGCGGTACGACGGCGGCCCTGCCCACCGCGGGTGCGGGCAAGGGCTCCGGTGCGCTGTCCAAGGTGGTGGTCGCGGCAGCCGTCGCAGCGGTGGCCGTGGCAGGAGTGACTGCCTGGCTCCTTCAACCGGTATCCGACTCGACTGTGGCCGGGGCCAGCATTGCGCCTCCAGTGCAGCCCACCGTTCCGGATGCACCCACCGTTCCAGCTGCACCCAGCACAGCTGCCCCCGCGCCAGCTCCGCCTGTGGTGGAAGTACCTCCGGCGGTCCCGCCGGTCGCCGCGCCGCGGGAACCCGCCGTCGTCGTTCCCGACCTTCCCGTGATCCAGCGGAAGGCAAGCGTCATCGGTTCCGCAGTGGTGACGTCGACGCCGGTGGGGTCGCCTCCCGCACCCCCGGCCCCGGTCATCCAAACGGTTGAGGCAACATTTGCCGCCGTTCCCGGAGCAAACGCCGTTGAGCGCGACGTCACGGTGGACTTTTCCCTGCTCGGCGCCGGGACACCGACGTCGGGTGAGGCAGTCTTCTCGCTCCCGGACGATGCAACGATCATCTCCGGAAAGATGGCCGCACCTGCCGGGTGGGATTGTGTGGCTTCCGGCGCGCGCGAGATCCGGTGCACTTCCAGCCAACTGGACTCTTCGAAACTTAGCTTTGTGTTGGGAGTTTCCATGCCCCAATCGGCGACGTTGGGGACCCTGGAGTACCGGTTCGGCGGGCAAAACATCGTCACCAAAACGTTCACCAACACGTTCCATTAGGACGTTCCCAAACTTTTCTTAAGTTTTTCTGAGTTCTCGCGTCACGTTTCTTGGGTTGCCTCCACAGGAGCACTAGGTCGCCGTGTCTCGGCGGCCTTATTGGAACCTTTCCGGCGTTCAACGACACGAACCATCGGCTGCGCGTACTGGATCACTGGCGAGTGGCCGAGCCGGGGTCGGTTTCAGCTGGCTTGGCCCCAGCGTGACCTAGAGAAGACAGAGAGCCCATGAAACATACACGTCCACGAAAGCTGTTAGCGGGTGTACTCGCTACAGCGATCATTTCCTTAGGGGTGGGTGGTGCCTTGGCGCCTCCTGCCCTGGCAACGGTCCCGGGAACGCCGGGAGTCACCCAGCCCGGCACGGTCGTTTTCACTGAAGACTTCGAGAACGGCACGGACAATACCCCTCTCGGAGCCCAGTCCTACTCGGCGTCCAGCTCCACGACGTACGTGGGCGCGGCCGGAGAGACCTATACGGGCTCGCCCGGATGGATCGATGCCACACGGTGCAACGGCGTCATCTTGAGCTACGGCAATACCGATACGCCTCCTTGGGCAGTCTCTGGAGCTGCTGGATCGGGTACGGAGAACCGCTGTGCCGAGAATGGAACCCGCCGCAGCTACCAGCAGTTGCGTATGCTCGCCAAAGGAATGGGGCAGCAATTCTCACCCGGATCGCCAGACACCGAGCATGTGACGAGTTCCTTTACGGAGTGCCCTTCAACGCCCACAACCACGGGTTTCTGTGCGCTCATCCCAGCCGGCCCCAAGTTCGGCGTGATGTTCAAGACGGTCAATCCAGTGGCAACAACCGCGGGCCACTACTACACGTTTGGTGTGGACACCGCTTACATCAACTGCATGGACCCGTCTGGGGATCCGTCGTACCAGTTCGCGAAAATCGATGCCGACGGGACCGTGACCCCTATCGGGGATCCCTTGAACGGATGCCAGACCTCATCGGATCCGAACGTGCAGGCATACAAGCAACAAGTCACGAGTGACATTGGCGGCGTTTTCGGTACAGTCACCAAAACGGTCAACATCAACTCGATGACCACCAACCAAGCTTTCCAGGCCACGGGTTCATCCATGGGCCTGGAAATGTGGAACAACAACGGGGCCACCAATGGCAACGATGGTGCCTTCGACAACGTGCGCCTGGTTGACGTTACTCCGCAACTGGACAAGTCCTTTTCCCCGTCCCTGATCAGTACCGGTGGAACGTCCACCCTGACGTTGACCGTGACCAACACCAGTGAGCTCAACGCCAAGGACGACTGGTCCATCACGGACACTCTTCCGGCCGGACTGGTTGTTGCCGGAGCCCCCAACATTGGCGGCACGTGTGTTCAGTCCGCCGGAGCTCCGCTGGCCACCACGGCGACGGCCGGCAGCGGTGCTGTCTCCGTTACCGGCGGCGACCTTGCCTCCGGGCAGGAATCGTGCACCATCACCGTGGACGTCACCTCGGACACCGAGGGCACTTACGTCAACGGTGCTGCCAACATCCAGACCAACCTGAACCCGCCGGCCGACGCCACGTTGGTGGTCAGGGCTCCGCGCATCACGCTGAACAAGGCTCTGGATGCTCCCCGCCTGACTGACTCCGACCAGTTCACCATGGAGATCCGTTCGGGTTCGGCAACCGGTGCAGTGGTCAACAATACGGCCAACTCCACCACGGCGGGTGCTGGCTCGACGGTTACCTCCGGCACCGGCACCACTGGCAAGTACACTGCTACTCCCGGGATCACCTACTACCTCACTGAGTCTGGTTCCAATCTGGCTGGCTACGCCCAAGCCATCACCTGCACCGACGCAAATGGCCTCCAGCAAGGGCTGCCGACTGGTGCTGCCTTCTCCGGCTCCCTGGCGTTGACGCCGGTGGAGGGCGCAGACATCAATTGCGTGTTGACCAATACCGCACAGCCTGCTCCGAAGATGGAGTTCACCAAGTCCGCTGACGCTTCGGCAGTTCAGTCACCTTCACGGGTCGGTGACGTGATCACCTACACGTTCACGGCGAAGAACACCGGAAACACGGACTTGACCGGCGTTGTCATCAATGATCCCCTGGCTGGCCTGTCCAACCTCACCTACACGTGGCCGGGAACCCCGGGCACTCTGCTTCCGGGTGAAACCGTAACCGCAATGGCAACATATGCTGTCACCCAGGCGGACATCGACGCGGGACATGTGGCCAACTCAGCCACCACATCGGGTAATCCTCCCACCGGTCCTCCTGTCACTCCTCCGCCCGGAACCACTGATACTCCGCTGACCCCGGGACCGGAGATGAGCCTGACAAAGTCGGCTGACTCTTCGGCGATCCAGAACCCGTCCAAGGTTGGGGACGTGATTGCCTACACGTTCGAGGCCAAGAACACCGGCAACGTGAAGCTGACGGGCGTTGTGATCAACGATCCCTTGGCTGGCTTGTCTGCGTTGACGTACAGCTGGCCTGGCACTGCCGGTGAGCTGCTGCCCGGCCAGTCAGTGACTGCGACGGCAACGTATGCAATCACCCAGGCTGATATCGACGCCGGCCATGTTGTGAACTCGGCGACCACCACGGGCAACCCGCCCACTGGTCCTGCCGTCACTCCGCCTCCGGCCGGAACAGACACGCCGGTCACTCCTTCGGCGAACATGACACTGACCAAGTCGGCGGACGCTTCCGCTGTACAGAAGCCTTCGCGCGTTGGTGACATCATCACGTACACGTTCGAGGCGAAGAACACGGGGAATGTTGCACTGACGGGTGTTGTGATCAATGACCCGCTGCCTGGCCTTTCCGCACTCAGCTACACGTGGCCCGGAGCCGCAGGAACCCTGCAACCGGGTCAGTCCGTGACCGCCACGGCAACGTACGCCGTCACCCAGGCGGACATCGATGCCGGTCATGTGGTCAACAGCGCGACCACCACAGGTACTCCGCCCAACGGTCCGTCCGTTACTCCTCCGCCCGCCGGCACGGACACTCCGCTGACTCCGGCTCCTGCAATGGAGCTCGCGAAGTCCGCTGATTCCGCAGCGATCCAGAGCCCGGCTGCCGTGGGTGACCAGGTCACTTACACCTTCACCGCCAAGAACACCGGCAACGTGAAGCTCACGGGCGTCACCATCAACGACCCGCTGGCAGGCTTGTCCGCACTCGTTTACACCTGGCCTGGAACTCCGGGCGAGTTGCTGCCGGGTCAGTCCGTAACAGCTACGGCTACGTACGGCATCACGCAGGCCGATATCGATGCCGGCCACGTAGCGAACACGGCAACCAGCACCGGCAATCCGCCCACCGGCCCCGCGGTAACCCCGCCCCCGGCAAGCACGGACACTCCATTGACTCCTGGTCCGGACATGACCTTGACCAAGACGGCAGATGCTTCGGCTGTCCAGAACCCGTCCCAGGTTGGGGATGTCATCACGTACTCGTTCGAGGCGAAGAACACGGGCAACGTGAAACTGAGTGGCGTGGTGATCGACGATCCGCTGGCTGGCTTGTCTCCGCTGGCCTACACTTGGCCGGGCACTCCCGGTGAGTTGCAGCCTGGCCAGTCCGTGACTGCGAAGGCAAGCTACGCGATCACGCAGGCTGACATCGATGCCGGCCATGTTGTGAACTGGGCGACCAGCACAGGTACTCCGCCCACCGGCCCCGCGGTGTCCCCGCCGCGGTCAGGAACGGATACCCCGCTGACCCCGGCTCCGGCCATGCAGTTCACCAAGTCTGCTGACGCATCGGCCATCCAGAACCCGAGTGTTGTGGGCGACCTGATCACCTACTCGTTCGAGGCGAAGAACACCGGCAACGTGAAGCTCACGGGGGTCACTATCAACGATCCCCTGGCTGGCTTGTCTGCACTGAGTTACAACTGGCCCGGTGCTGCTGGCGAGTTGCTCCCGGGCCAGTCCGTGACCGCGACGGCAACGTACGCGATCACACAGGCCGACATCGATGCAGGGCATGTAGTGAACTCAGCGACCACCACCGGCAACCCGCCAACTGGTCCCGCGGTCACTCCTCCTCCGGCCGGTACGGATACGCCGTTGGCTCCTGGCCCTGCCATGGACTTCACGAAGTCCGCAGACGCATCGGCTGTTCAGAACCCGTCGAGGGTTGGTGACAAGATCACCTACACGTTCGAGGCGAAGAACACCGGAAACGTGAAGCTCACGGGCGTTGTCATCGATGACCCGCTGGCTGGACTGTCCGCCCTCAGCTACAGCTGGCCGGGCACCGCAGGTGAGTTGGAGCCAGGCCAGACGGTGACCGCGACGGCAACGTATTCCATCACCCAGGCGGATATCGACGCAGGGCATGTCGCCAACAGCGCCACGACCACCGGCAACCCGCCAACTGGTCCCGCGGTCACTCCTCCTCCGGGAACCACGGATACCCCGTTGACACCCGGCGCCGCAATGGAGTTCACCAAGACGGCTGACTCGTCCGGCGTCCAGACCCCGAGCGTTGTAGGCGATCGCATCAACTACGCGTTCACGGCGAAGAACACGGGCAATGTCACCCTCACGGACGTGGTCATCAACGATCCGTTGGCGGGCCTGTCTCCGCTGGTCTACTCGTGGCCCGGCGTTCAGGGCATCCTCCTGCCCGGCCAGACGGTTACCGCGACGGCAACGTACGCGATCACCCAGGCGGATATCGACGCAGGGCATGTCGCCAACAGCGCCACGACCACCGGCAACCCGCCAAGTGGTCCCGCGATCACTCCTCCTCCGGGAACCACGGATACCCCGTTGACCCCGGCTCCGGCCATGGAGTTCACCAAGTCCGCTGACGTTTCCGCGATTAAGGACCCCGCCGTTGTTGGCGACCTGATCACCTACACCTTCACGGCCAAGAACACCGGCAACGTGAAGCTGACAGGTGTGACCGTCAACGATCCGCTGGCCGGCTTGTCTGCCCTGACATACAACTGGCCTGGCTCTGCCGGCGAGCTGCTCCCTGGCGAAACAGTGACCGCCACCGCAACGTACGCCATCACCCAAGCTGACATCGATGCGGGTCATGTGGTGAACGAGGCGACCTCTACGGGTAATCCGCCCTCAGGGCCTGCCGTAACTCCGCCGCCGGGTATGACGGACACCCCGCTGACCCCGTCTCCGGCGATGCAGTTCACCAAGTCCGCTGATGCGTCCGCGGTTCAAAGCCCTGCAGTTGTGGGTGACCAGATCACCTACACATTCACGGCGAAGAACAGTGGCAACGTGAAGCTGACGGGTGTTGTGATCAACGATCCGCTGGCTGGCTTGTCGGCGCTGGCCTACAAGTGGCCGGGTACCCCCGGTGAGTTGCTGCCCGGCCAGACGGTAACAGCGACGGCAACGTACGCGATCACCCAGACAGATATCGACGCCGGTCACGTCGCCAACAGTGCCACCACCACGGGCGTTCCGCCGACCGGAACGCCGGTTACGCCTCCTCCCGGAACCACGGACACACCGTTGGTCCCGGCTCCGGGGCTGGAGTTCACCAAGTCGGCTGACGCAACGGCAGTCCACAACCCGGCGAAGATCGGCGATGTCATCAGCTACACGTTCACGGCAGAGAACACCGGAAACGTGACGTTGAAGAATGTTGCCATCAACGATCCCCTGGCCGGTCTTTCCGCGCTGAGCTACAACTGGCCGGGTACCCCCGGTGAGTTGCTGGCCGGACAGACAGTGACTGCTACGGCGACGTACGCGATCACCCAGGCGGATATCGACGCCGGTCACGTGGCCAACGTGGCAACCGCCACCGGCACTCCGCCGACGGGCACTGCCCTGACGCCGCCTCCGGCAACGACGGACACTCCGTTGATCCCGGCACCTGCGATGGAGCTGACCAAGTCCGCTGACGCCTCCGCTGTCCAAGGCCCGTCGAAGGTCGGTGACCAGATCACCTACACCTTCACGGCCAAGAACACCGGGAACGTGAAGCTGATGAAGGTATCGATCAACGATCCGATGGCAGGCCTCTCGGCACTCGCCTACAGCTGGCCCGGAACTCCGGGTGAACTGCAGCCGGGCGAGACCGTGACCGCTACCGCAACGTACGCGATCACGCAGGCGGATATCGATGCAGGTCACGTGGCCAACGTCGCCACAACCACGGGTACTCCTCCCACGGGCCCGGCGGTTACCCCGCCTCCGTCCGGTACGGACACCCCGTTGGTCCCGGCACCGGCGATGGAGTTCAGCAAGCAGGCGCTGGTCTCGGCAAAGGGTGGACCTTCACAGGTCGGCGATGAGATCGTCTACCAGTTCACAGCCAAGAACACCGGCAACGTCAAGCTGACCAACGTGTCCATCGATGACCCGATGGCAGGTCTGTCGGCTCTGAGCTACATCTGGCCCGCCACCCCGGGTGAGTTGCTCCCGGGTCAGACGGTCACGGCCCAGGCGGCGTACCACGTCACCCAGGCCGATATCGACGCCGGTCACGTCGCCAACCTGGCGACCACCACGGGTACTCCTCCCACTGGCCCGGCGGTTACCCCGCCTCCGACCGGTACGGACACCCCGTTGTCGCCTGATGCGGCCCTGGAGTTCTCCAAGACCGCGGATGCTTCCGCGGTAGGGGACACCGCGAAGGTGGGTGACATCATCACCTACAACTTCACGGCGAAGAACACGGGCAACGTCACGTTGACGGATGTGACAATCCAGGACGCCCTGCCCGGGTTGTCCGCACTGCGCTACAACTGGCCGGGTGTTCCCGGTGAGTTGCAGCCGGGCCAAACAGTGACTGCGACGGCAACGTACGCGGTAACCCAGGCCGACATCAATGCCGGGAAGGTCGTCAACAATGCGACCGCCACCGGCCTGCCTCCGACGGGACCGCAAGTCACCACGCCACCTGCAAGTGCTGTTGTGACTTTCCCGCCGGTTGTTCCGGCCCAGCCAGGGGATTCGTTGGCCTACACGGGTGTTGTTCTCACCGTGTTGCCTATCAGCATCCTGGTGGTTGGTGCGGGACTGTTCCTGTTCCTCGTTGGACGCCGTAAGCGTTCCGAGGCATAGGTAAGGAGTGCGCGGCAACCGGTCTCCCCATTTCGGTTGCCGCGCATTTCCACAACTTCCACGAATCAGCAGAGAATCAGGTAGTTACTCCATGAAGAAGTCAGTCGTGTGCATGGTGGGCGTGCTGGTCTCAGCAGCCGCGCTTGCTGGTTGTTCCTCGCCCAGCAACCAACCGGGCCAACCGCCGTCGTCCACTACTACCCAGGCACCCACCACCGGCGAGGCCAAACCGGCGAACCCCGGCACCGGCATTATTGAGGCCACCAAGATGGCCTCCTGCGATACAGCCGCCGGCAAGGTAACGGCCAAGGGCACCGTGACTCCACCCGAGGGCACCAAGGGAACCGTGAAGATCTCAGTGAGCTGGGTGGATCCGAAGTCGTCGTCGGTGCTTGCCCGGGGCGAGCAGTCCTTCAAGGACGCCCAGGCGGGCAAAGCCCTTGAATGGGCCATCAACGCCGAGGTCCCCCAAAAGGGAACCGAGGTCAAGTGCGTCCTGGGGGCGGCTGTCCTTTAGCCCACAGTCCGACTCAAGCAGCAGGGTCGCGGCGCACTAACTGAAGCGGTCGATCAGGTCCACCAAGACCGGTCGACCGCTTCTTTTGCCATTGGGCGGCGTGCCAGAAGAGCAAGCCAACGGTGAGCAGGAGGAAGGTAAGCGCCGCGAAGGGGAACGTGGAAAACATCAGGAAGCTCACGGGCATGCCCTGTCCGGAATTGATGGCTTGGGTGGGGCGGATCGACTCGCTGAAAATCCAAAAGCAGAAGCCTGCCAGTCCCGCGTCGAGAATCCACAGCGCCAGGATGAACGGATTCAGTGTGAGTCGGTGGCGCGAAGAGTCGGCAGGCTCAAGGACGTGTGGACTCACGGCCCGGACAGCATTGCCCTCTTGATCGATTTCGCGGAAGCCGATCCGCTCGTGGACATCGTCCGTCATGGGTCCCCCATCCGTCATAGCCAGTGACTCCGACCTTACCGCCGCAGCCGGACATCGGGAAGCTTGAACATCTCATACTGCGAGATAGTCATCTCTTAATGTGAGACGATTCGCTACGCTCACTGCATGACAAACGCCTCGTTGATCCCTCCCTTTGTCACTCTTGAATGGTGCGGGGATCATCAGCCAAACCTGGTATTTGCTGATACCCGCTGGTATCTCGATGGCACCTCCGGGCGCCACGCCTGGATGCTTCGGGCTACCGGTCGCCAGGCAGCAATTCTCGACGGCGGGATGGCCTCCTATGGCGGCCCGCTGGAGTCGGCGCCGGTAGTCAGGGAGGTTGCGGAGTTTCGCGTCCGCCCGTGGCCGACGGAGCGTCTGGCCGGCCTCGAGGGCGTGCTCCGTGGCGACGCTACGGTGGCTGATGCCCGGAACCGTGATCGATTCGAGGGGCTGCAGGACCCGGTAGATCCCCGCCCCGGACATATCCCAGGGGCCATGAACCTTCCTTGCCGGGAGAACCTTGACTCCACCGGAAGGTTGTTGGCGGACGACGAACTGCGCTACAACGTCCGCGCGGCGGGAATCAGCCGCGCCGATCGGTTCATCAGCTATTGCGGCTCCGGAGTGACGGCGTGCCACAACCTCCTCACGCTGGAGCACTTGGGACTGGGGGAGGGGCGCCTGTTCGTGGGCGGGTGGTCCCAGTACAGTCGGTCCCCAGGCCTGCCTGTCGAACTCGGCCCAGCGGGAAACGTGGCCTGAACAAGCTATTTATTGGCCGAAAGGAATGACATTTTGCACCCAAAACCCCCTCAGGAAAAGTCAATGACGCACTACCGCGCGGTAGATCACTGAGAAACCGCCTTCCGAGCGAATTAGGTCACAAAAGTTTGACGCAAAGGCGAACCTAAGTAAGGCTTGCCTTTGCTAACTAGCGATCCCAACGCAACGGAAGGAAGCTGTCGTGACGTCACCCAGTGTCGAAGAGCAGATAGCTCAGGAGCAGGATTTTGGCTCCAAAGTGGAGCTGGCACTTGCTGCCACCAACCAGCTGTTCAACGCACGAAATTCGCCCAGCTACGTGGCGCAGGTCCTTCAGGGAGTTAATGCCGTCTCCACCAAAGTGCAGCGCACCGCCCAGCCGTTCACCGGCGTCGCGCATGCTGAACTGAAGGCCAAAGTTGGTGCCGTCGACCTCGAACGCCCCCTCCCAGACACCGCCGCCGCCTTGGAAGAGCTGGAAGAGCTCTACCTCAAGGACGCCATCTACTTCCACGACGCACGCTACGCCGCACACTTGAACTGCCCGGTGGTCATCCCGGCGCTGGTGGGCGAAGCCGTGTTGTCCGCCGTGAACTCCTCCATGGATACCTGGGACCAGAGCGCCGGGGCCACCATGATCGAACGCCGCCTCATCGACTGGACGGCTGAGCGCATCGGCTTCACCGCAGAAGCCGACGGCGTCTTCACCTCCGGAGGCAGCCAGTCCAACTTCCAGGCTCTGCTGATCGCCCGTAACCACGCCGTCGCCAAGCTGCGTGCGGACGCTCCGGAAGCCCGCCTGCCGCACCTGCTGGACCGCCTCCGGATCTTCACCTCCGTGGACAGCCACTTCAGCATCCAGAAGTCGGCCTCCATGCTGGGCCTCGGCTTCGACGCCGTCATCGCGGTTCCCACTGCCGAGGACCACCGCATGAACCCCACCGCCCTCGCGGCGGCTTTGGCGGAAGCGCACGACGCCGGACTGGTGCCCATGGCGGTTGTGGCCACCGCCGGGACCACCGACTTCGGTTCGGTCGACCCCCTCTCCGAACTCGCGGCCCTGGTGCGCGCCTACGATTCGTGGCTCCACGTGGATGCTGCCTATGGGGGAGGGCTGATCGTCTCTGGCCGCTACCGCCACCTGCTCAACGGCATCCACCTGGCCGATTCCGTCACCGTGGACTTCCACAAGACCTTCTTCCAGCCGGTCAGCTCCAGCGCCGTCCTGGTGCGGAACGGTTCCATGATGGGCCACGTGACCTACTACGCCGACTACCTGAACCCGGAAAGCGCCGCGAAGGCCGAGATCCCCAACCAGGTGGACAAGAGCATCCAGACCACCCGCCGCTTCGATGCCTTGAAGCTGTGGCTGACCCTGCGCATCATGGGTGCCGATGCGATTGGCGCGCTCTTCGACGAAGCAATCGATCTGACGGGCCGCGTGGGGGCGTTGCTTGCCGATGACGCGGAGTTCGAACTCGCCGCAGCCCCGCAACTGAGCACGCTCGTGTTCCGTTACCGGCCCCTCATCGACGGCGAAAAGCTCGACGAGGACGCCGCTGACGCCCTCAACCCCGCCATTCGTGCTGCGATCTTCGCATCCGGCGAGGCCGTCGTGGCCGGGACCAAGGTGGCCGGACGCCACTACCTCAAATTCACCCTCCTCAACGCCGAGGCCTCCCTGAGGGACATTCAGGAAATCATCGAACTTATCCGCCGCACAGGTGCCAACCTGCTCGCCAACACCACGGAGGCCGCTGCGTGAGCACCCCGGACAACAACAAGATCTACGACGTCGCGGGAATCGGCGTCGGCCCCTTCAACCTTGGCCTTGCGGCACTGAGCCAGCCGGTGGAGAACCTGGACTGCGTGTTCCTGGAGCGCCGCGAATCCTTCGATTGGCACCCCGGCATGATGTTGGAGCCGGCCCACCTGCAGGTTCCGTTCATGGCCGACCTCGTGACGCTGGCAGACCCGACGTCGCCGTACTCGTTCCTGAACTTCCTGAAGCAGACGGGACGCTTGTACCGCTTCTACATCCGCGAGAACTTCTACCCCTTGCGTGCCGAGTACAACCAGTACTGCCAGTGGGTGGCCGGGCAGTTGGATTCGGTCCGTTTTAGCACGGATGTGCTGGATGTAACCTACGACGGCGGCGTGTACCGCCTTTCGGTGCAGGGCCCGGACGGCGCTGAGGTGCTTCGCGCACGTCGCTTGGTCCTGGGTACGGGAACCTCGCCCTACATTCCCGTGTCTTGTGCAGGGATAGTGGATGGCGGGGGACTGGTCCTCCACAACGCCGAGTACCTGTCGAGGAAGAGTGAGCTGCAGTCCAAGCGCAGCATCACCATCGTGGGCAGCGGGCAGAGCGCCGCAGAGCTGTACTACGAGCTCCTCCAGGAGATCGATGTCCATGGCTACCAGCTCAACTGGGTGACCCGTTCCGGCCGCTTCTTCCCGCTGGAATACACCAAGCTCACGCTCGAGATGACCTCGCCGGAGTACGTTGATTACTTCCACTCGCTGCCTTCGGACCAGCGGGACAACCTGATCAAGAACCAGAAGAACCTGTACAAGGGCATCAACTCGGACCTGATCGACGACATCTACGATCTCCTCTACACCAAGAGCCTCTCCGGAATCGTGGACACCCAGCTGCACACCCACTCCTCCCTGACGGCCGCCGAGTGGGACAGTGCTGCCGGAACCCACACCCTGCAATTGCGCCATGAAGAACACGGCTGCGACTACACCCTCGAATCCGAGGCAGTGGTGCTCGCCACCGGCTACTCGTACAAGGAACCCGCGTTCCTGGCCGGTATCAAGGACCGCATCCGTCGCGACGCGAAGGGCCGGTTCGATGTCGAGCGCAACTACGGTACCGGCGTCGAACCCGGCGAGATCTTCGTTCAGAACGCTGAGCTGCACACCCATGGCTTCGTCACCCCGGACCTTGGCATGGCCGCTTACCGCAACTCGTGCATCCTGCGCGAAATCACGGGCCGCGAGGTCTACCCGATCGAGCGCAGCATCGCGTTCCAGCAGTTCGGCGCGCCGGCAGTGGTTCCCTCCGGGTCCGCGGCAGCACCCGAGACCGTAGGAGCGGCCCTGTGAGCTTCACGTTCCGCCCAGTGGATCCCGTGGCCGACGCACCTGTCCTCCACAGCTGGGTGAGCCAGGAATACGCCCGGTTCTGGGGCATGGTTGGGTGCGCCGAACAGGACGTTGTGGAGGAGTACTCGAAGATCGCCGCCACGGGTCACCACCAGGCCTTCCTGGGGCTCGACGACGGCGTTCCCGCCTTCCTGATGGAACGGTACCGTCCGGAATCGTCCCCGCTGGCGGACGTGTATGACGTCCAGCCGGGCGACATCGGGATGCACTTGCTGGTCTCTCCGCCCAGTGGCGACCCCCAGCCGGGCTTTACCACCGCCGTCATGCAGGCCGTGATGCGGGAACTGTTCGAGGACGCCGAAACCCAGCGGGTCGTCGTCGAACCTGACGCGCGAAACCACAAGATCCATGCGCTCAACGAAAAGGTGGGCTTCCGCCCGCACGGCGTGGTGACCCTTCCCGCCGTAGACCCTTCCGAAGACCACAAGCAGGGCCTTCTGAGTTTTTGCACGCGTGAAGACTTCCTTGCAACCTTGACCCCGATTCTGGCCGCGCCTGCCGCGGCGACCAGAGGAGAAGACCAGTGACCAGCACTGTCGAAGCCGGCATCGCGCAGTCGGCCGCACCCGTTTCCCACCTCAACCCGGAGAGCTGGGCCGTTGCCAACCGGCACCTGGTCCGGAAGGCCATCGCGGAGTTCTCGCACGAACGGATCCTGGTTCCGGACCTGATCCGTGACGAAGGCGCAGGCGTTGGCCTGTACCGCGTGACGAGCGACGACGACACGGTTGAGTACCGCTTCCGCGCAACCGTTCTGGAGCTGGAGCATTGGGCGGTCCGCCCGGAATCCATTGCCCGCTTCCGCGACGGCGAGGAGCTGCCGCTGGATGCCCTGGACTTCATCGCCGAGTTCCATGAAGCGCTGGGCATCAAGATGGAAATGCTCCCTGTCTACCTGGAAGAAATCAGCAGCACCCTGGCCAGCCACGCCTACAAGCAGGGCAAGCCGTTCGGCTCCGCCGAGCTGGCCACGGGTGTCACCGGTGGGTTTGACGTGGCTGCCGACTTCCAGGCGATCGAGCACAGCATGACCGAGGGGCACCCGTGCTTCGTGGCCAACAACGGCCGCCTTGGCTTCGGTATTTCCGACTACCACGCCTTCGCTCCGGAAACCGGTGCCGTGGTGCGGCTGCAGTGGATCGCCGTGCACCGCAGCAAAGCAGTGTTCACCTCCAGCGCCGGCCTCGACTACCGGACGCACTTCGAAGCGGAACTTGGGCCGGCAACCCTCGCCTGGTTCAACACGGAGTTGTCCGCATCCGGACTCGATCCCGAAGACTACCTCCTCATGCCGGTCCACCCGTGGCAGTGGGACAACAAGCTCACCGTGACGTTCGCGGCAGAAATCGCCCAGCGCCATATTGTTCACCTCGGCTCCGGGGAGGACGACTACCAGGCCCAGCAGTCCATCCGCACGTTCTTCAACACCACTTCACCGGAGAAGGCGTACGTCAAGACGGCCATGTCCGTGCTGAACATGGGTTTCATGCGCGGACTCTCGCCGCAGTACATGAAGGCAACACCGGCCATCAACGACTGGCTGCAGGACTTGATCTCGAATGACCAGGAGCTCCAGAGCCGGGGCCTGGCCATGATCAAGGAATCTGCCGCCATCGGGTACCACAACCACTACTACGAGGCGGCTTCGGCCAAGGGGTCGCCCTACCGCAAGATGCTTTCTGCCCTGTGGAGGGAAAGTCCGCTGCCGTTGCTCAAGGAAGGCCAGCAACTGGCCACCATGGCTTCCTTGCTGCACGTGGATTCGTCCGGTGTTTCCATGGTCTCTTCCCTCATTGCCCGGTCCGGACTGGCTCCCACCGAGTGGCTGCGCCGCTACTTCGAGGCCTACCTCGTGCCGCTGGTCCACTGTCTTTACGAGTACGAGCTCGCTTTCATGCCGCACGGCGAGAACGTCATCCTGATCCTGGAAGACGGCGTGCCGGTGCGGGCCATCATGAAGGACCTCGCCGAGGAAATCGTCGTGATGGGTGACCGGCTGGAACTCCCCGAAGAGGTTTCCCGCATCAAGGCCGAGATTCCCGCCGAAGAGATGGTCCTGGCGATCTTCACCGATGTCTTCGATTGCATCTTCCGCTTCCTCGGCGCGATCCTCGTGGAAGACGGGACCCTGCGCGAAGACGAGTTCTGGGGAACCGCGGCCTCTGTGCTCCGCGAATACCAGGAGCGCCACCCGGAGCTTGCGGACCAGTTCGCGATGCACGACCTCTTTACCCCGGACTTCGAATTGTCCTGCCTCAACCGGCTGCAGCTTCGGAACAACCAGCAAATGCTGGACATCTCCGATCCCTCGGGCGGACTCCAGATGGCCGGACGATTGACCAACCCCCTGGCGAAGTTCGCCTGACAAACCCCGCCGGGATGGCATGTGCTGACAATCGTGGTCGCAGACATTGCCATCACATGCCATCCCGGCGCGAAGCGCAGGGGCTAGTCTGGGCGCATGACGACTCGAGCCAATGAACGTACCGCCCTCGTCACCGGAGCTACGGCCGGGCTCGGCGCGGAGTTCGCGCGCCAACTCGCCGAGGCGGGGCATCACCTGGTCCTGGTGGCCCGCGATGAAGAGCGGCTGAAAGCCAAAGCCGAGGAACTCGAACGCGACTTCAGTATCTCGGCGGAGACGCTCGCCGCGGACCTGACTACCGCCGTCGGGGTTTCTGCTGTGGCGGACCGGCTCCGGGACGCTACCAGACCGGTGGATGTGCTGGTCAACAACGCGGGCATCGGCCTGTTGAAGTCCTTCGAGGACAACGAGGTGGAAGAAGAGAGGCGGCACCTCCATCTCCACGTCCAGACTCCGATGGAACTGTGCCATGCTGCCTTGGAGGTGATGCTGGTGCGGGGGAGTGGCCGGATCATCAATGTGGCCAGCGTGGCGGCGTTCGCCAACCGCGGCACCTACTCCGCCGCGAAGGCCTGGCAGGTCACGTTCAGTCGCTGGGCAAACCTTGCCTACGCGAAGTCGGGTGTCCAGGTGACGGCGGTTTGCCCTGGGTTTACGCACACCGAGTTCCACGAGCGCATGGGCATGGACAAGTCCGTCGCTCCACGATTCCTGTGGCTCACCGCCGAACGCGTGGTGCGGGAGGGGCTGGAGGACAATGCGCAAGGCAAAGCCATCTCCATCCCCACCCGCCGCTACAAAGTGGTCAGTTTCTTCGCCCGGATCCTTCCCGTGAAGCTCACGTCCGGCCCGCCGCGGAGGCCGCTCAAGCCTTAGTGCCTGCCGTTTCCAAATGATCAACGTGGTTCGCTTTGCGCAACAGGCGACTCCAACATGGGGGCTTCAGCTCACATGCAATGTCAAGAAGATGTCGATGCCTCGTTGACGCGATCAGGCCTGCGGCTGCGATCACCGCGATCAACGTGGGGCGCCCTTGCCTGGAATATCAACGCCGTAGGTTTCGCCCTTGGCGTTGACCTTCCATTCGGCGGGATTTCCACGGGACACCGGTCTTGTCTTAAAACCGGATGCATGGTTTGTTTTAGGGTGTGCCGGTCGGGGCATCGATTGCTCCCACGGGAGAAGAGCTACCGGTGGGAATCGCATTGGGGGGAGCCCCGACCGGCCACGTAAGATCCTCAGTGGGCCCGTTTCTTCGGAGCTGTTGCACCACACCATTTCCGAGAGTCGAGGTTCCACCGTTGGTCGTTCAAGACCGAGCCAAGGCGACGCGGGAGGCGATCGTTGCCGGGGCTGCACTCGTTTTTGAGGAGCGTGGGTTTGGCTCCGCAACCATCGCACAGGTGGCTGAGGCCGCGCAGGTGACGAAGGGTGCCTTGTACTTCCACTTCAAATCCAAGGACGAGCTGGCCGGGGCAGTCCTGGAAGCGCAGCATGCGATTGCCATGGCGGCCGGCGGACGAATTCTCGGCGAGGACAAACCGGCCTTGGAAACGATCATCCGCCTCTGCGGAGCCTTCGGGAACCTGCTGGTCACCGACCACATTGTCCGGGCAGGCATACGGTTGACCCTTGAGGCTTCGGCATTCGGGCAGGAAGTCCGCAAGCCATACCAGGACTGGCTCGAAACCATGAGCCACCTCACCGCGAACGGAATCCGGCAGGGGCGCATCCGGGCATCGGTGGATCCTGCGGATTTTTCCCGCTACATCGTGGCATCCTTCACCGGGGTCCAGATGGTCTCCAACGTCCTCGCTGGGCGCGAAGACGTCATGCTCCGCATACAGCAGATGTGGGAGATCCTGTTGCCGGGAATCATCGATGAGAGCTCCGGGCTGAACCCGGCAGAGCTCAGTGCCCTGGTGCCGCTTGAGTCCACGACGGGCGACAGCGCCGGGCGTCCCCTGGGACAATCTGCCTGACCCCCTGCCCCCGGCTCGGACACGATCCGGCCTGCGGGACGCCAAGCTACGCCCGGCGCTGCACCACCACAGCCACGGCAATCCCCACAACAGCCCCCACGAACGTCTCCACTGCGCGTTCCAGCACCAGCACGCCTGGATCCATGGGCGCCGCCAACTGTGCGATCAGCAGGACAACAGGGGTGAAGAACACCATGGCCCACCCGTAATGCCTGGCCATGAACAGCTCCGTTGGGAACTGGCACAGCACCACAACGACGGCGAGGACCACGGCTGTATGGTCGGGGAAATACTGCAGCGGGGACAGCGGGCTGGGGAAAAGCACGACTGCCACGACGCCCAAACCCAGAAACGTCCCCACGATGCGGTGGATGCCCCGGTGGACGCGGCTGGGGAGGTCCGCACCTGCGAGGGGAACTGCGGCGGCGGCCATGGCCCAGTGTGGGTGTCCACTGCCGCTCAGCACGCCGATCGTGCCGGCGCCGGCCACGGCCAAGACATACCGCGTGGCGTGGACGAACGCGGACTGAACCAAGGAACCCCGGAACAGTGGAACATCGCGGACGGCACCGCGTTCCCAGGTCCTGTGACGCAACCAGCCGGCAAAGCCAACCACAATGGAGAAGGCGGCGGAGCCAGCGCCGATGAGTACCGCCGTCGTGAACGGAACACTGGTGGGCACCGAAGCGCAGGCGCCCAACGCCAGGATTCCGAAGAAGGGTCCGATTGGCCTCAGCCGCGATGAATCCGCGTACAGCGAACCCGCACCCGCGAACAACGTTGCCACCAACACCAGCCACCAGGAGTGCGTGTGGTTCACGGACAGAAAGACGCCGATGGTCAGCCCGCCCACCAGGATCACCGCGGCCTGGGCTTGGTGTTTCAGGCGGAGCTGGTGGGTTTCGTTGCGGCCATACATGCCGGTCAGGGCGCCGAACACCGCGTACAACATGAGGTCCGGACGCCCCACGAGGATCAACACCAGGGCCGGGGCGGCGACGCTGAGGGCCACGCGGACGGCGGACAAACGATCGTTGTTGGCCGGGCCCAGCCTGTGAAGTTCGCGTGCGTGCGTCATGAACGTGGGCACGGGAACACCACCAATCATTCAGGGCTTGTGGGCGAAAGTCTCAGGTTCGAAAATTATCAGGATCGCTTTATGGTCCGCCATAAGCCCGGTCACACGCCGTTAAAGCAACGCATCGTTTGGAGTCTGGAAAGATCGAGATATGCCCGTAGCCTTTGTGAGCCGAACCCGCTCCGCCATGCCTCCGCAGGAGCTTTTCGACTTGTCCAGGAACATTGACGCCCACGTCGGATCCATGACCAAGAGCCGCGAAAAGGCGATCGCTGGCACCACCACGGGGCTCATTGCCCAGGGCCAGTCCGTCACGTGGCAGGCGTGGCATTTGGGAGTCAGGTTCCGCATGACCAGCCGAATCGTGCACATGGAGGCCCCGGCGTCGTTCACTGACGAGCAGGTAAGCGGCCCGTTCAAGTACCTCCGCCACACCCATCAGTTCCGCCCCGACGGCACCGGCACGCTCATGGTGGACACGGTGGAGTTCGCCGCACCCTTCGGGGCGCTGGGCCGCTTGGTGGAGAAGTTGGTCCTTGCCCGCTACATGCAGAACCTGATCGAAAAGCGCAACGAATTCCTGGTCGCCCAGGCCCCTCCCGTTCCGGATCCGAACAGATGATCCGGCTGGCGCACTCTGACGATCTGGGGCAACTCCAGGACATTGAAACGGCGGCCGGGCAAGCCTTCCGGTCCCTGGGCATGGACCAAATCGCCGATGACGAGGCCTTCCCCATGGAGGTCTTGCAGCGCTATGTCACCGGCGGACGCGCATGGGTGTACGTGGACGGGCTCGACTTTCCCGTCGCGTACATCCTGGTGGACGTGGTGGATGGCAACGCCCACGTGGAGCAGGTCAGCGTCCACCCCGACCATGCCCACCAGGGCCTTGGCCGGGAACTCCTGCACGCCGCCCGGATCTGGGCACGCGGGCACGGCATGCAGCGGCAGACCCTCAGTACGTTCCGCGACGTGCCGTGGAACGCGCCGTACTACCGTCGCCTCGGTTTCGAACTGCTCGACGCCGGCAGTTGGGGTCCCGAGCTCACCCGCCTCATGGAGCACGAAGCGGAGTTGGGCCTGACCCGCTGGCCGCGTGTGGCCATGTGGCGCCCGGTGGTCCCGCCCAGGTAACTGGCAGTTGATGTTGTTTCGAAGGGGCCGAGAACAACCACTACTGCCAGTGAGTTGGGTTCAGGCCCGGGCGCGCTCCACGTCCGCCGCGCTCGCCGGGTCGCCTGCCGCCCGAAGTCCAGCAATCACGCCATCCACATCGGCAGACGACCGGTTCTGGCTCAGTTTCGTCTTGGCCTCCACCCGGGTAATGACCAGTTCCATGCCCACAATCGCCCTCAGCTGCCCGTCGATGAACCGCTCCGGGGCTTCATCGACGGTCCATGGTTGCGGCATCGAGGCCTCGTGCTGATCGGAGAGTCGCCGGACGTGCCTGGCCAACCACGTGGGGTCGTCGTGGATCACCAGCTCGCCGTAGACGTGGGCCGTGGAGTAGTTCCACGTGGGCACCACCCGGCCGTGTTCCGCTTTCGAGGCGTACCAGGACGGCGAGATATAGGCGTCGGAACCCTGGACGATCATCAACGCTTCCCCACTCACGGGGGATGACCACTGGGTGTTGTTTCGTGCCATATGGGATTGCAGAGCACCGTGCCCGCCCACGGATGGGTCGTGGACAAACGGCAGGAACGTGGCGAGCAAGCCGTCCGGAGTCATGGTCACCAAATTTGCTGCGCCGGAGTTTTGCAGGAGGGCGGTGATCGCATCGGGCGAAGCGGCAAAGTGCGCGGGGGTGTACATGGAATCTTCCTTTCGCTGGGAGGGACGGCTAAGAGCCCGACGGCGGTGCGAGCCTGACGCGGACAGCGGCACCTGCGCAGAGGATCACCAAGAGTCCGCCAATAACCGTGGTCAGGGTCAGGGACTCGCCGAGGAACAGTGCCGCCCAGGCGATGGTCATGACGGGCTGGACCAGTTGGATCTGGCTGACCTGTGCCATGGGGCCGATGGCCAAGCCGCGGTACCACGCAAAGAACCCGAGGAACATGCTCACTACGCCCAGGTAGGCGAAGGATGCCCAGCTTGCCGGGGACGCGGCGGGGAATCCGGAGCCCAAGGAAGCCACAGTCAGGACGATCATCACGGGCGAGGCCACCACGAGTGCCCAAGAGATGGTCTGCCACGAACCAAGTTCGCGCGCCAGGAGCCCGCCTTCGGCATATCCGATCGCGGCAGCAACCACTGCCCCGAGGAGCAGCAGGTCGGCCCAGTGCAGGGAGCCGAAACCGCCCGATTGCACCAGGGCGAACAGCAGCGCGGCCACCACCCCCACAACCGTGAGCACCCAGAACAAGGGGCGGGGACGTTCCCGTCCACGGAGCACCGCTACTGTTGCCGTGGCCGCGGGGAGTAGCGCGATAACCACGGCTCCGTGGCTGGCCGAGGTGCTTGTGAGCGCGAAAGTGGTCAGCAGCGGGAATCCTGCCACGATTCCGCCGGCAACAACGGCCAAGCGGAACCACTGGATGCCCTGCGGAAACCTTTGTCGTGTCAACGCCAACGCAGCCGCGGCAAGGATGGCCGCGACAACGGCCCGGCCCGCCCCGATGAACAAGGGTGACAGGCCTTCTACAGCTACGCGCGTCAACGGCACGGTGAAGGAGAAGGCGAACACGCCCAGGAGGCCCCACCAGATGCCGACGGTAGTCCGTGTGGATACCACTGGTGATGAAACAAGAGTAGCGCTACTATGTTGACTCATGAATAACGATAGCAGTTCCCGGATTGTTCTGCGACTGAAGGAATGGATTTCCAGCGCTGCCCCGGGATCCAAGCTGCCGTCCACCAGAAAGCTTGTGGCTGATTACCAGGCCAGCCCGGTGACAGTCCAGAAGGCCCTTCGCACCCTTACCTCCCAAGGCCTGATCGAGAGCCGCCCGGGGGTGGGAACCTTCGTGCGGGCCTTCCGCACGGCGAGGCCGGCCGACTATGCGTGGCAGACAGCCGCGCTGGGTGCGCTCCAAGCACCCCGCCTCACCAACACGGCGGCCATGCGCAGCGCCTCCAATGACGTGATCGCCTTCCATTCGGGGTACCCGGCGCGCGAACTGCTGCCCGAAAGGCTGGTTCGCGCAGCCTTGACGCGTGCTGCACGGGCGGAGGCGTCCTTGTCCAGGCCCCCGGTGGCTGGACTGCCGGAACTGCAGTCGTGGTTCGCCCGGGAGCTCAGCACCTCAACGCCGGTTGGCGTCACGCCGCCGCAGCCCAGCGACGTCGTCGTTCTTCCCGGGAGCCAGAGCGGACTCAGCTCGATCTTCCGCGGTCTGGTGGGGCATGGCCAGCCGCTGCTGGTGGAGTCGCCCAGCTATTGGGGTGCCCTGCTGGCCGCGTCGCAGGCGGGTGTCCGGGTTGTCCCGGTACCCAGCGGCCCGGAAGGTCCGGATCCCGAGCAACTTGCCCGCGCGTTCGAGGAAACGGGTGCGCGGATGTTCTACGCGCAACCTAATTTTGCCAATCCCACCGGCGCGCAGTGGTCCGTGCAGCGCGGTGAGGAAGTCCTTGACGTGGTGAAGGCCCACGGCGCCTTCCTTGTGGAGGACGACTGGGCGCACGACTTTGGCATTGCCGCGGAATCCATCCCGGTCGCCGCGAAGGACGATTCCGGGCACGTGCTCTACATCAGGTCCCTGACCAAGAGCGTCTCCCCGTCCATCCGCGTGGCGGCGGTCATTGCCCGCGGACCCGCCCGTGAGCGGATCCTCACCGCCCAGGCTGCGGAGTCCATGTATGTCAGCGGGCTGCTGCAGTCGGCGGCGCTCGACGTCGTCACGCAGCCGGGGTGGCAGACGCACCTTCGCGGGGTCAGCTCGCAGCTGCAGTCCCGCCGCGACCTCCTGGTCACCAGTCTTCGGGAACACGTGCCCCAAGCACACCTCACCCACCTTCCCAAGGGCGGCTTGAACCTGTGGCTGAGGTTGCCGGACGGGACCGATGTCGACCGCCTCACCCGCGATTGCGAGGCGGCCGGCGTGCTGATCGCCGCGGGCGCGGAGTGGTTCCCGGCCGAACCGGAGGGACCGTACATGCGGCTCAACTATGCCGGGCCTAACCCGGGCGCGTTTCCGGAAGGTGTGAGGATCATCGGGGCGTTGTTGGAGAAGCAGGCTTAACGCCCGTAGCCACCAACCCCAAGGAGAGCGCCTTGTGGTTGGTGGCTACGGTGGGCGGCCGAGGGCCGCGGACTATCAGTAGCGCTGCGCAGAAGTTGCAGGCAAGCGGTTCCTAGACTCCGGCGAGATCCTTCTTGTCGTTGCCGAAGGCGACATCGCTGACGGGCTGGCCGTCGAACGGCATCTCGTCCAGGTTGATCAGCGGGTTGGTGTCCTGCGTTTCAACGAGCTCGCGGGCTTCGGCCGGAGTGTCCACGCTGGGCATGGAGCCCGGAAGCGGGCGCTGTGCCGATTCGCGAAGGAAGAAGATGGCAATGGCGCCAATAATGGACGTGGCCATGAGGTAGTAGGCAGGCATCATGTCGTTGCCCGTTCCCTCGATGAGGCCCTGCACGATGAACGGCGTGGTTCCACCGAAGATCGCCACGGAGAAGTTGTAGGCGATACCCATTCCGCCGTACCGGCTGGAGGTGGGGAACAGTGCCGGAAGTGCTGAAGCCAGGTTGGCAACGTAGAAGGTCACGGGGAAGGCAACCAGTGCCAGGCCGGCCAGGGTGGACCACACTTCACCAATACCGATGAGCATGAAGGCCGGGATGGCGAACAGCACGGTGCTGCCTGCACCGATCCACAGCACTGGACGGCGGCCGATGCGGTCGGACAGCTTGCCGGTCAGCGGAATGCAGATGGCCATGACCACCAGGACCGGAATGGTCAGCAAGGTGCCGTGGACGGGGTCGTAACCCTTGGAGTCCGTGAGGTACGTGGGCATGTAGGAGGTCAGTGCGTAACCAACGGTGTTGGCTGCGGCCGCAAGGATCATGGCCAGCACGATCTGGCGCCAGTAGGCCTTGATGATGCCAACCGGGCCCTTGGCGACGTCGGCATCCTTGGAGGCGGCGTCCTTTGCGATGGCCTCCTGGGCGTCCAAGGTGGCCTGGAACTGCGGCGATTCCTCGATCTTGCTACGGAAGTACACGGCGATCAGGCCGAGCGGACCTGCGATCAGGAACGGAAGCCTCCAGCCCCATTCCTCCATGGCTGCCTGTCCCAGCGCGAGCTGGAGGACGGAAACCAGGGCCGCGCCGAGCGCGAAGCCGATGTAGCTGCCCATGTCGAGGAAGCTGGCGAAGAAGCCGCGGCGCTTGTCCGGTGCGTATTCGCTGACGAAGGTTGTGGCACCGGCGTACTCGCCACCGGTGGAGAAGCCCTGGACGAGCTTCAGGATGACCAGCAGCGCGGCGGCCCAGATGCCGATCTGCGCGTAGCCGGGCAGGAGTCCGACGGCGAAGGTACTTGCCGCCATGAGCATCAGTGTTGCTGCGAGCACCTTCTGGCGGCCCACCTTGTCGCCGAGCCAACCGAAGACCACGCCGCCGAGGGGGCGCGCGATGAAGGTTGCGGCGAAGGTGCCGAGCAGGAAGAGTGTCTGGACCGACTTGTCGGCTTCCGGGAGGAAGACAGGTCCCATGGTGGTGATGAGGTAGCCGAACACGCCCACGTCGTACCATTCCATGGTGTTGCCCACGATGGTTCCGCCGAGTGCTTTCTTGAGCATGGGCTGGTCCACCACGTTCACGTCGGATTCCTTCAACCGGCGCTTGGTGCGGAGCTTCATTTTCTTTGGGTTCTTAGCAGTATCGGCGGCAGCCGGGGTGGTGGCTGATGCCGGGTTTCCGGTGGCGTTCCTTGCGCCGTCCGGAGAGACGATCTTGCTTGGGTCTATGGGCATTTGGGCTTCTCCTAGGGAGGTCATTTGCTTGCGACTTCTGCTGCCCCGCTCTGGGCAGGGTTTCAATTTTACGCGTTTTTGCCCCGAAACCCGAGTTGAGATCCGATTTATTGGCCATATCTGGGTCAAAATTGCCCAGATTCCTTACTTGTTTTTGCCCGTTCTTGCCCTGCAATCACGCGGTTTTTGGCCACCGCGGGAGCACTGTTACCAAATTGTTTAGCTCAACCCACGCAACGGGGCCGATTCCAGCGGGAAAGCTTACGGATGTGGGACAGTCTCCGGCCCGCGACCCAGCACCAGAGTGGCGTCCACCCCGGCATCCGAGGCAATGCGGGCCCAGAGCCCTGCGCCGGACATCAGCAGCGCTGTTTCCGGGGCTCGCTCCGCAGACGACTCAATCAGCACCAGCCCACCCGGCGCCAGCCACTCAACCGCACCGTCCACAACCCGGCGTTGGACCGCCAAACCGTCAGTGCCGCCGTCGAGCGCTGTCAGTGGCTCGTGAAGGCGCGCCTCCGGCGGCATCATGCGGATCGAGTCAGTGGGCACATAAGGAGCATTCACCAGCAGGATGTCAACGCGGGCCATCAGGTGGCGGGGGAGCGGGGCGAAGAGGTCGCCCTGGTAGACGCGCCCGCCCCGCGGCTCGATGTTGCGGCGCGCACACGCCACAGCGACAGGATCAATATCGGCCGCATACAGCTGGCTGGTTCCCAGGGCGTCGTGGACGGCGGCACCGATCGCACCGGAACCACAGCAAAGATCGACGACGACGGCGCCTGGCTTCCCCAGCGACGCCGCCTGCCGCACCAGGAACTCCGTGCGCCGCCGTGGCACGAAAACGCCAGGCTCCACAAGCATGCGGGTGCCACAAAAATCCACCCACCCCAGGATGTGTTCCAACGGCATACCCGCGATGCGCTGCCCAACCAGGTGCTGCAGGTGTTCGGGGTCCCGGGCAGCCGCCAGGAGCAGTGCTGCCTCGTCCTCTGCGAAGACGCAGCCGGCAGCCCGGAGTGCGTCGACGATCGGGGACCCAGGAGACATTGCGCCTATGCTAGCAAGGGGTTCCGCCGCCCGGGGTTCCCAAACGCGGCCCATCTTGGCTAAGGTGTGACGCATGGGAACATTGATTTTTGAGTAAACCGCCTGCGCCACATGATGCGCAGCCGAGTTTCACCTGACAAGAATCCACGCCTGTTGAGGCCCTGCCTCCATGCCGTTCCCGTTGTCGCCTTCTTTGCTTCATGACCACACCGTGACGCCGTGGTTCCCGCGCCTCTCCAGGACTTCACCACCTTTGAGGAGTCCACTTATGACTGCCAACACGCCAGATAACAACCAAGCCGCCCAAGGCGGAATCAAGTCCAAACTTACCGACGCCCAGCGGGCCATGCTTGACAGCAAGTCCGGGGGAGGAGCCCCGGGTGGTTGGCAAAGCACGGGCAAGGGCCACAAGCCAACGCACGCCAGCGGGAAGCAGGCAAAGACCATGAAAAAGGTCCGCTGGTAGGCCTAAAATTGAAATCCCTTCGTTTCACTGAGGAAAGGAAGAACCATGACTGCGAACCACGATTCCGGAGGGATCAATCCCGAGGTTGCCAGCCACTTGGTGGAGTCCATGGACATGGCTCCGATGCCTGAGCCGGCTGCCATAGCGGTTACTCTCGGCACCGAGCAGGGCAATCAATGGCCGGATGGTAACGGCAAACGGCGGCACCCCAAGGACCACGATCAGTCCCACGGCCGCGCAGGCCAGGGCGCAGCGGTCACGGCGGTCCACCGGACCAGCCGGCCCCAGATGCCCCACTCCTCCTGATCCAACCCCCGCCTGCCCAACTAGGGGACAGCACACGTTCCGCTGAGCGCTCAATGGAACGTTAGCTGTCCCCTAGTTGGGCAGGCCCACATCGGAAGGCGACTTGTCCGGGCGCCACCCTTTCCATACGGGATGCCGCAGCCGCCCGGGACCCGTCCATTCCCCGAAGGTCACTTCTGCCACGAGGTCCGGCTCTACCCAGGTCGCCCCGGCGGCGTCTTCGCGCGGAATGTCCAGGAAGGGCGATTCCTTCGTGGCGCGGGGCTGGAGCTTCCCCAGGATGTCCTTGAGTTGCCAGTCGGAGAACCCGGACCCCACCCGGCCCACGTACCGCAGCTTGCCGCCGTCGGGAATTCCCAGGAGCAGCGAGCCGAACGTCCCGCTCCTTGCGCCGGCACCGGGGCGCCAGCCGCCGATCACCACTTCCTGGCTCTGCTCCAGCTTCAGCTTGATCCACGAGCGGCTTCGCCTCCCCACGGTGTAGCGGCTGTCCGCCTTCTTCGCCATGACGCCTTCCAGACCAAGTTCGGCGGCTACCGCCAGGAGGTCGTCCACGTCGTGGTCCAGGACCTCCGAGATCCGCAGGGGACAGCCATCGCTGAGCCTGTCCGCGAACGAGGACAAATGTTCCCGCCGCTCGCGGAACGGCAGCCTGCTGAGGTCCGCGCCGGCGTCGTACAAGAGGTCGAAGAGCATCAGCTGAACCGGAACCGACGTCCGGGCCCGCTCGATGTCCGCCGATTTCACCAGGTTCATCCGTTGCTGCAGCCGGCCGAAATCGGGTTTGCCGCCCTTGCCGAAGGCGACGATTTCCCCGTCGGCCACGAAATCGCCTTCGGGCCAGCAATTGCGGTCCGTGAGCTCCGGATAGGCTGCCGTGAGGTCGTTGCCGTTGCGGCTCATGAGGCGGATCCGGCCCTCCGTCCCCGTGATGATTGCGCGGATCCCGTCCCACTTGAGTTCGTAGAGCCAGTCACCGCCGCTGAGTTCCCCGGTGGTTCCCACCGAGGCCAGCATCGGCGCGTAGTCCGGCATTGGTTCAGGCGCGACGGCGGCAGGTGCCTTGGGCGTGGAACCCGCCTTGGTCGGGGCCGTCGGCGTCCTGGGCGCCGCCGGGACCGGCTTTCGGCCTCCCGGCTGCTCCTTCATGAGGTGGATGAGCCAGCGATCGCCCGTGTTGATCAAAGCGAAGCGCTTGGTTCCGCCCAGGCCGCCGCCCGGTTCACCCGTGAGCGTGGCGATGACTTCCTTGCCGTCGCGCCACTTCTCGCACGTGAATTCACCGCGATCCCAGATGGTCACCGTTCCGCCGCCGTACTCGCCTTTGGGGATCACTCCCGCGAAGTTGGCGTAATCCATGGGGTGGTCCTCGGTGTGGACCGCCAGGTTGTTGCGGTCCGGCGTCTCCGGGACCCCACGGGGAAGCGCCCAGGAGACCAGGACGCCGTCGTGCTCCAGCCGGAAATCGAGGTGGTAGCGGCGGGCGTGGTGCTCCTGGATGACGAAGATGCCGCCGGGCGGCGCGGGGTCGCCGGGCCGCGGTTGATCGGACGAGGCGGTGGCCGTCCCGCTCGAAGACACGGACGACGCCGGGAACGGTTCCGGAGTCTTGCCCGGATCACGCATTCCTACATACTTGGCCAGGCGTCCCTCCACAGTGACCTTTTCCCGGTCGCCCTTCTCTGGCGACCCGGCACCCTCAGCGGGAGTGCCGTCGTCATCCTCGCTGTGCGGCGGCAGGTGCCGGGCGGAAATTGACGCGAAGTAGTCCTCGCCCGTACTGACCCGGTCCATCACCTCCGTGAACTCAAGATGGCCGAGCTCCGGGTCGTCCAGTTCATCCCAGGTCCGGGGCGCGGCGACGGTGGGGTGGGGCTTGCCGCGCAGGGAGTAGGGAACAATGGTGGTTTTGTTGCCGCTGTTCTGGCTCCAGTCCACCAACACCTTGCCGCTCCGCAGCGACTTCTTCATGTCGCTGACCACCAGCTTTGGATGGTCAGCCTCAAGGGCACGGGCGAGCTCGTGGGCGAATGCCGAAACCTGCTCGGACTTCAGCGTCCCTTCCAGCCCGGTGTAAAGGTGGATGCCCTTGCTTCCGCTCGTGACCGGTACCGGCTCCATGCCCATGTCCTGCAAAATGGAGCGGGCCAGCTTGGCCACCTCAACGCACTCCGGCAAACCCGCGCCGGGACCGGGATCCAGGTCCAGGACAAAGCGGTCCGGCCGCAGGGGAGCCCCGGACGGATCCACTTGCCACTGCGGAACGTGGATTTCCAACGAGGCAATCTGCGCCATCCACGTGAGCGTGGCCAGGTTGTTGACCATGGGGTAGACATTGGTGTGGTCGGAGTGATGGATGGTGGCACGCGGGATCCATCGGGGAACGGAGCTTTCGAGGTTCTTCTGGAAAAACACTTCCCCGGGGTTTGCGGCCGTGCCCACGCCGTTCACCCAGCGCTTGCGTGTCACGGGCCGGTTGGCCGCCGCGGGAATGAGGAACGGGGCAACCGCGGCGTAGTAGGCCAGCACTTCGGCCTTGGTGGTGCCGGTCTCCGGGTAGATGATTTTGCCAAGGTTGGTGAGGGTCAGTTCGTGGCCCTCAACGGTGACACGTTCCTTCTGCTTGCCTGCCACCTCTTCTCCTCTGCTGGCTTGTGCTGTTGACTGGGTGCATGAGGGCCATATGGAAGGGATCTATCGCGTTCGGTCTGGTCAACGTACCAGTTAAGCTCTACAGCGCCACAGAGGACCACGACATTGGACTCCACCAAGTCCACAATAAAGACGGCGGACGCATCCGTTACCAGCGGAAATGCGAAATTTGCGGCGAAGTGGTGGCGTACGAGGATATTGACAAGGCTTACGAAGAAGAAGGCCGAACTGTCGTCCTCACTTCCGCCGAATTGAAATCGCTGCCTGAAGAGAACAGCCGCGAAATCGAAGTAGTGGAATTCATTCCGGCCGAGCAGCTGGACCCCATCATGTACGAGCGCAGCTATTTCCTGGAGCCGGACTCCAAATCGCCCAAGGCATACATGCTGCTCCGGCAAACGCTGGAGGATACAGACCGGATCGCCATAGTCCAGTACGCCCTGCGGCAAAAGACCCGTTTGGGCGCCTTGCGTGTGCGCGGCGACGTCCTGCTTCTCCAGGCCCTTTTGTGGGGCGACGAAGTGCGCGAGGCCAAATTCCCGTCCCTGGAAACGGACATCAAAATTTCGGACAAGGAACTCGAAATGTCCTCCGCCCTGGTGGAGTCCATGGCCCACGACTTCGATCCGGACGAATACACCGACGACTACCAGGTGCAGTTGAAGACGTTGATCGAGGCCAAGCTGGAGAAGGGCGAGGCCCTGGACACCGAGGCAACATTCGGCGTAGTGGAAGGCGAAGGCGAGGGCGGCGACGTCATCGACCTCATGGAAGCGCTCAAGCGGAGCCTGGACAAGAAGCGCGGCAAGGAAAAAGCGGACGACGACGACGCTGCCGCCACCAAGACGGCCAGCAGGCCGAAGGCGCGGGCCAAGAAAAAGGCTTGACCCGCCGTCGTTTTTTACCCAACTGAGTCGCAGTTAAGCGCGTTTAGAGCCGCCAAAACGCGCTTAACTGCGACTTAGATGGGCTGTTCGCCTCAGCCTTTGACGGAGCCGGCCGTCAGGCCCTGGACGATGAACTTGCTGGCGAAGGCGAAGATCACCAGCGTGGGGACCACCGTGAGAACCGCGGCAGCGGACATGGAACCCCAATCAATGTTGAAGCTGGAGATAAAGCCGGCCAACGCCGTCGGGATGGTCTTGTTGCTGTCGCTGTTCATCAGGGTTACCGACAAGAACAGTTCGTTCCAGCAGTTGACGAAATTGAAAACGAAACTCGCAGCAATGCCGGGCAGCATCACGGGGACGATGACCCTGAAGAGTGCGCTCATCCGGGAACAGCCATCAATCATGGCAGCTTCCTCCAAGGCATCAGGGACGTTTTCGAAGAAGCCCCGAAGCATGATGGTGCAGAACGGAATGCAAATGGCGATGTAGATCAGGATCAACCCGGTTTTGGAATCCACCAGCCCGAAGTCGGTCATCATCAGGTAGAGCGGACCCAAGGCAATAAACCCGGGGATCATTTGCGTGATGAGGAAGGCGCCCAATACGGCCCCGCGTCCGGAGAATTGGAACCGCGCCAGGACGTAGGCGGAGAGCAAGGAAATGAGCGTGGCAACGGAGGCTGCCACCAATGCCACCACCAGGCTGTTGAGCATGTACTGGCCAAAGTCGGACTTCGTGAACAGCCCGACGTAATTGTCGAAGGACAATTGCTTGGGCCAATAGTCCAGCGGAAGGGAGTAAATGGCCCCCGGCTCCTTGAGGGACGTCACCACGATCCAGTACAGCGGGAACACCGTGACAATCAGGCATAGGCCCAGAAAGAGAAACTTTGAGACCCGGCCTACGAGCGTTGGACTGTTGATCATTGGGCTCCCTTTCGAAAGCGCACAGCCATGAGGTAGAAGGCTGCAAACAGCATGAGCGTGACCATGACGATCAAGCCCAGCGCGGACGCCTTGCCGTAGTCGCCTTCCTGCGTAATTTTGATCATGTAGGTGGTGATGATGTGGGTCTGGTCTGCCGGTCCGCCGCCGGTCATAGCGAAGATGATGTCCGGGAAGTTGAAGATCCAAATCACCCGCAGCAGGATGGTCAACGCCAGCGTCGTGGAAATGCTGGGCAGCGTGATGCTGAAGAACGTCCGTATCTTGCCGGCGCCATCCAACGCGGCGGCCTCATACATTTCGTCCGACACTGACTGCAGGGCAGCGAGGATCATGATGGCGAAGAACGTCACGCCGTACCAAATGTTGGCGATGATGATCGCGGTCATGGCGAAGCCCGGATCGGACAGCCAAGGAATGGGTGAGCTGATCAGGCCGGACTTCATCAGGAGGTCGTTGACAACGCCGAACTCGGCGTTGAACATCCAACGGAACAGCATGCCGATGAGGAAGCCGGACACGGCCCAGGGGAAGAAGATCATGGCCTGGTACGCTCCACGCATCCTGAACCGGCGTTTCAGGAACAGTGCCACCGCGAAACCGATGACTACCTGCGGGACCAGGGAGCCGACCACCCAGACCACGGTGTTGCGGACGATCGTCCCGAACTCCGGTGCGTCGAAGAGGCTCTGGAAATTACCGAGGCCAATCCACGACGTATCTGAAAGGTCATTCAGGTTCCAGTTCCGGAAGGCCATCTGGCTGCCCGCGATCATGGGGTAGTACGTGAAGATCCCCACGAACACCGCAGCCGGGGCCAGGAAGGCCAGCAAGGTCAGCGCTGTCCTGCCACTGAACTGCCTTTTCCTGCTTGCCGGTTCCCTTCGCAGGCCCTCGCGTCCCGAAGGCGGCGAGGTGGAACGCTTGAGGTCGAGGCTCATGGGCCTCTAGCCCTTCATCTTTTCTGTCCAGAACGTGTCCCAACTGGCCAGCAGCTCGGAGGTGCTCATCTGCCCTGTGAGCACCCGCTGGAGTTCGCCGTCGGACTTCTTGATCCACTCGGTCCACCAAGGCACGCTCCGGGGCTGGATGGCCGAAACGTAGGTGCCGGGGTTCTCCGTCATCTTCACGTAGGCAGCCCAGGGGCCGGTGCTGTAAAAGGTGTCCTGCGCGGCGGACTTCAGGGTAGGAACAAGGCTGTTGTCCTTGCTGAACGTGGTGGCCGCGTCGCCCTGTGCCAGGTACTTGATGAGCTTCACTGCTTCCGGCTTGGCGTTGGAGGACTGTGCAATACCCCAGCCGGCCGAAGCGACTGGCTGGATTGCCTTACCGCCCGGTCCCACCAGCAAGGGCGCAACATTCCACTGGTCCTGCTTGATGGCCTGAGACTCCTTGACAGTCGCGATGACCTCAGGGTCCTGGAGCAGGAACGCTGTGGAACCGTTGCTGAAGCCCTGGACCATCTCCGGGTAACCCCACGCCACGGAAGACGGCGGGGATCCCTTCTTGAAGAGGTCGATGTAGAGGTCCATGGCTTCCTGTGCCTTGGGGGAGGAGAAGATGGTCTTGCCGCTGGTCAGCTTGAAGGCGTTGCCACGGTCGATCTCGTCAGCAACGTAGGCCTCGATAATGGCCACCGCATTGGAATTGGCGTTGGTGCCACCGCGGAACGCATAGCCGAACTTGTTCTCTGACGGCTTGTTCAGGGCTTCGGCCTGCTTTGCCATCTCGGACCAGCTGCTGGGAGGACCGTCGAACCCGGCGTCCTTGACCAGGTCCGATCGGTAGAAGAGGGAGAGCCCGTAGAAGCCGTAGGGGATGTAGTAGGTCTTGCCGTTCTGCTTGGAATAGGTGACAGCGTTTTCGGTCAGGTTGTTCCAGCCATCCCAGCCATCCAGGTCCTTGGTCATGTCATAGAGCCAGTTGTTGGCACCGAAGGAACCCACGGTGATGTCGCGTGCCTCCACCACGTCCACGCCTTTGCCGGACTGAAGCATCTGTTGGATCTTCTGGTCAGCCTGGTCGGTAGGCGGCGAGATGAGATCGACCTTGATGTTGGGGTTTGCCTGCTCGAATCCGGCAAGGAGTTTCTTCAAAGTCTCTGTCCGGGTGGGGTTGGTGAGGCTTTCCACCATCTTCAGGGTGACCTTGCCATCGGCGGCGCTCTGTCCGCCACCGCCACAGCCTGCCAAGGCCAGAACTGCCGCCAGGCCTGCTGCGGCGGATGCCATGATTCTGGATTTCACGTGGGTCCTCCGTTGTTTGGTTAAGGTGGAGTGCGCCTTGCGTGGGCGCGGACAGTGATGTTTAGAGGGATTTGGCGAGCCGCACGAGTTCCGGCACCGCGCGTTCAGCGAAGATTTCGTAGTCCTGCGGCGAGTTGTAGAGGTGGGCGGAGAGTCGCAGGAAGCCTTCGCCGTTGAAAGTGGTCACCGCTGTTTCGATGTCCAGCTGGTCTGAAATGAACGCCCGGACGCTGTGCGAATCCTCATGCGTGGTGGCCAGGCCTTGCGGCAGGCGCAGCAACCGCAGGGGGCCTACGGGCATGCCGACACCTACTGCGTGGTTCTCTCCAGTGAGGTCAGCAAAGGCAGAGCCGATGATCGCTGCGCCGTAATCACACAGGGCCGTGGCATAGCTGCGGAACGTCGGCCAGCCGTAACGTTCTTCGATGGTGGTGAACGCGGTGCCTGCGGCCATCCAGGACGTGACATCCTGGGTCCCCACGTGGTCGAAGCTTTCCGGGAAGCTGTAGGGGAAACCCCATGAATCGATGAGTGGCGTCAGGCATTCGGCGCGATCTCCACGAGCGACGAGCGCAGCTGTGCCCCTGGGTGCGCACGCGAATTTGTGGAGGTTGCCAACCCAGTATCCGTCGAATTCGGGAACGGGAGCCGCCAGCACGCCCGGTGCGTGCGCACCGTCCACGAGCAAGGGCACCCCGACGGCCTTTGCAGCCTCCGCAATGGCCGTTACCGGAAACGCCCGGGCCGTTGCCGAGGTGATCTGGTCCAGCACGATCAACGCCGTCTTGTCTCCGACTTCCGCCATCACCAAGGCCGTTGCGGTCTCCGCGCAGGCATCCAAGGGGATCTCGGCAATGCGGACGCTGCCGCCGCACTTCCGTGCCACGCGGTGGGCGCCTTGAAGGACGGCTCCGTACGCGTGGTTCGTCATGACGATCTCCGCGCCGCGACCGAAGTCCAGCGAGTTATAGACGGCGGTCACTCCGGCGCTCGCATTCAGCACGAGTGCCGTGTCCCCGGCGTCGACCTCCAGGAAGGAAGCCACATCCGCCCGGGCTGCGGTCACGGCCTGGTACTGGCCCATGAACCAGGTGCACGGGTTTGCGTCCATGCGGGCCCTAAGTTCCAGCTGGAATTCCTGTGCCGCTCGGGGGACCGAACCGTAGGAGCCGTGGTTCAGGTGGACTTTGGAAGCTGTCAGGGTCCAGTCGGAGCGGGAAGGAGCGCCTTCAGGGGTTGTCAGGGGACGCGGAGCCGTCAGATTGCTGGCCAGATGCACAAGGGCCTTCCAGGTCGGTGAGTCAGGAACTGCCTGTAAGTTACCTCACATGTATGCCCGAGACAACAGACTTCTCTCCAAAGTCATAAGATGACTTTGGATCATAAGTACCAATTAGACCTGTTCTACAGGCTATTTGGACCAGGAGATACGATGTCTCTCCTCATGAAGTCTGATCACTTTTCCAAACGGAATACCGGGGCCGGAGTGCTGTAGCGTGTACCAAGTCTGGAGGAGGCGGGTAAATGGGTGCAGTTGAGACGGCCATGCAAGGCCTGCGCAACAAGATCGCATCAGGCGAACTGGCACCCGGACAGAAGTGTCCCCCGGAAGCGGAGTTGTGCGCACAACTGGGAGTCTCACGGAGTTCCTTAAGGGAGGCTGTCCGTGCCATGTCCGCGCTGGGGATCATGGAGTCCAGGCACGGTTCAGGGACGTACATATCGTCCTTGGAACCCACGGTAATCCTTCAGAACTTCGCGCTGCTGGTTGACCTGCTTCCGCTGGATGGCTTGCTTGAGCTGTTCGAAATCCGGCGATTGATGGAGTCGCACGCGGCGTCCGCAGCTGCGGCCAACGCGACTCCTGCCGCCCTGGCCTCGCTGACGGACCTGGTGGCGGCCATGGAAACCACCGCTGACCCCTCTGAGTACTCTGAACTGGACTCGCGGTTCCATGAGGAAATCTGCCACGCAAGCGGCAATGCCACCCTGGCTGGCCTGGTGCGCCTGTTCCGCTCGCGCGGTGGCCACTTCCACATTTTCGACGGCGATGAAGGCACCGTTGTGCGCGAAGGCAGCACAGCCGGCCACGCTGCGATCCTGGAAGCCATTGCGCAAAAGAACCCCACTTTGGCCGCCGTCGCCATGGGAGCGCACATTGCCCAGACCGAAGCCTGGCTCAAGCGGCTACGGCCTGTTCCGCGCCTCACGGAATGACCCGGGACGGCGACCGGCCCCGCAATCGTCACCAACCGCCGTCGTCACCCAACCAAGTAGCAGCAGATGCCGTTTTGAGCGTCCAAAACGGCATCTGCTGCGACCCGGTTGGGTGCATCAGTGGTTCCTCAACATTGAAATGAGTTCGGACTTTTTCTTGTCCGAGTATCCTTTCAGCCCGAGTTCTTTTGCGCGGGACTTGAGTTTGTCCACCGTCCAATCGTCGTAGTCGCCGGACTTTCCGCCCTTGTGTCCCACTTTGTCGCGGCCCTGTTTGGCAGCGGCATTCGATATCCGGGCGGCTTTCTCCTTGGACGCTCCGTCATCGCGGAGTTCCTCGTAAAGTTCGGGGTCCTTGAGGCTGGGATTCTTTTTCCCGGGCATGGTGGAGATCCTTTCTTTGCTTAGGTGCCGGTTTCATAGTGTGGCTCGGCTACGGGTTTGGACTCAGGAGATCCGCGTTGCCGCAAGTAAACGGAGGCGCCTACCAGTACTGCCACGGCGAGGAATTCACTTTGCCAGTTTTGGAATGACTCGAACCAGAATTGGCTTGAGCCAAGGTACTCCCACGTTGTGACCTGGGGGAGGCCGTGGCTGAGTTGCTCCTCGTTGTAGGCGGACGTTCCTCCGATGGCGTGCATGGCGAAGGAGGCGAGGAAAAGGATGCCCAGCAGTCCCGAGAGCGAATGTTCATAGACTTTCAGAACCCAACCTCCTCGCCGCACGGGCCAGGGTGTCTTAGCGGAAAGCCCGGCCTCGCGTGGATCCTCATCCTGTGGTGCGGGCTTGCCGATGGGCTTGGATTCAGATGACCCCTTCTGGAACAGGAAAATGGTCAGGACCACGTACATGGCCATCTGCAGAAACTCGGATTCCCAGTTCTCGAAGACGGCTTCCACGAAGTTTCCTGTTGCCAGGTACTCCGGGATTCCTACGGCCTGGCCGCCGTGGGTTTGTTGATCTTCGCTGTAAGTGGCGGCGCCGGAGATGATCATGCCGCACAGGAAGGCCACAAACAGTCCGGCATTCGCGAGCAACAGTCCGTGCTCCTTGAACCATCGACCGGTGCCGCTTGTGCTTGGTGGCGCGGCCTGGTTTTTGGTTGCTCCCGCCATGGGTCAGTCCTTCCTGTTCTGGAGGGCCCTGTGGTTCAGCCAGAAAGGCAATCCGACAACAAAGACAAGCACCACCACAACTATCGAAGCCCCTGTGACCAACCCGGCGGTTCGGCCAAGCGTGACATCGAAGACGAGCGCGGCTGAACCAACGATCAGGATGGCCACGCCGGCTACGGCGAGCTTGGTGATGTTGTCCGCGGTTGAAACCAGCGTGCCCTTGAGTCCGCGGCGAAACAGGCGGCGATGGACGCTGACGGGCAGGACGATCAGGATGGTGGTCAGAGAGGCGACCAGGACATTGAAGAGGTACAGGCCGGTCTGCCAATCGTCCAGGATGGAGAACCTCGATTGGAAGGGCAGGGTCAGCAGAAACCCACCCAGGATCTGGACGCCGGTTTGCAGGACGCGCAGTTCCTGGATCAGCTCAAGCCAGTTGCGGTCCATCTTCTCTTCGGTGGATTCGTTGCGGCCGGTCCGTGCCACCGGCTCTGTGTCCGCCATTTCAGGCACCTCCAAGTGGCTGTAGTGCACCGGAGGACTGCCCCCAAGCTGCAGCATCGCTGCGGGGACAGCCCTCACGGCCTTCTTGATGGTTAGGGTGTGCCGGCCTCATGGCCCGGCTGCTGTCGCGCTGCGGGCTCTATACCGTATGGCCGCGGCGACCTGACATGAAGCTGAGAAGCCAGCCGATGGCTGCGACTACCAGGAGGACGACGCCCACCCACAGAAGCCAGTTGAGGGCCGACGAGAAGCCGCCCACAAGAAGAAGGACAATCGCCACTACACCAGCAATGATCAGAAGCGTGTTCATGGTCAGCACATTCCTTTCTGGGAGGAATCCGGCCGTTATGTCGACGGATTCCTGACATGCATTCCGTTTACTTCAATTGAGTTATGCCGGTACCTGGAAACAGTTCCAAGGTGCCTATGCCGCGGGCCACTTAACTGGCCTCCGAAGTTGTCGGGTTCGCCAGTTGTGAACAGCGACACTCCTCATTGTACTACTAAGCAACCTTATGAAAGAGTTGTTGATGCAGCCACATAGATTGGGTGAACGTCCAGGCAACGTCCACGAGAGGAAATTATGAAAGCGTCACAGCAGCTCGCAGACAATCTTCAGATCGTCCTGACCGACCTGATCGAGCTTCAGCTCCAAGGCAAGCAGGCCCACTGGAACATTGTGGGTCAGAACTTCAGGGACCTGCATCTCCAATTGGACGAACTGGTCATTGCAACACGGCAGTTCGCCGACGACGCCGCCGAACGCATGCGTGCCCTCCACGCCCTTCCGGACGGCCGCAGCAGCACGATTGCCAAGGGCACCCGACTTGAAGAGTTCCCCGGCGGACTGGTGAATACCAAGAACGCCGTCAAGCTGGTGACGGACCGCGTGGAACGCGCCGTCCAGACCATGCGGGATGTCCACGATGAGGTTGATGAGGAAGATCCGACGACGGCGGACCTCCTGCATGAGTTCATCGCCCGCCTTGAGCAGCTGGCGTGGATGATCAACGCGGAGACCATGGGTTCCGGTACGGCCGTGACCGATCCCGACGAAGCATAACCGGCCAGGGAAAACGACGGCAGGGCGGCCGGAATGGCCAGGCTACGGCGAAGCGACCTGTCCAAGCCCGGCATCGTCCGGCGCCGCTCGGGCAAGGGCTTCAGCTACCGGCACCCCGACGGGACACTGCTGAACGCAGAGGATCGCCAGCGCATCAAAGCGCTGGCGATCCCGCCTGCGTGGACCGATGTGTGGATCAGTCCATACGAGAATGCCCACATCCAGGCCACCGGTGTTGATGCGGCCGGTCGAAGCCAGTACATGTACCACCCGCGCTGGCGTGAACGTAAAGACACTGAGAAGTTCCAACGCGCAGCGGAGCTCGGCAGTGCTTTTCCGTCGATCCGCCGGGCCGTCACTATGGACCTCAAGGACGCTTCCTCGCAGAAGCAGCAGACCCTTGCGGCAGCCGTCCGTCTCATGGACCTCGGTGCGTTGCGGGTCGGCTCCGAGAGCTACATGCGCCAGAACGGTTCATATGGGTTGACCACCCTCAGGTGCAGGCACGCACGCATCAAAGACGACGCCGTAGCCCTGAAATTTCCCGGCAAGAGCGGGCAGTGGTGGGATACGTCCATCAATGACCCCGTCCTGGCGGCGTTTCTGGAACCTTTGGCGCGCAGGCCCGGCAAGGAACGGCTGCTTTCGTACAAGGACGACGGCGGCTGGGTCCCCTTGGATGGGCACATGGTCAACGAGTACCTCCGAAGCATCGCCGGGGAAGCGTACACTTCCAAGGATTTCCGAACCTGGAAGGGCACTGCAGCGGCAGCCCTGTGCCTCCTGAAGAATGACGGGACCATGACCCGTCCCCAAGCCTTGGTGAAAGCCATGAAGGAAGCGGCGGAGATGCTGGGCAACACTCCTGCCGTAGCCCGCACGTCCTACGTGGACCCGCGGATCGTGGAGGCCTACCTCGATGGGGAACTTGAGAAGGTCAAGCCCACGGAGCCCTCGATTGCCGAATTCCTGATCGGGAAGCAGGGCTGAGCTGCGGGCAGTCCAAGTGGCGGGGCAAGCAAACAGACATAGAAAGAGCCTGGTGACACCCCCATAAAGGTGTCACCAGGCTCTTTCAGTGCAGTCGGTCAGGAACGATCAGGCGTCGTGGTCCGTTTCGAGGATCTTCACGAGGCTCTCCAGGGCGGCGTCCGCACCTTCGCCCTCGGCCCGCAGCACCACGACGTCTCCGTGTGAAGCGCCGAGGCTCATGAGGGACAGGATGCTGGCGGCGTCCATGGCGTCGTCGGCCGGTTCGCCTTCGCGGGCGATGGTGACCTCAAGGTCCAGGTCCCCTGCGGCTTCGGCGAAGATGGCTGCCGGACGGGCGTGGAGGCCGACACGGCTGGCGATGGTGGCTGTACGTTCAGGCATTGATGCTCCTTTGTGGGGTTGTGGAGAGTCTAGACGGTTGCGGGTACGGGTTCGGATTCAACGGCCTCCGGCTTGCGGACGGCCCAGCGCTTGAGGGCGATGACCAGGAGTGCCGTGATGACCACGCCAACAGCGATCGACAGGAAGAACAACAGGAAGTTGTCGATTGCGAAGAAGACGAACAGGCCACCGTGCGGTGCCTTGGACGTGACTGCGAAGGCCATGGAGAGCGCACCGGTCACTGCGCCGCCCACCATGCTGGCGGGGATGACGCGGAGCGGATCGGCAGCGGCGAACGGGATGGCACCTTCGGAGATGAAGGATGCGCCCAGAAGCCAGGCAGCCTTGCCGTTCTCGCGCTCAGCGAGGGAGAACAGCTTCTTGTCCAGTACGGTTGCCAGGGCCATGGCCAGCGGCGGAACCATGCCTGCGGCCATGACGGCGGCCATGATCTGCCACGGTGCCTGGTTGGTAATGGAGGCGGTACCGAGGCCGGCGACTGCGAAGGAGTAGGCAACCTTGTTGACCGGACCACCCAGGTCGAAGCACATCATGAGCCCAAGGATGATGCCGAGGATGATGGCACCTGCACCGGTGAGGCTGGACAGGCCGGTGTTGAGGGCGTTGGTCAGGGCGACGATCGGGGCACCGAGGATCAGGAACATCAGTCCCGAGGCCACGAGGGAGGCCAGCAGCGGAATGATCACCACCGGCATCAGGCCGCGGAGCCAGCGGGCCACGTTGAGCTTGCCCAACTGGTAGGCGATGTAGCCGGCCAGGAGACCACCGACGATGCCGCCCAGGAAGCCTGCGCCCATGAACCCGGAGACAGCACCGGCCACGAAGCCCGGGGCGATGCCCGGCCGGTCGGCTATGGCGTAGGCGATGTAACCAGCCAGAGCCGGAACCAGGAAGCCCAGGGACAGGGCGCCGATCTTGAACAGGACCGCGCCAAGATAGGCGCCCAGGGGACCCCAGGCGTTGTCCGGGAACTCGGTGGGCAGGTTGAAGATGCTGTTCTCAACCACGATCTTGTCCGCGAAGCCCGTGATCAGGTAGCCGCCCATGAGGAAGCCCAGCGCAATCAGCAGGCCGCCACCGGCAACGAACGGAATCATGTATGACACGCCCGTGAGGAGGGCGCGCTTCAGCTTCTGGCCGATGTGCTCGCTCTTCTCCTCGGCTTCACGCTCAGCCTGCTCCTCCGCGCCGAAGTGGGCCACACGGTGTGCGTGGGGATCGTCGGCGGCAGCGAGTGCTTCCTGGACCATCTTGGCGGGCTCGTCGATGCCGCGCTTGACCGGAGCATTGATGACCGGCTTGCCGGCGAAGCGCTCCTTGCCGCGAACGTCGACGTCGACGGCGAAAATCACCGCATCTGCCGCAGCGATCACAGCCGGGTCCAGCGGCTTGGCGCCCGAGGAACCCTGCGTCTCAACCTGCAGGTCCACCCCCAGCTCAGCAGCAGCGGCAACCAGCGAGTCCGCTGCCATGTACGTGTGCGCAATGCCGGTGGGGCAGGCCGTAACGGCCACGAGGCGCTTGGGTGCCGCTGCCGGCGTCGGGCTTGCTGCCGGTGCGGCCGGAGTGGAGGCTGCAGAAGCGGCCGGTGCGGCTGCAGCAGCAGGTTCCGCGGCGTGCGCTGCGGGCTTGTCCGCCAGCGCGCCGTCCACCAGCTCAACGATCTCCTGCTCCGACGAAGCCGCACGGAGGGCCGCCGTGAAGTCCTTCTTGATGAGCGAGCGGGCAAGCTTGGAGAGGAGCTTCAGGTGCTCCTGGTCGGCTCCGTCCGGGGCTGCGATGAAGAAAATGAGGTCCGCGGGCCCGTCCTTGGCGCCGAAGTCCACTTTGTGGGACAGCCGGGCCATGGCCAGCGCGGGTTCCGTGACGGCGGCCGAACGGCAGTGCGGGATGGCAATGCCGCCGGGGACGCCGGTAGCAGTCTTCTGCTCGCGGGCGAAGGCGTCCGTGAAGAGCCCTTCAACCTCGGAAGCACGGCCAGCGTCGGCTACTTTGCCGGCCAGGACACGGATGACGTCGGCGGGGGCATCGCCCAGGTTCTGGTCGAGGGTGACCAATTGGGGTGTGATCAGCTGGGTCACTGTTAGTCCTTCTGGAGGGCCGTGATGGTTACGGCGTCTGGGGTTGTCTGGTGGACTGCCGGGACAGTGGAGCCCGGCAGCGATGCAGCAGCGGCGCCATGGGCCACGGCTTGACGGAGGCAGTCCGGGGCGGAACCACCTTTGCTTGCAGCCAGCAGGTAGCCGGCCAAGGACGAATCACCGGCACCGACAGTGCTGACGGCTTGGATCGGCGGATGCGTGGCAAGCCACGCTCCGTCTGCCGTCACCAGGACTGCGCCCTTGGATCCGAGTGTTGCGAGAACAGCACCCACACCGCTTTCGACGACGGCGGCAGCAGCTTGCGCGGCTTTGGCCGGGTCTGCTTCCAGTTCCTCAGCGGTGGAGACTTGGGTGAAACCGGCTGCGGCGGCGAGCTCTGCAAGCTCCTCGGCGTTGGGTTTCAGGAGGTCCGGCTTTCCGGCGGGGTCACCTTCCAGGGCCGCCGCGAGCGGAGCGCCGGAGGAGTCGATGGCGATCTCCGGAGCGGCGAGCCCATCGGAGCGGGAGCGGAGCCGACGGGCGATGATGGCGTAGAAGTCGGCGGGAACCCCTGGTGGGAGGGAGCCGGCAAGGACTACCCAGCTGGCGCCACGGGAGCGCTCCAGCAGAAGCCCGATCAGGGCCTCTTGCTGTTCGGCGCTCAACTCCGGGCCGGGTTCATTGATCTTGGTGGTGACGCCATCCGGTTCGGTGAGCGTCACGTTGCTGCGCAGCGCCTGGCCGATCGGCAGCGCCGCAAACGGCACACCGCCGTCGCGCAGTCCTGCAAGGACCGGGTCCGATTCGGCGCCCGGGAGGACGGCGATCGTTTCGAGGCCGGAGGCCACTAGTGCCCGGGAAACGTTGACGCCCTTGCCGCCGGATTCCTGGTGGACGTGGGTTGCACGCTGCACTTCGCCGCGGGCCAGCGGTCCGGGCAGCTCCACCGTGCGGTCAAGGCTGGGGTTGGCGGTCAGCGTGACGATCATGCGACCACCACGTCTACGCCGGCATCGGCCAGGGCTGCCGCGAGTTCCGCGGAGGGCTCCCTGTCTGTGATCAAAGTATCCACATCCTTCAGAGTGGCGAACTGGACCAGGGTCTCGGCGTCCAGTTTGGAGGAATCGGCCAGGGCCACCACGCGGCGGGCCGACTTGACGAACGCGGCCTTGACCGCGGCTTCCTCGGGATCGGGGGTGCTGAGCCCGAAGGTGGCGTGGATGCCATTGGCCCCGACGAACGCGATGTCCGGACGGAGCTTGACGGCGGCGTCCACGGTGGACTGTCCCACTGCCGCCTGCGTGAGTCCGCGGACGCGGCCACCAAGGATCTGGAGGGCGACGCCGGGAGTGGCGGACAGCTTGCCGGCTATGGGAATGGCGTGGGTGATCACCACGAGCTCGTCTGTTGACCCGTTGGATGCAGGCGAGCGCTGGGCCAGTAGATCCGCGAGGGTTTCGGTGGTGGAGCCGGCATCGAGCAGGACGCTGCCGGTGGTGGGCTCGGGAATCATGGCGAGGGCGGCGGCGGCGATGCGGAGTTTCTCTGCCTGGCGCTGAATGGCGCGCTCCAGGATGCTTTCTTCGCGGGTGCTGAGCCGGTCCGAGGGAACCGCGCCGCCGTGGACGCGGCGCAGGTTGCCGGAAACTTCGAGCGCTGCGAGGTCCCGGCGGATGGTTTCGGTGGTGATGCTGAATCGGTCTGCCAGCTCCGTGACACTGACACGTCCGCGCTCTGTGACGAGTGCGGAGATCAACTGCTGGCGCTCTTCAGCGAACACTTACCCTCCGTTGCGTCATGCGTGAGTCGTTGTCTTCATTGCCTTCCACTCACGGTGACTGCTGTCACACGTAATGTGGAATTGCTTGACTCTATCTGTGTTTGTGTTGGTAAGTCAATAGAAAACAACATAAACGCAGATTGGCTGGTGAGGGTGGTGAAACGGGTCCGTAATTCGGGAAGGGGCCGAAGCCCGGGGCTGTAACAGCGGTATGTGACCCCTGGGCAGTAGCGGCGGGGTTGTGACCCTTGCCTTGGCATGGCAGAGGGCATGACGCACTCCCTGTAGTGCGTCATGCCCTCGTTCGGATCCCGACTGGGGGATTTGCCAGGATCCGGTCTTAGGGGACCTGCCGTCGATGCGGCGCTGGTCCGGGGGTGCGCAAACCTATGGTTCGCGCGGTGTGGGTCCGTCCGGCGGGGTGGTTCCCGGTGCGGGTTCCCGCTCGGGAGTGGGCTCGGGAACCGGCGGTGGCCCCGGCTCCGGTAACGGCACCGGCTCCGGCGTGGGCGCAGGTGCGCGCGGCGGATCCGTTCGGTCAGCCGGGCTGGACTGGTCCGTCGGGCTGGACTGGCCCGCTGGCCCGGACTTGGCTTCCGGTCCGGGAGCCCAAGCGGAGGTTGGGTCTGTCACGACTTCCCGCTCCGTCCGTGGCTCCGCTGCTGGGGGCGCAGGGTGCGCGGCGTGGAGGAGGGATACTTGCTGGAATCCCAGCCGGAGCCCAGGTAGTCGATGGGGAGGTTGTCCGGGTCCGGGGGATCGGGAAGCTTGTGCTTGCGCCCGGCCTGGGGCCCCGCATTGGTGGCCAGTGACTCTTTCCTGCGCTTCTCTGCGTGCATGCGTTCTCTTCCTTTATGTCCGGACCAGGCCGGATTGAACCGAAATGGTGCGGGTCAGTCCGGAATCTCCATCCGGAAGCCGCACGTGCATCCGAGGACGCGGGTGTTGATGTAGACCTCGTAGAGCCTCAACGGTGCCCCGGGCCTGAGCGCCAGGGGTGCCTGGATGCGGCGAAGCTCGCAGCTGCGCGTTTTCATGGGGTTGCCGCAATGCAGGTACTGGCCGCCGAATTGGAGGACGCCCTGGGAGCCGCTTGGCCGGTTCAGGATGGCGGCCACCCGCTGCACGCTGGCGAGTTGCTCGTAGGTGTATCTGCACTCCACGCACTGATAGCTGACGTCCACCCTGTTGGGCGCAGGCGGATAATGCGACTGGATGGAATCCACCAACAGATGCTGGTCAGTGTTGCAGCGCGGACACCAGAGCGGCTCGTCGGGTGGTTGGTGTGCTTCGTCGGGAACCCTCGAAGCAGGCTGGGCCGGCATGGCATTCACCTCTGTGTGAATCTGGGGCGCCCGTCTGCATGAGCTGTGAAGCGGGATCCGTCGACGTGGACCGTAGCTAGATTGTGCACATAGGTGCACCTCGGATGCAAGGAATTTTGGGGATCCGCTCGTGGTGGAAGAGGTGTAGATAATAGGGGCATGGACCCAATTCATCCGGACACGGCCATGCCCGTGGAGGCGCCCGCTACCGAGGGCGTTCCCGTGGCCGAGCAGCTCCAGGACCTGGTGATCGACAGTGAGGATGTGGGCGGATTCCTTGGCGAACTCGCCGTGTTCTCTGCAGATTCGGTGTCCGCCACCGTTGGGTTGAGCGTGCTCTGCGGCATCACCTTGAGCCGCCGTCGCAAGGCCTTGACCGTAGCAGGCAACAGCCATGAGGCGCGGTTGATTGACGAGGTCCAGCGGACGTTCGGCGATGGTCCCTGCCTGGAAGCCATGCGCACCCACACCACGGTGCTGGTGGAGGATACCGCCACCGAGGAGAGGTGGCCCGACTATTGCAGCGTGATCGCCGATCGCGGGCATTTGTCCGTGCTGTGCGTGCCCCTGGAACTGGACGAAGGAGCCACCGCCGCACTCAACTTCTTTGCCCCGCAGGCCCATATTTTCGATCAGGCCACCATCCGCAATTGCGAGCTGTACGCAAGCCAGGCAGAGCGGTCGCTGCGCTTGGCCGTGCGGATCGGTACCAAGCAGCAGCATGCGGACGATCTGCGCGACGCCATGGCCTCGCGCACGGCGATCGACCTCGCGTGCGGGATCATCATGGGCCAGAACCGTTGCAGCCAGGCGGAGGCTTTCGGGATCCTCAAGAAGGCTTCCAACGGCCGGAACCAGAAGCTGCGCGATGTGGCCGAAGCCATGATCAAGGCCGTCGCCGGCACCGCTGCAGTGATGCATTTTGAACCCTAGCCACAAGCTGTTAAATCAACTGTCCCTTGTGACGCGCGGCACTGTTGAACTAAATTCATTAGTGGGTTAAGCCGCTAGCCCCTGGATCCTCACCGTACGGAGCAAGGCTGACCAGCCATCTCCCGCCGTGCAGGTTTCCCATAGGAGCAACCGCTTCTCCCGGCCGCTGTTCAGTGTGTCCCGCAAGGGACAGTTGTCGGAAACCACCGTCATGGTGGTGCTTGCAATAAAAGGAGAATGGCAATGACGCTTGGTTCCCCGATTCCTGCCCCGAAACGTTTGCCTGGGGCAACTCCCGCCACTGAAGACACCGGCTCGCGCCCCTGGTGCACAGTGTGCGATACCGATTCGTACATTTTTGTTGAAACAGTGGTTGAGGCCACGCCGAACCAGTCAGAGATTGTCGAAGTCAGCTACACCTGCAGTGAATGCGATACCTTCTACGCCCATGCCGTCCCGTTGGCCGAACTGGTCCCGGAGATCCAGACGGAATTCCTCTCTACGTCCGCGGCTGGCCTGTGGTTCAGCTGCACCCATTGCGGCGAGCCCATGACCCTGGGCCGCCCCACCGAACGGTTCATCGAAGCACCCCGGACCACCGACCATCCGGACAGTCCCAGCCTTCTGGAGGTGTATCTGCAAACACAGGTGCTGCACTGCCGGTGCGGCTTCCAAATGGAGGTTCCGCGCCACGTGGGATGACGGGCGTCTCTGAAAAAATGACCCGTGGGGAGGGGTGGCTATGCGAACGTTCGGCGTAGAGGAAGAGCTGCTCATTGCCGATCCGATCGATGGGATGCCGCTGCCACTGGCTGCCGGCATCCTGGATCTTGCCCCGCAGCAGGGCGAAGGGGACGGGCCTTCACTGAAGTCCGAGTTCAAGCAGGAGCAGGTGGAGGTGAACTCCCGCCCCTGCACCACCGCTCTTGAGTTGCGGCAGGAAATCCAGCTGGGAAGGGCACTCGCGGACAAGGCCGCCCGGACGTTGGGCGCGAGGGTGGCCGCACTGGCAACACCGCCGGTGTTCCATGCGACGCCAACCCTGGGCAACCAGCGCTACGCCACCATGGGCCATGAGTTCGGCCTGATTGCCCGGGAACAGCTCACGTGCGGCTTCCACGTCCATGTCTCCATCGGGTCGCCGGAGGAAGGTGTGGCAATCCTGGACCGCATGCGCCACTGGCTTCCGGTGTTGCTGGCTTTGAGCGCAAATTCGCCCTATTGGATGGGCACGGACACGGGCTTCGCCAGCTACCGCACCCAGATCTGGAACCGCTGGCCCACCGCCGGGCCCATGGACGTGTTCGGTTCCGAAGCCGGATACCGGGCGGTGCTCACAGACCTCCTCGGCACCAGGGTCCCCCTTGATGAAGGCATGATCTACTTCGACGCGCGCCTTTCCCGCGGCCAGCCAACAGTGGAACTGCGCATCGCCGACGTCTGCCTCTACGCCGAGGACGCCCTGACCATCGCGGTCGTCGCGCGGGCCTTGGTGGAGACCTCGGCGAGGCAATGGCGGGAGGGCGCGCCGCCGTCGGACGTTTTGACCAGCGTGCTGCGCATGTCCAACTGGCGTGCCAGCCGCTACGGCGTCAACGAGCAGCTGATCCACCCGGATCAGCTGGGCCCCTGCCCGGCTGCGGATGCCGTGGGCGCGCTGCTGCGCCACGTGCGCCCTGCGCTCGCGGAGATGGGAGACCTCGCAGTGGCCCGGGCGGGCGTGGCGGCGATTCTCCGGCGCGGCACGGGTGAACGACTCCAGCGCCACGCCTACAGCCGCCGCTTGCGGCTGGCGGATGTGGTCTCCGCCGCCATCGCCTCGACGCACCAGGACGGGGAACGGACCGACGCCGGCCTCATGCTCCGGTAAGCGCCTTGGAAGTACGACGACGGTTGGCCGGCCTTGGCAACCCAAGCCAGCCAACCGTCGTCGTACTTCATGCGGGGGCGTCAGCCCTGGTTGATGCGGATCATGTTGCCGGAGGGGTCGCGGAAAGCGCAGTCGCGCGGGCCCCACGGCTGGTCGATCGGTTCCTGGAGGACCTCGGCGCCTGATGCGCGGAGCTTCTCGAACGTGCCGTCCAGGTCGTCCGTGCTGAAGACGAGCATGGGCATGACGCCCTTGGTGAGGAGCTCCTGGATCGCATCGCCATCGGCCTGGGAGCGGCCGGCGTGCGGCGGGGAGAGCACCAACTCGAGGTCCGGCTGGGCACCGCTGCCGAGGGTGACCCAGCGCTGGCCATCCGAGCCGACGTCGTTCCGGACCTCCAAGCCAAGTGCGTCCCGGTAGAAGGGGAGCGACTCATCAACATCGTTGACAGTGACATGTGCGTATTTGAGTGAGATGTTCATGACCCACACGCTATTGCAGCCGTGGAACCGGCGCTTCTTCGATCCTGCTCAGCTTGTGGGGGCCGTGGTGGCTTTGCGTCGTTCGGGGCGGGTGTGCTGCTTGGCGATGCAGTTGGGCATGGCTTTTACTGCCTCGTGTTCCCGCGTGCGGTACTCGCTGGGCGTGATGCCAACGATCTCCGTGAACCGTGAGCTGAAGGAACCCAGTGAGGTACATCCGACTTCCATGCAGGCATCGGTGACACTGGTGCCGGCCCGGAGCAAGGCCATGGCCCGTTCGATCCTGCGGGTCATGAGGTAGTTGTAGGGTGATTCGCCGTAGGCGGCCTTGAACTGGCGGGAAAAATGGGCGGGGGACATAAGGGCCCCGGCTGCCATGGTGGGCACATCCAGCGGGCGCGCGTACTCCCGGTCGATGAAGTCGCGTGCGCGCCGCAGATGGGCCAGATTGGCCAGTTCCTGCGGTGTCATGCGGCAAGTCTACTAGGCTCAGGCTCATGGATTCAGTGGTTTGGTCGAAGCCCGAAAGTGAGCGCGCGGGCACTCCTTTGTTGGTGATGCTGCACGGTTATGGGACCAGCGAGGAACGCATGGTTTCGCTGTTTCCGCACTTGCCACAGGAGTTCACGTGCGTGGCCCTGCGCGGGCCGAAGGTGATCGGCGACCACTTTGGCTGGTTCCTGCTGGACTACTTCCTGACCAATGATTTTTCCGACGTGATCGCTTCCACCAACAAGGTCTTCGAATGGATCGCTTCGGTGCGGCAGAACCACAGCAGCGTGAGCCTCCTGGGCTATTCCCAGGGCATGGCCATGGCCAGCACGCTCCTGCGCCTCAAACCGGAGCAGTTCGCGGCAACCGTGGGTCTCTCCGGGTTTGTCCTGGATAACGACCTCCTGGCCTTGTCCGAGTCCTTTGACACTCCGCCACCGTTTTTCTGGGGCAGGGATAAGGCCGATCCGGTGATCAACGAGGACGCCATCGCCCACACCAAGGAGTGGCTCAACGCAAATACTGCCCTCACGGCCCGGACCTACCCCGGGATGGGGCACAGGATCGAGCCGCCGGAGCTGGTGGACGTGAGTGCCTTCCTCCGTTTCTACGTCCTCGGCCCCGCGTCAACCCAGCCCAACTAGGGGCAGTACTTGTCCTACTGAGGCTTCAATGGAGCGTTATCTGTCCCCAGTTGGGTGAGGGTGGGGATTAGACGGCATGCGGGCACCCCAACGCAACACCGGCGGTGAGGGCCACGTCACATTTCCGGATCCAGCCCCAGTCTGTTGAATGACAAAATTGTAAGCGCTTACACTTTTGGCTGCGGCGCTCCCCAAACGCCGCCACCATAGGGTGAACTCGAGCATGGAAAGGGTTGAGGCCGTGTTGCATGGTTAGGACGCGCCGGGCGACGATCCAGGACGTTGCCCTCCTCTCCGGATTGTCCATTTGCACCGTCTCCAGGGCACTCCGGAACCTCCCCAACGTTTCAGAAAAGGCCCAGCGGCAAGTATCCGAGGCTGCCAGCAAACTGGGCTACAAGGCCTCGGCAGCGGCATCACGCCTGGCCGGCGGCCGCACCGGCTCGGTGGCGATCATCGCCCCGACCGCCACCACCTGGTTCTTCGCCCAAGCCGTGGAAGCGGCCGAAGAGGTGTTCGGCGACAGCGGCTATGACACCGTGCTCATCAGCCTGCGCAACAAGAAAAGCGTGAAGCAGCAGGTCTTCGGCAGCCTGGAGCAATTGGCCCAGAGGGTGGATGGGCTGCTGCTGCTCAATGTTGACCTGGAACCCGGCGAAGTGGAAGACTTGGACGCTTCCGGTTTGGCAGTGGCCAGCGTGAGCATGCTCAATGTTCCGTGGGACAATGTTGGTATCGATGACGAACATGCGGCGTGGCGGGCTACCTCCCACCTGCTGGAGTTGGGGCATTGGGACTTGGCTGTCCTTGCGGGCAATGAACCCGTTGTGAAGGACATTCCCCGCTTCCAAGGTTTCAGCCGTGCACTTGATGAACACCACCTCACCGTCCACCCGGACCAGGTGGTGGGCTGCGAGCCCAGCATCGACGACGGCCGCCGGGCGATGACCGAACTCATGGCCCGGGGTGGGAAGCCTACTGCGGTATTCGCCCATTGTGACGAGGCGGCGTTCGGTGCGCTCATGGCGTTGCGCGAACACGGCCTGTCGGCGCCAAAGAACATGTCCGTGATCGGCATCGATGACCATCCCATGAGCTGGTTCCTTGGTTTGAGTACCGTGGCCCAGCCCGTAGCGGACCAGGGTGCCTTCGCGGCGAACCTGCTCTGCGAACGACTCGTGAATACCGAAACCCCCAGCCCACCCTCCAACCACCTGCTCGATACCAAGCTCATCGAACGCAAGACCACGCGTCACAAGCGCTGAACGGAACAATGCACATGACTGACCTTCGTACTGCCTGGACGGGCGCCTCTGCGCTCCTTTTCGACCTCGACGGCGTGCTGACGCCTACTGCCGTGGTGCACGAGCAAGCGTGGCAGGAACTGTTCGACGGCTACCTCGCGGAACAAAACCACCCCGAGGGCTACCAGGAGAGCGACTACTTCGACCACATCGATGGCAAGCCGCGCTTCGATGGCGTGCGGGACTTCCTGGCCTCCCGCGGCATCACCCTGCCCGAGGGGCCGACGGACGATGCCCCCACCAACGAGACCGTGCAGGGCCTGGGGAACCGGAAAAACGCCATCTTCAACGAGATCGTGGACACGCGCGGCGTGGAACCGTATCCGGGCTCGGTGAAGTTCATCAACAAGGCCTTGGAGCAAGGACTCCACGTTGCCGTTGTTTCCTCGTCCCGCAACGCTCCCGCGGTCCTGAAGGCCGCCGGATTGGACCACCACTTCGAGGTGGTGGTGGACGGGCAGGTGGCTGCCGCCGTCGGGCTCCCCGGAAAGCCGGACCCCGCGACGTTTACCTACGCGGCCTCGCTGCTGGGCGTCCCCACGGAGGAATGCATTGTGGTTGAGGACGCCGTGTCCGGTGTCCAGGCCGGAAGCGCGGGAAACTTCCAGGCCGTGATCGGCGTGGACCGCGGCGCCGGCCGCCAAACCCTTCTCGACGCCGGCGCGACGCTGGTGGTCGAAGACCTCAACGACCTTCTCTGACCCGACTTTTCAAAGGACTTCATCAGCCCATGGCACTCATCAGCTCTGACCGGCTGCGCTTCCCCTGCGAGCCTTGGAAACTTGTGGAAAACATCCACGTCCCCGGTGACGAGGGAACCCTGGAAACCCTCTTCGCACTGGGCAACGGCCACCTTGGCATCCGCGGCGCGCACTCCACCCGCGGAGACGGCGAACTCCCGGGCACCTTCATTAACGGTTTCCATGAGATCTGGGACATCAAGCACGCCGAAAATGCCTACGGATTCGCCCGTACCGGCCAGCGGATCGTGTATGTCCCGGACGCCAACAACTTCTCTGTCTCCATTGACGGCGAGGCCCTGAGCCTTTCCGAATCGACGGTGCTGGACTACCACCGGAGCATCGACTTTGCCACCGGCGTCTACGAGGAAACCACCACGTGGGCGTGCCGCTCCGGGGCCACGGTCACCACGGTGGAGCGCCGCGCAGTGGGCTTCGATTCCCGCGGCTGCCTTGGCCTGGAACTGTCCGTGAGCGCGGACCGTGACGTGTCGGCGGACATCAGCTCCGCCGTCGTCAACCGCCAGGACCAGCCTGTGGAGGACCACTCGGTCCACGATCCCCGGCGTTCAGGCCGCCACGCCGGACGGGTGCTCCTGCCGTTGCACTTGCAGGGCGCCGATGGTTCGCTCCGCCTGGCCTGGGAGACTTCGGAATCGCGCCAGCGCGTGGCCGTGGCCGTGGACCACTGGATTTCGTACGAGGGGCAGCCGTTCGAGACTGCCGTGGCCGAAGACGAATCGTCCGTCCGCTACGTCCTGGCCATCAACGCCGGCGAGCCCTTCCGCCTGGAAAAGGCAGTCAGCTACGTGGTGGCCGGATCGGCGGGCGACGCCGAGGACCGCGGCGAGATCCTGGTTGCCGAAGCCGAAGCCAACCTGGTTCCGTTCAACGAGATCCTGGCCCAGAGCCTTGCCCACTACAACACGTACTGGACCACGGCAGACGTTTCGATCGGCGGGCAGCCGGAGCTGCAGCAAGCGGTTCGCTGGGCCATGTTCCAGTTGGCACAGGCGACCGCCCGGGCCGGTGTTGCGGGTATTCCGGCCAAGGGCGTCAGCGGCTCCGGCTACGAGGGCCACTACTTCTGGGACCAGGAGGTCTACCTCCTGCCGTACCTGACGTACACCAACCCGGACGGTGCAAGGAAGGTCCTGGAATCCCGCCACGCCATGCTGCCGGACGCCCGCGTGCGGGCCAAGGAACTGAGCGTGGACGGTGCCCTGTTCCCGTGGCGGACCATCAACGGGCTCGAAGCCAGTGCCTACTACGCTGCCGGAACCGCGCAGTTCCACATCGCCGCAGCCATCGCCTTCGCAGCCACCCGGTACCGTTGGGCCAGCGCCGATGCGGGATTCGAATCCGAGGTGGGCGCGGACCTGCTGATCGAGACCGCGCGGATGTGGGCCTCCCTGGGCTTCTTTGGCAAGGACGGCATGTTCCACATCCACGGCGTCACGGGCCCGGATGAGTACACGGCCGTGGTCAACGACAACCTGTACACCAACGTCATGGCGCGCTTTAACCTGCGGGCCGCGGCGGCACTGGAGAACGAAGGCATCGCCGATACCGAGCGCATGGTCTGGCGGCAGGCGGCCGAACGCATGTCCCTGCCCTACGATCCCCACCTTGAGGTCTTCAGCCAGGACAACGACTTCATGACCCTGGAGCCGTGGGACTGGAACACTCCCCAGTCCAAGTACCCGTTGCTGCTGAACTTCCACCCGCTGGTGATCTACCGGCACCAGGTCCTCAAGCAGGCCGATACCGTGCTGGCGATGTTCCTCCAATGGCAGGATTTCTCCGCGGAAGAGAAGCAGCGCGCCTTCGACTTCTACGATCCCATCACCACCGGCGACTCAACCCTGTCCGCCTGCGTGCAGGGCATCATGGCGGCCGAGATCGGCTACGGCGAACTCGCGCTGAAGCACTTTACGGAGGCCTTGTTCATCGACCTGGACAACTCGCACGGCAACACGATCGACGGCGTCCACATCGCCTCCACCGGCGGGATCTGGAGTTCCCTGGTGTGCGGCTTCGCGGGCATGCGGGACCAAGGAGACGTGCTGCGCTTCGATCCGCGGCTGCCTTCCGAATGGGAAGACCTGGCGTTCCGGCTGAAGGTCCAGGGGCGGTTGCTGTCCGTGGAGCTCTCCCAGGGATCCATGGCGCTTGGCCTGGTGGAAGCGGCCGGCCACAGTAGTGAGCCGCTCCGCGTGCAGGTCCGGGACCACGGCGTCACGGTCGGTCTGGGCACGGTAACGGTGCCGCTTGAGGCGGTACCGGTGCCTCCGACGTCGGTCTTCCCGAGTTCGTTCCCGACGGCGGGACTCCCGATCGTAGGCGCTTAACCGCTAGCTGGCGCTGGCTGTGTGGTCCTCGACCAGGCCGCTTGCTGCGATTTCACGCAGGGAGTAGATGCCTTTCGCGGCAGTTTCCTTGTCCTGGAAGCACATGGACAGCGCCAGCTCGGTGCCGTCGGCGTCCACCAGCCGTACACGGCAATCGCCGCCGGCGGCATCGATGAGTTCAAAGTGCCCGGCCATGACGATGCACTTTCTGTTTGGCCCAAGCGTGTGGATTGGGGCCCATGCGGACCTCCCCGAAGTAGAGCGAAGGAAGCCGGCTGCGTGACTGTAAAAGCAGCTTACAGAATGTGAGTTATGTCATGTCAATCATTACGTGCCGAATTCCTCAAGCGAGTCTAGACTACGCAGCTTGCTGATCAATCTCGCTGGTCAGTCCTCGAAATGTGCCGGTGCCGTCTGCGGCTGCCCGGCCATCCGGTCCACTATCTCCTGGGCAATATCCCGCAGCTTGCGGTTCCGGTCGCTGGACGCCCGGCGGAGGATGTCGAAGGCTTCGTCGTGCGAGCACCGGTTTTGCGCCATGATCATGCCGCACGCGAGGTCGATCACGGTCCGGCTTTCCATGGCGGCCTTGAGGTCATCGCCCCGCTGGTCAGCAGCCGCGATCCGTACTGCCAGCCGCAGTGCCTTGCTGGACATCGCAACAAACCGGACAGCATCATCCACGGTCTTCTTGGTGAACAGCCCGGGCTCGGCGGCGAAGAAGTTCAGGACGGCCGCCGATTCGTCGCCCAGGTCCATGGGCACGCCCAGTGCACTGCTGATGCCCGCGGCCAGCAAAGCCTCCGAATAGTCCGGCCAGCGCGGATCAGTCGCGGCGTCCTCCAGGACCTTGGGGACGCCACTGTCCAGGGCGTCAACGCAAGGGCCCTCTCCAAGGCTTTGTTCGATCCGGTCCAGGACGACGGCCCGCTCACTGCTCCCGCCGATGGTTGCCGTGCGTTTCCGGCGCCGCAACGTCACTGCGCACTCGATGTGCACACCGGTGGCCTGGCTCATCATGTCGGCGGAGAAGCCAGTGAGCCCGCCCAGGAACTCCTTGATGTCTTCGGTGCCGGCGATAAGGTCCACCAACTGTTCGAAGTCCTCGGCCTTATCTTCAGCAGTCATGGCTTCAAATCTAGAGCGATGTTCCACTGCCTACAAGCGCTATCCGTTGCGCCCACCGCGCACCCGCACCGGCGCCGCCGTCGTGCGCGTCCTGACGATCACCGCGGCTCCCAATACCGCAACCGCCGCCACGGCCGCGGCGATGGCTGTGGGCGTGGACTGGGGTGCGTCGGCACTCCGGCCCACCGTGATCCACGCAAGCCCCCAAGCGATGGCGGCTGCCAGCGCAAGGCGGCCATGGCCCTTGATTGCAAGGGCGATACCGACGACGGCGACTACCGCCAGGACCGCTACGGACCACACATCCGGGCGCAGTCCGAACCCTGAGAAACCTGCTGCCTTCAACGCCGCGGCAATGTTGGCGCATACGGCCACGCTGGTCCATCCGAGGTAGAGGCCCAGCATGCCATCCACCACCACGGCCTCCACCCAAGACGAGGCCCGGGTGCGGCTGTAGCGGAGGAAGGCTGTTACCAGCACCGCGAGCAGGGCAACGATGACAAAGACGCTCACCGGGAGCCAGCCCGCCTGCACCGACAGGATCCACGCCGCGTTCAGGAGCATGGACCCTGCCACCACCCAGCCGAGGGCGCGCTGCCGGGGGTTGCTTCGCTGCGATGGCAGCCATTGCCACACCGTGAAGGCCACCAGTCCCGTGTACACCACCGACCAAATGGAGAACGCCGGCGTTGCCGGGGCAAGGAGGGTGGAGTCCGCGCTGAGCGCTCCACCCGCAGCCTGTGCAATTGGCGTGCCGCCGAACACGCCTACCCCGATCATGGAGCCGACAATGCAGACCACCAGGCTCACGGTCACCAAAATTTGGCGTACAAAATCCGAGTTTTTCGTTTTCACGTGCAGAGCCTCTTTCCTTGAGGGACCTCTCCGGACTTACTATCAGATGCTAGGTAATCGAGCTTCATGTTTTGCGAAGGACTGTTGGATGGACGCAGACGGCCACGCCAAGGGCTATTGGTACGGGAAGGACCCGGGACAGAAGGAACTCGCCGTTGGCGTCCTGAATGCCCTCCGGGACTACCGGGTGTCCGAACAGGCCATGCGCAAACGGACCCGCTCCTCCATGCTGATGGGCGAAAAGGACCTGTTGGCGCTGCGGTATCTGTTCGAAGCCGAGGCTGATGGCCGCGTGATGAAGCCGAAGGACCTGGGCGACCGGTTGGGCATAACCTCGGCGTCCATGACCACGCTGATCGACCGGCTGGTTGATTCCGGGCACATCCGCAGGGAACCGCATCCCACGGACCGTCGGGCGCTGATCCTGCGGCCCACGCCCACGTCCGACCAGGAAGTCCGGCACACCCTGGGCGCCATGCACCGGCGCATGCTGGACGTTGCCAGCGGCCTGGACCCGGAGCAAGCCCACGTGGTGATGGATTTCCTTCGGCACATGAGCGAGGCCCTGGACACGATCGACCACGAACCTGCCGACGGCCACGAGCCATCATGAGCTGAGGCTCCACTGCAGGATCAGGACGAGCGTCACCAGGAATCCTGAACCGTAGTTGAGCCAGATGAAGCGGCGCCAGGCCTTATTGGTGCGTGCCGCCGTCGTATCCGTGACATTCCACCAGGGCGCACAGTTGGCCACGTAGGGCAGGGCCACCACGGCTGCCAGCGGCCCGGGCCACGGCGTCGCCAGCATTGCGAGTCCAGCCAGCAACCAAAGCACGACGGCGAGCCGCACCGTTGCGCGGGCACCGATCACCGTGGCGATGGAACCGATGCCGGCCTGGCGGTCCGGGACGATGTCCTGCACCGCACCGAACGCATGCGCCGCCATGCCCCAGACGAAGAACGCGGCCAGCAGGATCAGGAGGCCCGCCGTCACGTCCGCCCCGGCCAGCGCCAAACCCACGACGGCGGGACTCACGAAGTGCGTACTGGACGTGATGGAGTCCAGCAGCGGGCGTTCCTTGAAGCGCAGTCCGGCCACGGAGTAGGCCACCACGGCGAAGGCGCTGACCGCGAGGCTCACCCACGCGGCGGGCCCGCCGGCAAAGGCCAGGACCACCAGGAACGGCACGTTGGTGATGGCGGCCAGCCACAGCATGGGACGGTGCAGCCGGGGCGGCAGGAGGGCGCCTTCGATGCCGCCCTTGCGGGGGTTCTGCAGGTCCGAGGCGTAGTCGAACACGTCGTTGATTCCGTACATGGCCAGGTTGTAGGGGATCAGGAAGTAGAACGTGCCCACAATGAGCACCCAGTCGATCTCCCGGTTGGTCAGCAGCATGGCCGCGGCAAAGGGGTAGGCCGTGTTGATCCAGCTCACCGGCCTCGAGGCGAGGATGGCTTGGGAAAACAGTCCGGCGGGGCGGGATCCGGAGGGGACCGGGGGATTGGGGCTCACGGAGTCGCGGGCATCTTCCGAGGTGGCCGCCTTCGTGTGGGCAGCCGTGCGGCGTGTCAACCACAACCACAGCCCGGGTAGGAGCAGGACGGCGGCCAGTGGGTAGGCGAAGTCCTCCAGCGGTGCCAGGCCGATCTTCGCGCCAAGGAGATGGGCTTCGTCATAGTGGAACAGCTCCATGCCGATCATCACTGAATCGAACACCGCCGTGAGGACCGCCAAGGCAGCAAAGGCCAGCCCCACGGCCCGCCAATGCGCTGCAGAGGGCCCCTTGGCGGTGCCGTCCCGCTGTCCGTTCCCACGTTGGCTGCCGCCGGCCGCGATGGCGCGTGCCGCCGTCGTGCTCCTTGCAAAAGCCGCACCGGCAACAGCCGCGGCACCTACGAACGCCAGGGCGAGCCAGAAGTACGTCATGCGTGCTCCCGTTCGCGTTCGGAACTGCCCGGGGCTACCTGCGTCTGCACCCGCCGCTCGAGGATCCGCCGGGTGCCCGTGTACAGGACCATGGTGCAGAGAACAAGGAACAGCAGGAACACCGGCTCTTCGAGGGGGAGTTCGGGCGCCAGCAGGATTCCGGTGGCTATGGCCCCTTCGCCCCGCAGGAAGATGCCCAGGCCGATTCCCGCCAAGTCCCAGCCGAGGAGGAACACCAGCCCGACGGCGGTGACGATCGCCGCTGCCTTGGCGTCGTGCCAGAAGAAGAGCCGGAACCGGTGGTCAAGGAGCAGCATGCATCCGATGCCGGCGAGCAGGGCTGCCAGGTACACGAAGCCCATCAACCAACCTTCCTGCCGGTGGTGCTGCGGCGGCGCACGGGGCTTGGCCCGGCGCTGTGGTCGCCACGGATCCGTTTCAGGACCAGTTCGGCGCTGATCAGGCACATGGGCACACCGACCCCGGGCGCCGTGGTGGCCCCAGCGTAGTACAAACCATCTACCTTCTTGGAGGCATTCTGCGCCCGGAACATGGCGCTCTGGCCCAGGGTGTGCGCCGGTCCCAGCATGCCTCCCCGCCAGGAGTTGTAGTCCCGGGCAAAATCCGCGGGGCCAATCGTGTGCCGGACAACGATGCGCTCACGGAGGTCCGGAATGTCCGCCCAGCCGGCGACCTGGTCAATGGCGGCGTCGGCGATGGCCTCGATCCGCGAGTCTCCCGTGCCCTCCGCGCCGCCTGGGCCCAGCGATGGATCGGCCGGGATGGGCACCAGGACGAACAGGTTCTCGTGGCCACCCGGAGCCACACCGGAGTCCGTTGCACTGGGCTTGCAGACATAGATCGAAGCGGGATCCGGAATTCGCGAGGGCTTGCCGAAGATCGCCTCGAAGTTGGCTTCCCAGTCCCGCGTGAAAAACAGTGAATGGTGCGGCAATTCGGGGAGCTGGCCGCGGACTCCCAGCATCACCAGGACCGCCCCTGGTCCGCTTGTCCGGCGCTGCCACCACGAACGCGGATAGCTGCGGTCCGCGATGTCCAACAGTTGCGTTTCCGTGTGGTGCAGGTCGGCCCCGGACACAACGGTGTCCGCCACGCTGAAGTGCTCGGCTCCGCTTGCGTCCCGCCACTTGACGCCTGTGACCTCGCGGGAGCGCCTGCTGCGGAACGGTGCCGGACCCTGGAAATGGCCGTGTGGCGTGAAGCGTTCCTGGCCCTTGGTTTGGGCTTGCCTGGTGGCGATATGCAGCACCTGGGCATCGGTGTGGATCCGGACACCGGCCTCCACGGCCAGGGCTTCAAGGCGTTGGACGAGTTCCCAGAAGCCACCGATCGGATACTGCACCCCATCGCCCAGGTCCAGGGCGCTCATGAGGTGGTACATGGCGGGAGCATCCGCGGGATTGGTCCCCAGGAACACTGCCGGATAGCCCAGCACCTGGCGCAGCACGGGATGCTGGAAGCGCTGGGCGATGAACTTGTCCAAGGGCGTGGCCAACAAGCGGGCCAGCTCGGGGAGTCCCCGGAGCACATCGGGCTGCAGGAGTGCCTTGAGCCGGGTGAACGGGTTGTAGAGGAAGAACCGTTCGGCCATGTCAGAGGTGTGCCGGGCCGAGTCCAGGTAGGCTCGCAAGCGATCAGCGCTGCCGGGTTCGAGGCGTTCGAATGCGTCCCGCACCTGGTCGCTGCCCAAGGGGACGGTCAACGGCTCGGGCCGGGTTCCGGCGTCGTGCGGTTCGCTGAAGACGCGGTAAGCGGGACTCAGCGTGCGCAGATCCAGCTGTTCCTCCGTGCTGGTTCCAAGCAGCTCGAAGAAATGGTCGAAGACGCGCGGCATGAGGTACCAGGACGGGCCGGTGTCGAAGCGGAAGCCGTCCCGTTCCAGCGTTCCCGCGCGGCCTCCCACCCGCGGGAGCTTCTCCAGGAGCTGGACCTCGTGGCCTTCGCGGGCAAGGAGCGCGGCGGTGGCAAGCCCAGCAATGCCACCGCCGATCACTACTGTCCTGGTCATGAGCGGGGTTCCAACCAGGTTGCGGCGACCGCGCGGGCGGCCAGTCCGGCTTTGAAGACATCGGGCACGCGGACCCGTGACTCGTAGAGTTCGGCAACGGACGTCCGCTCGATCCGCCGGGTCAACGCTGCGAAGAGTGCCAGGGCGCTGCGCACGGCCGCGCGGGCATCGTGGGGGAGCAAGGGGATGACGGCGTTGGCGTCGGCCAGTTGGGAACGGATGGTTTTCACCCATTCGGCACGGTCCGCGTCTTCCAGGTGGTCCGCGGTCCCGAGGTAGCTGCGGCCCAGGCGCGTGGTGTCGTCGGAGAGGTCGCGAAGGAAGTTGATGTTCTGGAAAGCAGCCCCCAACCGTCCGGCGCCGTACTCCAAGGCCGCAGCGTCGGCGTCGTCCATGGCCTGCCCCCGCACGAAGACCTTGAGGCACATCAGTCCCACAACCTCGGCCGAACCGTAGACGTAACCCTGGTGGGCAGCGGCGTCGAAGCGGAGCGGTGCGGCCGGCGCCGAGTCCTGGGCACCGAGGTCGGTGCGCATGGAAGCGAAGAAGGGGTCCACCAGGGTCTCGTCGATTCCCGCCACCCGGGCAGTCTGTGCGAAAGCATGGATGATGAGGTCGCTGCTGTACCCGATCTTCAGCGCCCGGTGGGTTTCGTCCACAAAGTGGTCCAGGGCCTCGCATTGCTGCTTGCGGCTCAGTCCGGCCTCGGCGGTGACGCCGTCAACCAGCTCGTCAGCCACGCGGACCAGGGCGTAGATGTTGCGGACGTGCTGGCGGTGCCGCGGACCCAGGAGGCGCGTGGCCAGGCCGAAGGACGTGGAGTACGCCGCGATGACCTGGTTGGCGGCCCGCTCGGCGGTGCGGGTGAAGTGGCTGAAGGAGGTGTTCACGTCGAGGCTCATGATTGGCGTCCTTCGAGTTGTCCGGCGAGCTCCAGCAGCACATCGCGGGCTCCGCCGGGGATGCCTGCGCTGGTGATGGCCTTGCGGAATTCACGCGTTTGTTGGTCGATGTGGCCTTGGACGAAGGTTTCCGCCCCGCACCCGGACAGCAGCTCCCGGACTCTTTCGGCGTCGCTGCCGCCCAGGTCCGCGCGGCCAAACCATGGCTCGATCCCGGCCCACGCGCTGGTCTTCCGCGCGTAGGCGATGATCGCCGTCTGCTTGCCTTCGCGGAGGTCGGAAAAAGGATCCTTGCCGTGCTGGCGCGGATCCCCGAAGGTGGACAGGAGGTCGTCCTGGAGCTGGAACGCCAGGCCCAGGTGGCGGCCCGCCGCTGCCAGTGTGGACTCCGTGGAAGGTTCGACGCCGGCAAGCGTCGCCGCGGCGCGCAGGGGCAGTTCGAACGTGTACGTCGCGGTTTTGTATCCGCACATGGTCAGGATGGTTTCGAGTTCGGGGGCGATAATGCCATCTCCGAGGCCCACATCGATCTGTTCTCCGGCCACTGTTTCATTGATGGTGTGTTCCAGCAGGTCCAAGAGCCGGATCCGGGTTTCCTGCGGCAGATCCGCGCGGGCGAACGCCTGGTGGGTTGCGGCGAGCAGCATGTCGCCCATCAGGATGCCGCCGGTCTGGGCCCAGTGCAGCGCGCTGTCCGGACGGCCGGCGTCGGGCCTTTCCCCGGACGGCGGCAGTTGACCGGCCTCCGCGAGGAGGGACCCGATCAGGTTGGGCCGCCCGCGGCGCACCAGGTCGCCGTCGATCACATCGTCGTGCAGCAGGAAGGCATAGTGCAGGAGTTCGATGGCGGCGGCGATGGAGATGGCAGTGCCGCGGTCCCGGGCGTTTGCTTCTGTCAGCGAGTCGTAGGTCTCCACGAGCAGCAGGGGGCGGACGAACTTTCCGCCGAGCACGTTTTCCCCGGCGATCTTCCAGAGCCGGTGGAATTCGGGGCCGTACCGGACAGCGGTCTTGGTCCGCCCGCCAATGAGGGCGGACAGTTCGCCCTCGATGGCCGAGCAGAGATGTGGCCTGGCCCGGACCATGTTCGGCATGGTGGTCATGCCGAGACTCCAAGCGTGAGGCCCTTGGCCTCAAGGAGTTGGGGAAACTGCAGGGCGAGCCATGGGCTGAACGCGCTGGCCGTATGTTCGAGTGCTCCAGACAAAAGCTCCGGCGAGACCCACACCCAATCCGCCACCTCCGTAGGGTTGGGCCGGAGTTCCCCATGGATCTGCGCGACGTAGACAGGGCAGAGTTCGTTTTCCACCACGCCGCTAGGGTCCACCGCCCTGTAGCGGAAGTCCGGAAGGGCCAGTTCCAGGCGGGTGATGTCCGTCCCCAGTTCGAAGCGTGCCCGCCGCATGACGGCTTCCTCCGGATCTTCTCCCGGGCCGGGGTGTCCGCAGAAGCTGTTGGTCCACACGCCAGGCCAGGTTTTCTTTTCCGGGGAGCGGCGGGTCAGGAGCAGCTCGCCGGCGCGGTTCATGAGGTAGCAGGAGAAGGCGAGGTGCAAGGGTGTGTCCTCTGTGTGCACCCGGGATTTGAGGGCTTCCCCGATGGGGGTGCCGGCATCGTCCAGAAGGACAACCATCTCTGCGGTGTTCATGGTGAGCCTTCCTCCAACGCGATTATTGCTAGACAAGCTAGAAAAAAGACTACCATGTAGGCAGTTAGGTGTAACATACTTTCATGCTCAAAAAGGGAGAAGTTGACGCTGCGTCCTCCTCCCGTCTCTACGACATGGAAGCCAACGATCCGTTGCAGCAACTCGTGGACAGGAGTGGGCTCAGCGACGCCGACCTGCGGCAGATCAGTCAACTGATGGCTGCCCTGGGTCGGCTGCGCGACGCGGAAGAGCGCTTGTCCGAGGCCTCGCTCAAGTACATGAAGCTCAACCCCTCGGACATGCGGGCGCTCCACTACCTGATTGTCTCCGCGAACAGGGGCGTCATCGCCACGCCGGGCGCCATCGCCGCCCAGTTGCAGATCTCGACGGCGTCCACCACCAAGTTGCTGGACCGCCTGGAACGCGCTGGTCACGTCACCCGGCAGCCGCATCCCTCCGATCGGCGGGCCCTGGCCATTGCCATCACACCGGAAACCCATGAGGCTGCCATGCAAACCGTGGGCAGGCAGCACGCCCGCCGGTTCCTGGCCGCAGCCCGCCTCACGCCGGCCGAAAGGGACGTGGTGATGCGTTTCCTGGACGACATGGCCGAGGAGATCTCGGTAGACAAGGACGCCTGGGAGTAGGGAGGCTGCTCGACGGGGGGGCGGCGCCTGGTGGCCGTCCGCTGCCCGGCGAGCCGACCGCCGTCGTAATCCGCTACGCAGGGCTGTGCCGCTACCACCGACTTTGACGACCGGAAGGTGGTCGGAAGCCCACTGGCCCGGCGCGTCGGCACTTTCCCCATCCAAAGGGAGTTGTGGCGGTACGCCGGACTCGCGAAACACAGGTTCCGTTGGCTGCCGGAGTGCAGATGATAGAGCCTTCCGGTAAAGGGGGTGTTTGGTGAGAGAGGAACGGCGGAAGGGGGGTGTTTGGTGAGAGAGGAACGGCGGGGTCGACTGGGCCTTGCAAGCGTCGTGTGCAGAATCACACAGTGAGGTGGCTGATCACCTATTGAACGTGACTGTGCGCGCTTGGTAACTTAGCTCTGGCAAGTCATGCCACTCCCCATTTTCCCGCACAGCACCTAAGCACGACGGGCACATTTTTTTGAAAGGCCACCATGGAATTGCTGTGGGAAATTGCCGGTTGGACAGGCGCCGTACTCATCCTGAGTGCCTACTTGAGCGTCTCCATGGGCTGGTTGAAAGCGGGCCGACGTTTCCAGACGGCCAACCTGATCGGGGCGGTCGCCTTCATGATCAACGGCGCCGTCCACGGGGCGTGGCCGTCAGTGGTCACCAACGTGGCCTGGTTCCTGATTTCCGCGATAGCCCTGGTCCGGATGCGCGCAGTGACCGAAGCGCCGGCGACCATCGCCGAGGAAGTTCCGCAGGTCCAGTTCCCCGGCGTACCTGACACCACCGGCCAGATCGCCGTGGTGGAAGCCATCACCTCGGCCGTGCACGGCGATGTTGAACACCGCGTGGCCGAGTGCCAGGCCAGCCTGGCCGGCGGACACGCAGACTACGTGCCCGCCGAGGACTGCGCCGGGAAGCAGCCCGTAGGCCTGGCCGCGGGTGCCGCCTGAACTAACCCTGGCCTGACAACGTCAGCGTGATCAGCACGCAATTCAGGCCGACGATCAGGGTAGCGCTGGTCCATCCCGCGATCTTCAGCGGCAGGGAGTCGGTGTGGAGCCCCATGACATCCTTCTTGCCCGTGAGCCGGATCAACGGAATCAAGGCGAAGGGGATGCCGAAGCTCAGCAGCACCTGGCTCAGGACCAAGGCCAGGGTCGGTTCGATTCCGGCGCCCAGGATGATCAACGCGGGGATGAGTGTGATGACCCGCCGGGCCAGCAGCGGCACACGGACCTTCAGCAGGCCACCCATGATGGTGGCGCCCGCATAGCAACCCACGGAGGTAGAGGCCAGCCCGGAGGCCAGCAGGCCGATGGCAAAGACGACGCCGATTGCCGGACCCAGCGCTGATGTGACGGCCGCATGTGCTCCGGCGATGGTGTCCGTTCCCTCGATCCCACGCAGGCTCGTGGCCGCAAGCAGCAGCATGGAGATGTTGACGACGCCGGCCAGCAGCAACGCGCCCACGACGTCGAACCGCGTGGCCTTGATGAGGCGGGTCCGGATGATCGGATCCGGGGAGAACCCGTGGCGGTCCCGGGCCAGCGCGGAGTGCAAGTAGATGGCGTGGGGCATTACGGTGGCGCCGAGCATGCTGGCGGCGAGGAGCACGGTGTCCGTGCCTTCAAAGCGCGGGAGCAGCCCGCCGAGTGCTTCACCCGGATCCGGTGGGCTGACCACCAAGCCGGACATGAAGCCCACCGCGATGACCCCCAGCAGTACAAGGATGGCGTATTCGAAGGAGCGCTGCCCCCTCCGCGATTGCAGGGTGAGGAGCAGCATTGACGCAATGCCGATGATGACGCCGCCGGTCAGCAGGGGGAGGCCGAACAGCAGGTTGAGCGCCACGGCACCGCCGATCACTTCGGCCATATCAGTGGCGCCTGCGACAATTTCCGCCTGCAGCCAGTAGGCGCGCCTCCGCTTGTTTCCCAGGCGCTTGCCGAGGATTTCGGGGAGGCTCATACCCGTGGCCAGTCCCAGCTTGGCGGATTGGTATTGCACCAGTACGGCCATGGCGTTGGCTACCACCAGGACCCAGACCAGAAGGTAGCCGTAGTTGGCGCCTGCCGTGAGGTTGGCGGCAACATTCCCAGGGTCGACGTAAGCAATGGCGGCCACGAAAGCCGGGCCGAGCAGCAGCAGCCGCGACCAGACACGGCCGGGGGCTGCTCGTTTTTCCAGGGTGGGTGTTGCCACGGGCAATCCTCGTCATTGGGGCGTAATGATATTGCGAGGATAGCCGAAAGTTAGGCATACCGAAAAGTTCCGCTTCGGTAGACCGTTTGCTAGTAGATGAACACTGGCAGCCACTCCCGGTTGTGGGCGTGCACCAGCGCCAGGAATAGCACGAAGTCGAAGATCAGGTGGACGGAAACCACGTACGTGAAGGACTTGGTCAGCTTGAAGGTGTAGCCCTGCAGCAGTGCGAACGGGAACGTCAGCAAGGGACCCCATGACTGGTAGCCGATCTCCCACAGGAACGAGCAGAACACCACGGACTGGAGCAGGTTGGCCAACCAATCCGGGAAATGGTGCCGCAGCAGGGTAAACGTGGTGCAGATGAAGAACAGTTCGTCCCAGATGCCCACGGTATTAACCCCGAGGAAGAGCCGCCAGAAGATGGTGGGATCCGAGGCCTCAGGCCAGTTCCGGTAGACGCCGGTGCTGATCAGGTAGGCCGGCAGGATGAAGTAGCCCAGGGCTACCACTCCCACCAAATAGAGCTTGGCCGCGAGGGGCCATTTCCGCCCCGTGTTGACCGGGAACCTGATGATGTCTTCCCGGTAGGCGAAGCGCGAAACCAGCCAAGGAACCAGTACCGCCAAGGCCAATGCGCCGCCCATGAGGGCCATGTGCTCCAGGCTCAGGTCCGCATTGAGCGGCACCAGGCTGATGATCACCATCCCCGCGGCGATCAAGGCGAGGTGCCGCAGCAAACTCCGGTCGATGAACGCGGCCGTGACCAGGCTGAGCGTGACCAAGGAGTAGCCCAGCAGATCGTTGCCCAGGGCGAACAACGGGATTCCGGACACCGAGAGAAGCCCCGCGGGCAGGAGTTTCCAGCTCAAGGCGGTCCGCGGCGCATCCATGGAGAGTGTGGTCACCCCTTCAGCATCTCAAGAGTCCCGCAACCGCGCCTCCCCATCCGCGTACGCATCGAGCAGACGCCGCGCATGCCCGCCGTCGGAACCTTCGGCCTTGAGTGCGGACTGCATGTCCCCGAGCTTCTGTTCACCGGTCGGGAAGGGCGGGAGCAAAGGGGTGCCGGGGTCCGTGAGGACTTCCAGCACAGCGGGGCGGTCGGCTGACAGCACCTCGTCCCAAGCGGCTCCAAGCTGCGCCGGATCGTCCACGCAGACGCCCTTCAGGCCAAGCAACTCGGCATAGCCGGCGAACGGGAAGTCCGGCAGTTCCTGGCTCGCATTGAAGCGGGGCTCGGCTTCGGTTTCGCGCTTTTCCCACGACACTTCGGCAAGGTCCCGGTTGTTGAAAACGCACACGACGAACCGGGGGTCGGACCAATCGCGCCAGCGGTGGGCAACCGTGATCAGCTCGGCGACGCCCAGCATCTGCATTCCGCCATCGCCGGCCAGTGCCACCAAGGGCTGGTCCGGCCTGGCGAGTTTGGCGGCAAGCCCGTAGGGGATGGCACAACCCATGCTGGCGAGGGTCCCGGACAAGTGGGCCGGGACTCCGGGCGGAAGGGTCAACTGGCGCGCGTACCAGTAGACGCAACTGCCGACGTCGATACTCACCTGGGCGTTGTCCGGGAGCCGGCCGTTCAGCTCACGAACAACAAGTTCCGGGTTGACCGGGCTGGCAGCGATCCGCGCCCGTTCTTCCGAAAGCTTCCGCCATGCGCGGACCTGGTCTTCGACGTCGGCACGCCACTGGGCGCGCTGGCTTTCCTTCTCCTGCTGTTTCGCGTCCAAGCGGGCGGACAGTTGGCGCAGGGTTTCGGCGGCGTCCCCCACGAGGCCGAGTTCCACGGGGTACCGGTTGGCGATCTTTCTGCCATCGATGTCGATTTGCACCGCCCTGGCCTGGCCGGGCCGTGGGTAGAACTCCGTCCAAGGATCGTTCGAGCCGATGATCAGCAGGGTGTCGCAGTTCTCCAAGAGGTGCGCGCTCGCGGTGGTGCCGAGGTGGCCCATGGTCCCGGCGGCGAAGGGCAGGCTCTCGTCCACGTACGGTTTCCCGAGGAGGCTGGTGGTGATGCCCGCGTTGAGCTTTTCCGCCAACGCCACCACTTCTTGTTGGGCGTTGCGCGCGCCTTGGCCAACCAGGAAGGCCGGCCGTTCGCCTTGTGACAGGATGTTGGCGGCGGCATCGAGTTCCTCGTCCCTTGGCATTACCCTCGCTGGATGCCAGACAGGAGCGGTGACCACAATGCCGTGTTCGGGCTCCAGTTCGGGGGCCTCGGCGGTTTGCAGGTCGTGCGGCACGATCACGACGCACGGGGTCCGTGTTTCCAGCGCTGCCCGGAAGGCCCGGTCGATCAGCATGGGGACCTGTTCGGGGGAACTGGCCAATTGGGCGAACTGGGCCGCGACATCCTTGAAGAGGGTGAGCAGGTCGATCTCCTGCATGTAGGCGGATCCCAGGACTGTCCGGCTTTGCTGTCCGATGATCGCCACTACGGGCACGCCGTCCATCTTTGCGTCGTAGAGGCCGTTGAGGAGGTGCACTGCGCCGGGACCCTGGGTGGAAGTAACCACCCCAACCCCGCCGGTGTATTTGCCGTGGCCCACCGCCATGAAGGCCGCAGCTTCCTCGTGCCGTGCCTGCACGAATTCCACGTGGTCCTCGGCGCGACGGAGGGCACCCATGAATCCGTTGATGCCGTCGCCGCTGTAGCCAAACACCCTGTCCACACCCCATGCTTTGAGGCGTTCCACGATCAGATCCGAAACAGTCCGCTGAGTCATGCCCGGGCTCCTGTAGTCAAGTTAGTCGTTTACCGCCTCTAATCATAGTAAGTATCCTTATGGATTTGGCGCTCAAAATTTCGACGATCCCGGATTTCGCGAAATGTGTGGCGCCACGCGTTAGTCATGTCCGCCGACACCATTCGAGCGGGTTTTCCACATAGGGAAGGTGGGGTGGTCACGGGGGATTGGTGTGGTGAAAGGGTGGGTTTATGGGATTCAGCGAACAGGTTGAGGCGTCACGGACGGGTGCGTCCGGAATGGCTCCTGCCGCGGGTTCCGGGGCCATCCCGGGTGTTGCCGGGCTGCTGCTTGATGCCAAGGGCGTGACCAAAAAAATGCCGGGTGACCCGGCGCAGCTCCTGCAGGGAAGGTCGACACCATCCCCTGGGGATTCTTACGAGCCCCTCGACGATGCCCTTGGTGCCCTTGGGGCCCTGGGTGGTGGTCTGGGCGCCTCTTTGAGTGATGTTTTGGATGATGGGGCCACGGCACTTGAAACCCTCCGAGCCACGGCCCTCCCGGCAGCGGGGTTGTTCGATTTCGGGGAAGCGGCGGATTTCGCTGGCCGGGTCGAGGAACTCGCCCGCACCATCGAGTACCTCCAAATTGTCGCGGCCCAGGCGGTGGAACGGACCCGCGAAGAAGCCAAACACGCCGGCACCGCAGCCGCCGGGTCACGCGGCATCACGGGGTGGCGGACCGGCTGGACCGAGGACGAGACACCCGCCCGGACCGGCCCACACACCACCAGCCCTCACACCATCAGCCCTCACACCACTGGCAGCACCAATAGCAGCGACAGCACCAGCAGCGGCGGCAGTACGGGTGCGGGCGCTGGTGGTGTTGGGGCTGTTGGTGTTGGTGCTGGTGTCACGGACGTGGCCGGGGTTCGGGTCCACGGCTCCGTGCTTGATGACGGGTATCGGAACGCCGCGGAGTTCCTACGCGCGCGGCTGCGGATCGAGATCCGCGAAGCCCGGCGCCGCCTGTCCCAAGCCGCGGCCCTCCTGCCCTCCACCACCCTCACCGGCGAACCCCTCCCACCCCGACACCCCGAACTCGCACAAGCCCTGGCCACGGCACTCCTACCCTCCCGCACGGCGACCATCATCACCGGCGCCCTGGACCAGGTAGCACTCATCGCCCACCCCGACACCCTGACCGCCATGGAGCACGCCCTGACCCGCACCGGAACCGAAACCGACCCCGACTTCGTCAGCAAAACCGCCCGCCGCTGGATCAACCGGATCGACCAAGACGGCCCCGAACCCAGCGAAGAAGAACTCGGAACCCTCCAAGGCGCCTTCATCCGCAAACCCCGACGCGGACTCCACCACATCGAAATCTTCGCCACCGCCGAACAATACGAAACCCTCGCCACCGTCATGAACACCGCCACCAACCCCCGACTCACCCCCAACACCACGGATCAACAAGCCCACACAACCACACCCCAAGAAGCCACCACCACGGCACCCGCAACCACCACAACCACCAACCTCACCACCCCCGCCGGACAAACCGGGCAAGCCGGACAAGTCGATCACGCCGGGCAGGGCGGACAGGTCGTGGAACTGGACCGCCGCTCACGAGCCCAGAAACTCCTCGACGGCCTCGTCGGCGGCTGCGCACTGGCCCTGAAAACAGGCCGCCTCCCAGCCAACGGCGGCCTCAAACCCCAACTCACCACCTACATCCACGCCCACGAACTCCTCCCCCACCTCCAAACCAACCCCACCACACCACCCAACAACCCACCCAGCAACACGGGCAGCACCAGCACCGGGCCAGGCGGCGAACCCGGCAGCACCGGGCCGGGCAACACAGGCAGCACCAGCACCGGGCCAGGCAGCCAACCTGGCAGTACCGGCACCGGGCCGGGCAACGACCCCGGCACCGGGCCGGGCAACGACCCCGGCGACACAGGCAGCCACAGCGAACCCGGCAACACGGGTACCGGCACCGGCACCGGCCGGAGACTCAGCAGCGCATCAGCCACCTTCGCCGGCCCGATCCACCCCAGCACCCTCCGCAAAATCGCCTGCGACGCCGACATCCTCCCCGTCCTGCTCGGCAGCGACGGACAAATCCTGGACATCGGCCGCACCACCCGGATCTTCCCACCACCCATCCGCCAAGCCCTCAACGCCCGCGACCAAGGCTGCGCCTTCCCCGACTGCACCATGCCCACACCCTGGTGCGAAGCCCACCACATCACCTACTGGTCACACGGCGGACCCACCAGCGTCGACAACGGCGTCCTCCTCTGCAGTCACCACCACCACCTCATCCACAAAGAACAATGGAAAATCACCACCAACAACGGCATCCCCTGGTTCACCCCACCACCACACATCGACCCCACCCAAACACCCCGACGAAACCACCACCACACGTCCATGCGGAGATAGGCTGCCGCGCGCGTGGATTCGCCCTGCACTGCGGATGTACTAGGCCGGCAGGCACATCCAGCGCGGCGAACGGACCCAGAGCACGGACGGCAGCACGCGAGGCATCAGGACCAAGAGCGCGCAAAGGTATGAAGGACAGAGGCAGTGCCTGTGTCCCTCACACAAACGCCGATTTGCCCGTCACCGCCCGGGCCACGATCATCGAGTTGATCTCGTAGCTGCCCTCGTAGGTATAGAGGATCTCGGCGTCTCCGAAGAGTTTCCCCATCTCGTAATCCGTGCTGATCCCATTGCCGCCCAACAGCGAGCGCCCCATCGCCACGGAGGCACGGGCCAACCGCGTGGTGGTGGCCTTGGCCATGGCAGCCTGGACCATCTCCAGCTTTCCCGCTTGCTGGATCCGGGCGAGTTCCACCATCAAGGACAGCGAAGCGTGGGCATTGCCCAGGATGTCCGCGAGCTGTTGCTGGACAAGCTGGAAGCGTGCCAACTCCCGGCCGAATTGGAACCGACTCAAGGTGTAGCTTCGGGCGACGTCGAAGGCCGCGAGCTGGATCCCGGCAGCCTGCCATCCGACCCACGCCCGGGAGTCGCGCAACAAATCGTTGGCGCGGGAAAACTCGGTGGCACCGGGAAGGAGATTGTCCAGGGGCACGCGAACCTCGTCCAGGACGATGTCCGCGTTCTGCATGATGCGCAGGCCGATCTTGTGCGTGATCTTTGTTGCCGCGTAACCGGGTCGGTCCGTCTCCACGATGAACCCCTTGACGTGCCCGTCGGCTTCGTCGCGGGCCCACACCAGGGCGAAGTCCGCGATGGTCCCGGCCCCGATCCAGCGCTTGGCGCCGCTGATGACCCATTCGCCGCCGTCGCACCGCGCCGTCGTCGAGAGCCCTCCGGCGATGTCGGAGCCGTGCTCCGGCTCCGTGAGCGCGAAGGCGCCCAGTTGCGTGAAGGTTTCGAGCCCCGGCAACCACCGTTGTTTTTGCTCGGGGGACCCCAGCTCGTGGATCATTCCGACGATGAGTTCGTTGTGGATGCCTACCAACGCGGAGAGCGATACGTCCGCCCTGGCGATCTCGGTGTACATGAGCCCTTTGAAGAGCTTCGATGAGCCATCCGTTTGCAGCCTCCCGAGCCCAAACTTGGCCATGTCGGGCAGCAAGCCAAAGGGGAACTCTTCCCGGTTCCAGTAGTCGATGCTGGCGGCCCGCACCTCTCCCTGAAGGAACTCGCGCACTTCGGCATAGCGGGCGCGTTCCCCGTCGGGGAGCAGGTCCACCACGTACATCAGGTCCGCCTCCGGATAAGGAGGGAGGACATTTTCCTTGGCTGCACCGCTTGTGGCCGTGCCGGCTTTTTCGTCGAGCATGTGACCCCTTCGTCATGTCCCGCGCAGGCTCTTCCAAACCCTTGGATGTCCTAGTATATTGCAAGGTGATGTGGATCACTAGGCCGGCTCAGCGGCCCACGGGCGCCGGGTCCGGCGTCGATGCCCCAGCGAAAGGCGGACTATGACAGTCACCGACGACTTCCGTGCGGCCCGCGACCGCCTGCTTGAGCTTCGCGAGAATTACGGGCAGGCCCACAGCGAGTTCCAGTGGCCCCGCTTCAAGCATTTCAACTTCGCCTTGGATTGGTTCGACCAGATCGCCGCAACCCCGGAACGGCAAAACCAAGCAGCACTGGTGATCGTCGAGCAGGACAGCAGTTCCACCCGGCGCACCTTCAAGGAGTTGTCGGAGAGGTCGTCCCAAGTGGCCAACTGGCTGCGCGGCCAGGGAGTCAAACGCGGTGAGCACATGATCGTCATGCTGGGCAACCAGGTGGAACTCTGGGAGCTGATGCTGGCGGGAATCAAGCTCGGCATCGTCTTGATCCCCACCACCACGCTCATGGGTGCCCGCGACCTACAGGACCGGGTGGAGCGCGGCGGGGCGGCTTGGGTTGCTGTCGGCAGCGGGAACATCGGCAAGTTCGCAGAGGTCACAGGAAACTACACGCTCATCGAGGTTGGCGGGGAACGTACCAACGCTGATGCGAAACAGTACGAAGACTCCCACGACGCCGGCACGGACTTCACTCCCGATGCCCCCACACGTGCGGACGAGACACTGCTGCTTTACTTCACCTCGGGCACCACATCGCGGGCCAAGCTGGTGGAGCACACCCACACCTCGTACCCGGTAGGCCATCTGTCCACCATGTACTGGATCGGTGTGGAACCCGGCGACATCCACCTCAATGTCGCTTCTCCCGGCTGGGCCAAGCACGCGTGGTCCAACGTCTTCACCCCGTGGATCGCCGAGGCCTCCGTTTTCATCTACAACTACGATCGCTTCAGTGCCGCAGCCCTCATGGAACAGATGGACCGCGAGGGTGTCACGAGTTTCTGCGCCCCGCCCACGGTGTGGCGGATGCTCATCCAGGCGGACCTCACGCAGCTGAAGAACCCGCCCCACAAGGTTGTCTCCGCAGGCGAACCCCTCAACGCGGAGGTGATCGGCCAGGTGGAGGAAGCCTGGGGCGTGACCATCCGGGACGGCTTCGGTCAGACCGAGACCACCGTCCAGATCGCCAACACCCCTGCACAGCCGGTGAAGATCGGTTCCATGGGGCGGCCGCTACCCGGGTACGACGTCGTCCTGGTGGACCCCGTCACCCGAGAGGAAGCCGACGACGGCGAGCTCTGCTTGCGCTTGGACCCGCGGCCCGTGGGACTCATGAAAAGCTACTTTGGCGACGAAGCGAAAACGGCGGAAGCCTTCCGCGACGGCTACTACCACACCGGCGATATGGCCAGCCGTGACGCTGACGGTGTGATCACCTACGTCGGCCGGGACGACGACGTCTTCAAGTCATCGGACTACCGCCTGTCGCCTTTCGAACTCGAAAGCGTCCTGATCGAACACCCCGCAGTGGCGGAGGCCGCCGTCGTACCTTCGCCCGACGCGGTGAAGCTCTCGGTGCCCAAAGCGTTCGTGGTGCTCGCTTCCGGCTTCGAACCCGGGCCCGCCGTCGCCGAGGACATCCTCCGTTACGCCCGGGAGCACCTTGCACCGTTCAAGAGAATCCGCAGGCTTGAATTCGGCGAACTGCCGAAGACCATCTCAGGCAAGATCCGCCGGGTTGAGCTGCGCGGCACGGAGATCAAACGGCATGGAGACGGACCGCTGCCCTCCGGGTTGGGCGTGGAATACACGGAAGAAGAGTTCCCAAATCTGAAAGACTAGTCCCCCACACCACCAAGGAGGCCCATGGGCAACCCGCTCCCCCGAGACCCCATTGCCGACGCCCAACGGAACTGGGAACGGCATGGTTGGGGCGATGTTGCCGCGCCCATGGCTGCAATCACCGCGATCATGCGCACGCAGCAGATCCTCCTGGCCCGCATCGAAACGGTCCTCAAACCCTTCGGCCTGACCTTCGCGCGCTACGAACTCCTCGCCCTGCTCAGCTTCGCCCGCAGCGGCGCCTTGCCCATGAACAAAGCCAGCGCCCTCCTCCAGGTGCATCCCACCTCGGTGACCAACGCCGTCGACCGTTTGGAACGGGCCGCCTTGGTGGCCCGTTCGCCGCACCCCACGGACGGCAGGACCACGCTGATCGAGCTCACCGCCGAGGGCCGCACCCTTGCGAAAAAAGCGACGGCGGCGCTCAACGCCGACGTTTTCGGCAAGTCGGGTTTCGAGGACGACGACGTCGACCACCTCATCCGCGTCCTGGGCACCTTCCGCAGGGATGCCGGGGATTTCACCGACGATTAGCGCTCAGGTCAGCGCCGTCGCATTGGCGGGTGACCCGGGATGTCTCTTGGCCTGACCTCAAGGGACTGGGCTTCGATGGCGACGTGCTGCGGCCGGCTCTCCGAGCTCCTCCAAGGCTCGGTGCATCAGCGCCACACTTCACGCCGCCGGGACGTTGCAGGCTACGGTTGAAAGGCCATTCAACCGAGCACCAGGAGCACGCACGCATGGGCTTTGCCGAAGAACTGAAGAACGCCTCCGCCGCCGATTGGGATGCGGCCATCAATCATCCCTTCGTTGACCGGTTGATCGACGGCAGCCTCGCAGACGAGGACCTCCGCCGCTACCTGGTGCAGGATTACCAGTTCTGCGATGCCTTCACCGCACTCCTGGGCCAGGCGGTTGCCTCAGCGCCTTCGCTACCGTCGCGGCTGGTGTTCGCCAGGGTCCTGGGCGCCTTCGCCTCGGATGAGAACACCTATTTCGAGGACAGCTTCGACGAACTCGGCGTCCCGGAGGAGGACAGGCTCGCACCGGAACTGGGAGCAGCAACGCGCTCCTTCGACGCGCTGATGCGCAACGCACTGGCCACCCGGTCCTACCCGGACGTCCTTGCAGTCCTGCTCGTCGCCGAATGGCTGTATGGCGACTGGGCCGCACGGGCCGGGGACAGCGCCACCTGGCCTGCCGCACCGAAGCATGCTGATTGGATCCGCCTGCACAACAACCCCGGGTACAACGCGTGGGTGGCCTGGCTGCGCGAGGAATTTGACGCCGTCGAGCCTGTGTCTGCCGAGGTGCGCGGGCGCGTTGCTACGACGTTCCGCGAGGCGGTGCGCTTGGAGCGTGAATTCTTCGACGCCGCACTGGAGTCGTCGCCGGTCCGCTGAGTCAGGGACTCTGCAGCTCCACCAATGTGAGGTCGAGGATCTGCAGATCGGTGCTTTCCACCGGCATGATGCCTTGGATGAAGGCTTCAAACTCTTCTGCGCCTGCCATGCCGCCGCGGGCAAAGAACTCGATCCACAGGTCAGTCAGGGTCAGGTCACCTTCGGCGAGGACGACCGCCGCCTCTCGCCGGACACTCTCCTGGTTCACCACCTCCGGAACCTTCCGCTCCGTCATTGCTGACACCCCCCGGCCGCCAGTCCTTGTACGTCTTCTGTCTCGGCACACCTATATTATCAGCATACTTAGCAATGGATCATGGGGGCCCGCCTCTTCGGTGTGTTCCACCGCGGGGCACTGCTCCGGGACCCCGGCGAGGTCGGTCCAATGCCAACTGTCCGGGCAGCGGTGGTTGTCGCAGAATTGCCACGTCATTGGAGATCCCCGTTCACGGTCGAGGGGCCCGCCCTCATGACGGCCCGCCCCCGATTAGTGCCGGAACCGGCGTTTAGTGACGCAGAAAAGCGAGTGAGCTGCGCCCTACCGGGTGAACGTGTAGATGAGCGCCGAGACCAGGGACAAGGCCGCGATTCCGTAGCCGACCACCAGGGCCGAGATGGCGAACGGACGTCCGCGCTCGCCGCGCTGCTCAATCTGCTTCAACGCCACATGCCCGGCTCCCACCACAAAAACGGCGATGATGGCCATGCCGGCGAGGAACAACCCCACCACCGCCAGTGCCGCCATGGCCGCCGAGACGATGGCGAGGTTGTTGACCGGCTGGCTCTCCCCTGCGGGCTCGGCTCCGGTTTCCGACGATTCGGCGCGAACACTCTCCATTGACATGTTTCTCTCCCCATTTGGTCCGTGCCAAGGAGTCTAACCGGGGCACTCGCCGATTCCGCGTTGCAAGGCTTGTTGTGCGCGCGCCAATCCAAAAATGACGCGCACAATGGGCCACTCAACGGTGTTTGAACTCCGGTTGCCGCTTTTCGGCAAACGCGGCCATGCCTTCCTTCTGGTCCTCCGTGGCGAACAGCGAATGGAACACCCGGCGCTCAAAGACCACGCCTTGCGCGAGCCCCATCTCAAAAGCGGCGTTGACCGCTTCCTTGGCCACCATCGCAGCAGGTTTGGACTTCGAAGCGATGACCTCCGCCGCCTTCAACGCCTCGTCCACCACCTCGGCGGCAGGCACCACGCGCGAGACCAGTCCGGAACGCTCAGCCTCGTCGGCTTCCATGAAGCGCCCCGTGAGGACCATGTCCATCGCTTTCGCCTTGCCCACGGCCCGCGTGAGGCGTTGGGAGCCGCCCATCCCCGGGATCACTCCCAGGTTGATCTCCGGTTGGCCGAACTTGGCATTATCCCCGGCGATGATGAAATCGGCCATCATGGCCAGTTCGCAGCCCCCGCCCAAGGCGAACCCCGAAACAGCGGCGATCACCGGGATCCGCAAACGCGTGAGATCCTCCCAGTGCCGGAACCAGTCGGCGGCGTACATCTCCATGTAGCTGTTGGAGGACATTTCCTTGATGTCGGCACCGGCGGCGAAGGCCTTGGCGGATCCCGTGACCACCACGGCGCCCACGCCCGGATCCCGGTCCATGTCCGTCACCGCCGCAACGAGTTCATTCATGAGCGCCGTGTTCAACGCATTCAGCGCCGACGGCCGGTTCAATGTCACCAGGCCAACCCGGCCCCGGCGCTCCACCAGAATGTTCTCGAACGTCATACTCTCCCTCTCCGCAGCAATGGTCACCAACTAATCCTCACTCAGACTTTTCACGGATATCGGTGATGATGCCGGAGAAATCCCGAGCCGCACCTTCACCAGCGGCAAAAGCATCGTAAATCCGGGAGGCCAATGGACCCATTTCAGCCGCCACGCCCGTGCTCTCCAGGGCATTCACCGCCAGGCGCAGGTCCTTGGCCATCAGGGCCCCCGCGAACCCGGGCTGGTAATCGCGGTTGGCAGGACTTGTGGGCACAGGACCAGGAACAGGACAGTTGGTGGTCAGCGCCCAGCACTGCCCCGAGGCGTTGGACGCGACATCGAACAAGGCCTGATGCGTGAGCCCCAGTTTTTCACCGAGCACGAAAGCCTCGGACACGGCGATCATGGACACGCCAAGGATCATGTTGTTGCACACCTTCGCGGCCTGCCCCGCCCCGTGGTCGCCACAGTGGACAATCCGCTTGCCCATGAGTTCAAGGATGGGCTTCACGGTCTCGAAGTCCTCCGGCAAGGCTCCCACCATGAACGTCAAGGTCCCGGCCTCAGCACCCACGACGCCACCGGACACGGGAGCATCCACGGAACGGTGACCGGCATCCACCGCCAGCGATGCAGCTTCCCGGGCCTCGTCGACGTTGATGGTGGAGCAATCCAGGAACAGCGTGTCCGGCCCGGCCACTGAGAGCAGTCCTGGCCCGCCCACACCGCGGTAGGCGTCCAGCACATGCTTGCCGCTGGGGAGCATCGTCAGCACCACGGCGGCGTCCCGGACTGCGTCGGCTGCCGAGTCCGCCATGGGCACTCCGTGCGCTTTCGCCGCTTCCACAGCTGCCGGGACAGGATCGTAACCGACCACTTCGTGCCCCGCCTTGATCAGGTTGGCCGCCATGGGACCGCCCATATGGCCAAGGCCGAGGAAAGCGATGAGTCCCGTTGCTAATGCTGCGTTCTCTGTCATTTCGTCTCCTCAACTGGATTGGACTGGCTCACTGGGTTGGACTGGCTCATTGGGTTGGGCTGGCTCACATCGATTGGACTGGCTCAACTGCTTTGGACCTGCTCGACTGCCAGTCCCAACTCCCGCTCGCCGAGCGGAGCGAAGTAGCCCTCGACGTCGGACTTGTGGACGTCCGCGAGCGACGCCGGCTTCCACTGCGGGTTGCGGTCCTTGTCCACCACCTGCGCGCGGATGCCTTCCCGGAAATCCGGACCGGACAGGCAACGAAGTCCCACGCGGTACTCCTGGTCGAGCGCCTCTTCGAGCGTCATGCCCTGATCAACCGACAGCCCCCGCACGCGCCGCAGCGACTCCAAGGTGACCTTGACCGACGTCGGCGATTTGCCCTCGATGGTGTCCGCGGCAGCAGCGGCCTCGCCGCCGGTCCCGCGCAAATGCCGCACGATCTCCTCGGCGTCATCGCCCGTGTAACAGGAATCGATCCACTCCCGTTGGTCCGCCAGCGGCGAGTCCGGCGCGGCTTGGGCAAAACGCGCGACGGCGTCTGCCGCCGTCGCGCTTTCCAGCGCTTCGGCGAGTGCCGCGAGGCTTTCGGACGGCACGAATGAGTCCGCGAGCCCGAGGAAAATGGCGTCCGCGCCGCTCAAGTGCGCCCCCGTCAGTGCGGCGTGGGTTCCCGCCTCGCCGGGCGCGCGGGACAGCAAGAGGGTGCCGCCGACGTCGGGCACGAAGCCAATAGTGGTCTCCGGCATGCCGGTGCGCGTCCGCTCGGTGACCACCCGGAGCGAGCCGTGGGCTGAGACGCCAACGCCGCCACCGAGGACCAGGCCGTCCATGAACGCAACGTACGGCTTGGGGTAGCTGGCGATCATGGCGTTGAGCCGGTACTCGTGGGCCCAGAATTCGGCCGTTTCCGTGCCTCCGTGCAGCATGTCCTTGTAGATGGCCACGATGTCGCCGCCGGCACAGAGGCCGCGTTCACCGGCGCCCCGCACAAGGACTGTCCGGACGGAATCGTCATCAGCCCAGGCAGCCAACTGCTGCAGCATGGCTTTCACCATGCCCGCGTTGAGGGCGTTGACTGCCCGGGGCCGGTTGAGCGTCACGATCCCCAAGTGGCCGCGTCGCTCGAAGAGGACGTCTTCTTCCTGCTGCTCTGATTCCTTGCCCGCCTCTCCCATCAGCTGCCCGCCGGCATCACGAAGCTGGCGCCCTGGCGGATGCCGGAGGGCCACCGCGAGGTGACGGTCTTGGTCTTGGTGTAGAAACGGAACGCGTCGGCTCCGTGCTGGTTGAGGTCGCCGAATCCGGAGGCCTTCCAACCGCCGAACGTGTAGTAGGCGATCGGCACCGGAATCGGGACGTTGATGCCCACCATGCCCACTTCGACGCGGCTGGCGAAGTCGCGCGCCGCGTCGCCGTCGCGGGTGAAAATTGCGACACCGTTGCCGAACTCGTGCTCGCTGCAGAGCCGGAGCGCTTCGTCGTAGTCGGCCGCCCGCAGGATACTTAGGACCGGTCCGAAGATCTCTTCCTTGTAGATCTTCATGTCCTTGGTGACGTTGTCGAACAAGGTGGGACCCACCCAGAAGCCGCCGTCGTACCCGTCCACCGTGAGCCCACGGCCATCGGCCACCAGGGTTGCACCCTCGTCCACGCCGGACTGGATGTAGCCCTCGATCCGTTCCTTTGCCGAGGCCGCCACCACCGGGCCGAAGTCCACGTCCTTGTCCATGCTGTGCCCCATGCGGAGGTCCTTGACCCGTGCGGTCAGCTTGGCAACCAGGGCGTCCGCGGTTTCCTGTCCCACCGGAACCGCCACGGAGATGGCCATGCAGCGTTCGCCTGCGGAACCGTACCCGGCACCAATCAGGGCGTCGGCAGCCATGTCCAGGTCGGCGTCGGGCATGACCACCATGTGGTTCTTCGCCCCGCCGAAGCATTGCGCGCGCTTCCCGTGCGCCGCCGCCGTCGCGTAGATGTACTGGGCGATCGGAGTGGAACCCACAAAGCCGATGGCCTTGACCCTGGGATCCTCGAGCAGGGCGTCCACGGCTTCCTTGTCCCCGTTGATGACGTTGAAGACGCCGTTGGGAACCCCGGCCTCGCTGTACAGCTCGGCCAGCCGGAGGGGGACGGAGGGATCGCGTTCGGACGGCTTCAGGATGAAGGCGTTGCCGGCTGCGAGCGCAGGGCCGGACTTCCACAACGGAATCATGGCCGGGAAGTTGAAAGGCGTGATCCCGGCAACCACACCCAGCGGCTGGCGCAGCGAATGGACGTCGATTCCCTGCCCTGCGCTGTCCGAGAATTCGCCCTTGAGCAGGTGCGGCGCTCCCGCGGAAAACTCCACCACTTCGATGCCGCGCTGGATGTCGCCCTTGGCGTCGGCGAAGGTCTTCCCGTGTTCAGAGGAGAGGAGCGTGGCGAGCTCGTCCATGTTCTCATTGACCAGGTCCACGAACTTCAGCAGGATCCGGCCGCGACGCTGCGGGTTCATGGCGGCCCATTCGAGCTGGCCCTTCTCCGCGTTGGCTATGGCGTTGCGGACCTCCTCGGCGCTTGCCAACGGGAGCCTGGCCTGGACCTCGCCCGTGCAGGGATCGTAGACGTCGCTGAAACGGCCGGATGTGCCGTCGATCCGTTGCCCGTCTACGTAGTGTGAAAGCTCGCGCACCATGGTGGAAATGCTCCTTTGCATTCGTGAATGATCGCCGTGCCGATCGGCTGTGGCGCCTGGCTGGAGCACAGTGGCATACGTCGCCAACTGTGATCCAGATCATCTCTGAACCCGAATATACTCGGACTTCCTACTAATTTCCAGAAGGCCCCGCGCGTGCAGCCGCGCGGATGTCAGTGCACCTCCTTCAGCTCCTTGTACGCTTCCAGGGCCTCTTGCCGGGTGGTCTTCAGATCAACGATTTCCTCCGGATAATCCGGTGTTCCGAACTCCGGAATCCAGTGGGCGATGTACTTACCCTGCGGATCGAACCTGGTCCTTTGGGCCTCCGGGTTGAAGATCCTGAAGAACGGGGAGGCATCCGCTCCCGAGCCGGCAACCCACTGCCAGTTGGCCGGATTCGAGGCCGGATCGGCATCCACCAGCGTGTCCCAGAACCACTGCTCGCCTACTTGCCAATGGATACCGAGGTTCTTGACCAGGAAGCTCGCAGCCACCATGCGCACCCGGTTGTGCATCCAGCCGGTGCGCCACAACTGGCGCTGCCCGGCATCAACCATCGGAAACCCGGTCTCCCCCTTCTGCCAGGCCCGCAGTTCCGCCGCGGCCGACTCGTGGCCGGGGTGTTTGCCGTCCTCCGCGTTGCCCGAGGCGCCCGGCCAGGCCCAGGGGAACCGGTCGAATTCGGTGCGCAGGTTGGCGGTGGCCAGGGTGGGGTTGTGGAAATACTGGTGCCAGCAGAATTCCCGCCAGCCAAGTTCTGAGGCATAAATCGCCGCGCTTTCCGAACGCCTGGACTCCAACGCGTGCCACACCTCGAACGGACTGAGCTCACCCCAACGCAGGTACGGCGAAAGGCAGCTGCTGCCGTCCTCATCCGGGCGGTTGCGGCCCTCCTTGTACTCGTCCAGCCCCCGGTCCACGAAAGCCTTCAAGCGTTGGTGCCCCGCAGCCGACCCCGGGGTCCAGCGCTCCCGCAGGCCACCCGCCCAGTCCGGCTTGGTAGGCAGGAGGTGCCACGATTCCAGGTCTTCGTAGGCCGGAAGATCACCAGTGAAGCCGTGCCCCTTGGCCGGGATGGCCAACGGCTTGCGGAAGTCCAGTGCGGAGACGGCCTTCCAGAAGGGCGTGAAAACCTTGTACTGGCCGCCGGTCTTGGTGGATACCTTCCACGGCTCGTGCAGCAAGGACGCCTGGAAGCTCTCCACATGGAGCCCCTCATCCCCGGCCCACCACTTGACGTCGGCGTCGATGGTCCGCTCCACTTCGCCGTACCGCCGGTTCCAGTACAGCGCGCCGGCACCTGCCGCCGTCGTGGTCTTCCGGACGATCTCCGCAGCAGGCCCGCGGCGCAGCAGCAGCGGGATGCCCAGCGCATCGAGGTCCTCGCGCAGGGCCGTCAAGGAGTGGTGCAGCCACCACCGCGCGGCACCCCCGTGCGGGCGGATTCCCGGCGATTCTTCATCGAGAACGAAGAGGGCCACGGCCCCTCCATCGTCGACGGCGGCACGCAGGGCGGGATTGTCCCGGACCCTGAGATCGTCACGGAACCAGACGATGGATGGCTTCACTTGAGTCCCACTTCCGGGTCTTGAAACGGCAAATGCCCCTAAGAAGGCATCTTAGGGGCACCTGCTGTGCGAACTTTCAGACGGCGGCCGGGAGGACCCCGTCGTCGTCGGTCAACGGCACCGGCGGCACGCTGACCTCGTAGGCTTCGGGCACGCTGTTCAGGACGTAGTCGCGGGCGGCGGCACCCACCATCCGCAAGCCCGGGTAGTAACGGTTGCCGTCGCGCTTGTGGTGCTTCACGCCGTTGAGGCGGACGGACGTGCGGAAGGCGCTGTCAGGCACGGGGATCTTGTTCCCCAGGACGCACCAGCTGATGTAAAGGCCGTACAGGGCCTCAAGATCCAGGCCCTCTTCGCTGTCTTCTTCGTACACAATGCATTCCCGCAGGAATGCACCAATTTGGGTATCGGTCATTGGATAGGCCTCCGGCCATAAAAGGGCCGCCGGTCTGCATCAGCGAGTACTGCAAGTCTCACTATAGACGCTATTCTCCGCCCACACGCCGGGGTGAAGGTTAACTCCCGGTTGCAACTTCCGCGGCGCGATTCCGCGGCTGCCGGGGCCTGCCGGGTCTGGCTTCCGCGGGTCCTCCGGCGTAGCGTCGAGTACGTCCCTGCCGACGCTTAATAAGGAGCTTCACGTGGCTGGATGGAATGCTGACACGGCCGCCGGTCCATTGGGTTCCGGAACCGTCACTCTGGTTGAGGGCTCGTCCTTTTGCATCTCCGCCTCAAACGGGGACATCCGGCCGGAGCTTCCGCACGGCGTGTTCCATCTCGATACCCGGATCGTGTCCCGTTGGGAACTGACCATCAACGATCAGCCCCTGGAATCCTTGGCCGCGGAGACCAAGGAACCCTACCGCGCACTCTTCGCCTGCCGTGTTCCACGCGCCGACGGGTACGCGGACAGCCCGCTGCTGGTGGAACGCCTGCGGGAGGTGGGCGCCGGGATCCTCGAGGAAATCACGGTCCGCAACTACTCCAGGCAGCCTGCCGAATGCCGCATCACCCTGGTGGTCGAGGCCGATTTCGCGGACCTGTTCGAGGTCAAGGAAGCCCGCATCACGCGCGAGTGGCACGAGACCCGGCGTATCGAGAACGACTCGCTGGAAATCCGGGGCGTCTGGGAGGGCATCAGGAAGTCGGTGGTCATCCGGGCCGAGGGCGCAGGCGTCGGGGCCAAGGCCCTTGGCTTCAGGGTGACGGTTCCGGCGTTCGGCAAATGGAGCACCCATGTGAGCGTCGCCCCCACCCTGGATGGGAGTTCGGTGCCGTTCACCCATCCGGCCGGCGGGGAGATGTCACCGAGCGACCGGCGCCGGCAGGAATGGGTTGCGAAGATCCCGGCCCTGCAGATCGGCAACCGGTCCATCGAGCGCACGCTGCGCCGCAGCTACGAGGACCTGGGGGCCCTGCGCATCCAGGATCCGGACCATCCGGACAGGGTAGTGGTGGCTGCCGGTGCCCCCTGGTTCATGACGCTGTTCGGCCGCGACTCGCTGTGGGCCTCCGAGATGGCCCTGCCAGTGGATCCGTCGCTGGCGTTGGGCACGCTGCGGACACTCGCGGACCGGCAAGGCACAGAGGTCAACACGGACACCGAGGAAGAGCCCGGCAAGATCCTGCACGAGGTCCGCCTGGATGTCAGCACGGGACAGGCCTTGCAAGGGAACTCCGCCTATTTCGGCAGCGTGGATGCCACTCCCCTGTTCGTGGTGGTGCTCGGTTCGGTGAGCCGCTGGGGATTCTCCAAGGAGACCATCACCGCGCTCCTGCCCAACGCCGACCGCGCCCTCGATTGGATCCGGAATTACGGCGACCGGGACGGTGACGGCTTTGTGGAGTATGGCCGGCCCAACGAGCACGGCCTCATCAACCAGGGCTGGAAGGACTCCTGGGACGGCATCAACTTTGCGGACGGCACGCTGGCGCAGGCGCCCATCGCCCTCGCCGAGGTCCAGGCATACGTGCACGGCGCCTATGTGGCGCGCGCCTGGATGGCGTACGACGACGGCGACCTCGCGTTGGCGAACGAGCTGCGGGAACGCGCGGATCGCCTCAAGCAAAGATTCAACGAGGACTTTTGGCTGCCGGACAAGGGCTACTACGCCGTGGCCCTGGACCGGGACAAACGGCCCGTGGATGCCTGCGCTTCCAACATGGGCCACTGCCTCTGGTTCGGGTTGATGGACGAGGACAAGGTCCCGTCCGTGGTGGAGCACTTGATGTCGCCCAGGATGTTCAGCGGCTGGGGCGTCCGGACCCTCGCCACGGACATGGCCGCCTACAACCCGGCCAGTTACCACAACGGCTCGGTTTGGCCGCACGACAATGCCCTGATCATGTCCGGGCTCCTGCGGTACGGGTACGTCGAGGAGGCACAGCGGATCGGCACTGCGCTCCTCGAAGCTGCCGAGTACTCCGGCGGACGGTTGCCCGAGCTCTTCTGCGGCTTCGACCGGGCGCAGTTCACGGAACCCGTTCCCTACCCCACGGCCTGTTCCCCGCAAGCGTGGGCCGCCACCACACCCATCCACGTGGTTACGTCGCTCATGCGCTATGACACGCACATTTCCCTGGGCGGCATCTGGCTTGATCCCGTTCTTCCACGCGACTTCGGGGATCTGCATATCAGCAACGCCCCCATGGGGGATGCCCGGATCACGATCGACGCTTCAGGCAACCAAGCCACGGTCCGCGGCATCCCCGATGGCCTCACGGTCCACCACGGACAACGGCCGTGGATGTCCGAGTTGGTGGAGTGGGCGCATCAGGGAAAGCCGCAGGACTAGGCGTCGATCACCAGGTCGGTCTGCGCCGTTGAGCAGCAGGGCAGGAACTTGCCGGCATCGATTTCCCGTTTCCGGATCCCGCCCTGGTGGTTCATGTCCACGTCGCCGGACAGCTTCACCACCTTGCAGGAACCACACATGCCTTCCTGGCAGTTGGCACCGATCCGCACACCCGCACGCTGGGCCACCCCGAGGATGTGCTCGGAAGGATCGATCCGCACGTTGATTCCCGTGCGCAGGAAGGACATGGTGAGGCTGCCTGTTCCCACGGTGTCGAAATTCGACGCATCCGGAGTTGCGGCCTCCGGCTCCGGGCTGGCTGCAGGGGCCTCCGAGCCGTTTGTTTCCGGTTCCACGGTTTCCAGCGGCAGGCCGGTCGCCGCCAAGGTACCCTCGGCGTCGTATCCGGGTTCGTAGATCCCAAACGCCGCGGGCTGGCTCTCGAAGTAGTCCTCGGCGGAATCCGAGATCTCCTCGGCGATTTCCTCAGCGATGTCCACGGCCAGTGCCAGCTCCGCTGCGTATTCAAGAAGAGTCTGGCGGTCCCCCGAGAAGAACTCCATGTAAATGGAGGTATCGTCCACGCCCACCTTCTGCAGGAGTTCGGTGGCGGTGTTCAGGTAACCCTCGGGACCGCAGGCATACACCTGGCGGCCGTTGGCATCGGGGGCAACCTCGTCCAGCATGGCTGCCGTCAGCCGGCCGCTGAGTCCCTCCCACTCTTCGGGCTTGTTGCGGTCTCCCAAGGAGTAGAACACCTTGATCCGTGAGTCCACGGAGGCGATGTAGGCCAGCTCCCGGTGGAAGGCGAAGCCCCCGGCTTCCGCGCCGTGATAGAGCACCACTACATCGGCATGCCCTGGCAGCGAGTGGATGGTGCGGACCATGGACATGATGGGCGTGATGCCCGCGCCGGCGGCGAGGAACAGATACCGTGCCCTACGGTCGGCGTCGGGCAGGTGGAAGGCACCCACCGGCCCGAGCATCTCAAGGACGGTTCCCGGCCTGACGTTCTGGTGCACCCACGGTGACACCAGCCCGGTGGGGTCGAGTTTGACGGTGATGTTGAAGGTCCACGGTTCCGTGGGCGAACTGGACAGCGAGTAGCTGCGGTCCACCGGATCCTGGTCTTCCCCGGCGGCTCCGACTCCTGAATGAATGGGAAAGGCGATGTTGACGTACTGGCCTGCGCGGAACGCCAGCGGTGCACCGTCAGTGCGACGGAACACGAACGTCATCAGTCCGCCAGCCTCGGGAACGGTCTCGACGCATTCAGCCATGAACTCCTGCGGGTGCCATGGACCCAGGGCGCGGGCAGCGCGGGCGGGTGCCTCAGTGCTGCCCATCACCCGGTTCCACGGCATCTCAAGACCGCGGATGCGCTGCGGTTCCTGGATTGCCGTTTCGGTGAGGACTTCGATCATGCCAAGTGCTCCTGAACGCGCTGTACGTACCAGTTGATGAAGGCTTCTACCTGGTATTCGCTCTTCATGTACGGACCTGGTTCGTAGGCGGGGCTGCCGGCGCCTTGCTGGCACAGCTCCACGAAGGCCTTGTCCTGGATGTTGGTCTGCTCCCACGTGTAGGTGAGCTTCTCGCGGTCGTAATCGACGCCCTCCACGGCGTCGTCAGCTACCAGCCAGGTGGTGCGGACCAGGGTCTGGTGTTCGTTGATCGGGAAAACACCGAACGTGATGACGTGGTCGCTCTGGAAGTGGAACCAGCTGTTCGGCTGCAGGTGCATGGAGCAGCGGCCCAGGCGGAAGTCCCGCAAGTCGCCCAGGAGCTTCTTGGAGAGCCTGCGGCCATCGGCGGAGAACGACTCGCCCTCGCCGTCGAGCGATTCGCGCGAAATGCGGATGCCTGCAATACGCGTGTCCAGCTCTTCCACCACCTCGTAGGGCAGGCCGTAGCGGCGGCACCGCTCTTCAAGGGAGGACTGGGCTTCCTTGTTGCGCTCCCACACTTCTTCGAGGTGGGTGGGAATCAGGCCCTCCGTCAGGCCCCAGGTGGGGAAGAGGGAGCAGGCAAGCTCGGGGTGGCCGTCACAGTGGTAGCACTCACGGTTGTTCTCCATGACGAGCTTCCAGTTGCCCTCTTCGATGATGTTCTGCTGGTAGGCAATCTTCGTCTTGGAGAGATCGTGCGGTGCGAGGTAGGGCTCGAAGATCTTGGAGGTCTCGTCGAAGTCCGTGGGCGGCTCGTTGGCGATGCACACGAAGATGAGTCCGGCCACCTCGCGGCTGTGGGCGCGCTTGAGGGCGAAGCAGTTCTTGTCGAACTTCGCCTCGCCGGGAGCCGAAGCGTGGATCAGATTGCCCTCCGGCGAGTAGGTCCAGGAGTGGTAGCCGCACACCAGGTTGCCCGTGGAGCCGGCAGCATCGGTGAGGACGCGGGCACCGCGGTGGCGGCAGACGTTGTGCAGGACGTTGACTTCGCCTTCGTCCGTGCGGAGCACGATGAGGGAGTAGGGGCCGTAGTCCACCGTGATGTAGTCGCCCGGCTCCGGCAGTTCGGCGACGCTTCCGGCGAAGATCCAGTGCTGACCGAAGATCGCTTCCATGTCGATCTTGAAAAGGGTGGGGTCGGTGTAGAACGGGGCATCGAGGGAGTAACCCGTGCGACGGAACTCGAACAACGCGGAGATTTCCGCCAGCTGTTCGGCGGGCAGTGTCGAGGCGAGTTTTCCGCGGGTGTTCAGGGGTGCGTTCGCTGGAGCAGTCATGGGTTCCTCCCGGGAGGCTGGGTCAGTGTCTGGTGATTCGTGGGACCGCGGGTGCGTCGTCGCGACCGGCGTTGTCGAAGTCTTCGTAGTAAGAGATTAGGGATTCTTGAACTGCAACAAAAGCGCAAGATTCAGTAGATAACCATGCACAATAGGTGCATGATCGATCCCCGTCTCATCACGCTCCGGGTGTTCGCCCGGTGCGGCACCGTTGGGGCTACCGCGGAGCTCACGGGCTACTCCCCCTCGGCCGTCTCAGCGCAACTGCGCGAGCTCCAACGCGTCCTCGGATTACAGCTGCTCACCAAGGACGGACGGGGCGTGCGGCTGACCGCCACGGGCCGCTTCCTGGTGGAAGGTTCGGACGCCCTCATTGCCGAGTGGGAAAGGCTCCGCGCCGCAGCCATGGAGGCCGGCGACCAGGTGCAGTCCCGCTTCGGCCTCGGCGGATTCTCGACGGCGGCAGCCCAGCTGCTTGCGCCACTCGCCGCCACGCTCCGCGCCACACGTCCACAACTGGAGGTCCAGGTCCTCGAGGCCAACCCGTCCCGCTGCTTCGACCTGCTGGTGGCAGAACGCATCGACCTCGCGGTGATCGTCGCCATGCAATCGGACAATTACGGTGAGGATGATCCCCGCTTCGAGCAGACGGTCCTCCTGGACGATCCCCTGGATGTGATCATTCCGGCGGACCATCCGCTCGCATCGAGGGAAACCGTGACGTTGGAGGAGTTGGCATCGGAACCGTGGATCACCGAGACGGCAGGGTCCACCTATCACGCACTGTTCACCGCCGCTTTCACGGCCGTGGGTGTGACGCCGCGGATTGCGCATGAGGCGGTCGAGTGGGAAACCCAAATCGCCTTCGTGGGCGCCGGCCTGGGCGTGGGCCTGCTGCCGCGGTTGGCGCCCCTGAGCAATGCCGAAAACGTGGTCCGGCTGCGTATCACTGGCAAGGGGAAGCCAGCGCGCCGCATAGTCGCCGCATCGCGAAGGGGCAGCATGTCGTCCCCGCTGATCAGGGAGTCACTGGGCATCCTGCAGAAGAGGGCGCAATGGATCCTGACAGCGCGCCCCGAAGATGAGCCGTAAACCTGGCGCGCAGCATCCATCCGCGCACCCCGCTGAGACCCGCGATACGCCGGACGGTCTCCATGAAAGGCGATCACCCGGCGTCGTATATCAACTCCAGCACCTCATGCTGAGGGCAGTGGCGATCCGGCAGCGTGCGTAAAAGGGGCCCCCCCGCCCGAACACCGGCGGACGCTGATCCGGCAGCGTGCGTAGAAGGGGCCCCGCCCCCAGCTGCCGCGAAAATGGCGGCAGCTGGGGGGCGGGGAATAGCACGCAGAGGATCAGTGTCCGACGGACACAGTTCTCAGGCGGCGAACAATGCCTGGCGCACCGCTTGCTCAAAGCCACTGACGTGGACGCGGGCCAACTCGGCCGCCTTCGCCTCATCGCCGTCAATGACGGCCTGCAGGAGATCCACGTGCTCATGGACGTGGTGCTCCAGGTTGGGCAGCCGGTCCAGCACCATGCACCAGATCCGGGTTGCCAGGTTGTCGTAGCGGATCAGGACGTCTTCCAGGTGCGGGTTCGCCGCCGCGGCGTAGATGCCTTGGTGGACGCTCGCATCCAGCTTGAGCGTTTCCACCACGGTGGCCGCGCGGAGGTCGAAGGCTTTCACTTCGGCCGCTACGCGCCGCAGGTGTTCCCGGCTTGCGGGGGTTGCCACCCGGGCAGCCCTGGCTGCCGCCACCGGCTCCAGCTGGACCCGGATCTCGGAAATGAAGGCCAGGTCTGTCACTTCCACGCGGGTAGCGAAGGTGCCCCGGCGCGGATAGGTCACAACCAGCCGATCCAATTCCAGCCGCTTGAGCGCTTCCCGCACGGGGGTGCGCCCGATCCCGATCTCTTTGGCGAGCTGATCGTCGTTGAGGAGGTCACCCGGCTTGATGTCCAGTGTCAGCAGCCGGTCACGCACGCTCTCGTAGGCGATGTCCGCCAAGGACTTCCTGCCGGCGTCCGCAGCAGGTGCCAGAGTTTCGAGTGCCATGATGCCGAGCCCCTTCCGCAGTGACGAAAAAACCTATTGACCCCGTTCCAAGGTCCAGTATACGCTGATCTCAATCCTAATATATCAGTAGGCAATTCAGGAATATATCTAGGAAACCCATCTAAGGAGGACACATGACCCTCGTGGCTTCAGACTCACACCTCAGCACCTTGCCGGCTGAACACGGGCAGCTCAAGGAAGAGCAGGCCCAAAAGTTCGTACTCACACTGTCGTGCGTCGAACAGCCCGGCATCATGCAGGCGGTCACCACTTTTCTCTTCGACCGTGGATTCAACATCGAAGAGCACCAGCAGTTCGATGACAGCCTGCGCCAGACCCTGCACCTGCGCACGGCTTTCTCCGGCCCGTCGAGCTACTCACCGGAGCAGCTCGAGGACGAGTTCCGTTCCATCGCGGACCGCTTCGACATGAAGTTCAGCTTCCACGACCAGACCAAGCAGCGCGTGCTGGTGATGGTTTCCAAGTTCGGCCACTGCCTGAACGACCTCATCTTCCGCTGGCGCGGCGGCAGCCTGGGTGGCGAACTGGTGGCCGTGGTTTCCAACCACGAGACGCACCGTGCCATGGCCGAAGCGGCCGGACTGCCCTTCATCTACGTTCCTGTCACCCTGGACACCAAGGCCGAGGCCGAGCAGAAGCTCCTGGACCTGGTGGACGAATACCAGGCGGACCTGGTGGTCCTGGCCCGCTACATGCAGGTTCTTTCCGATGACCTGTGCCGCAAGCTCGAAGGACGCGCGATCAACATCCACCACTCCTTCCTCCCCGGCTTCAAGGGCGCCCGTCCCTACCACCAGGCCTACGACCGCGGCGTGAAGCAGGTAGGCGCAACGGCCCACTACGTCACGGCCGACCTGGACGAGGGCCCGATCATCGAGCAGGAAGTCATCCGCGTGGACCACAGCTACGGTCCCACGGCCCTTTCCACTGTTGGCCAGGACGCCGAAGCCCTCGCCCTGTCCCGTGCCGTCCGCTGGCACTGCGAACACCGCGTCCTGCTGGACCAGACCAGCACGGTCGTTTTCCGGTAACCAGCCCGCCCTTGCCCCGCACGACTTACTAGCAGGAGAAACTTTCATGGCATCGACGCCCCGAATTGTCATCATCGGAGCCGGCATCGTCGGCACCAACCTCGCCGACGAACTCGTTCAGCGCGGTTGGAACAACATCACCGTCCTGGACCAAGGCCCCCTGAACATGCCGGGCGGCTCCACCTCGCACGCCCCGGGCCTGGTTTTCCAGACCAACCCGTCCAAGACCATGGCGCTGTTCGCCAAGTACACGGTGGAGAAGCTGCTCTCCCTGACCGAGGACGGCCAGAGCTGCTTCAACCAGGTGGGTGGCCTCGAGGTCGCCACCACGGAGACGCGCCTCACCGACCTCAAGCGCAAGCTTGGCTACGCACAGTCCTGGGGCATCGATGGCAAGATCCTCACCCGCGAGGAGTGCAAGGCGCTTTACCCGCTCATCAACGAACAGGACATCCTGGGCGGCCTCCACGTCCCCTCGGACGGCCTGGCCTTGGCAGCCCGCGCCGTGCAGCTCCTTATCAAGCGCACCGAAGCCGCAGGGGTCAAGTACCAGGGCAACACGGAAGTCACCGGCATTGAACAGTCCGGCCGCCGGGTCACCGGCGTGCAGACGGCCGACGGCGTGATCCCGGCCGACATCGTGGTGTCCTGCGCAGGTTTCTGGGGTGCCAAGATCGGCGAAATGATCGGCATGTCCGTGCCGCTGCTCCCCCTGGCCCACCAGTACGTCAAGACCACCCCGGTCCCGGCGCAGCAAGGCAAGAACGAGCTGCCCAACGGCGCCCAGCTGCCCATCCTCCGCCACCAGGACCAGGACCTCTACTACCGCGAGCACGGCGACCGCTACGGCATCGGCTCCTACGCCCACCGCCCCATGCCCGTGGACCTGGACGAATTGGGCAAGTACAACCCGGAAAGCATCAGCGAGCACAACATGCCCTCGCGCCTGGACTTCACCCTCGAGGACTTCCTTCCGGCTTGGGAAGCCACCAAGCAGATCCTTCCCGCCCTGCGCGAAAGCGAAATCGAAGACGGCTTCAACGGCATCTTCTCCTTCACCCCGGACGGCGGCTCCCTGGTGGGCGAGTCCAAGGAAGTGGACGGCTTCTACGTGGCCGAGGCCGTGTGGGTCACCCACTCTGCCGGAGTTGCCCGCGCCGTGGCCGAGGTGCTGGTGGACGGCAAGTCCAAGATCGACCTGGGCGATTGCGATATCCACCGCTTCGAGGAAGTCCAGCTCACCCCCGAATACGTCAGCGAAACCTCCCAGCAGAACTTCGTGGAAATCTACGATGTCCTGCACCCACTCCAGCCCAAGCTCTCCCCGCGCAACCTGCGCGTCAGCCCGTTCCACGCCCGCCACAAGCAGCTGGGCGGCTTCTTCCTGGAAGGCGCAGGCTGGGAGCGTCCGTACTGGTTCGAGGCCAACGCCGAACTGCTCAAGGAAATGCCGGACGAGTGGCAGCCCCCGGCCCGCGACGCCTGGTCCGCGATGTTCAGCTCCCCCATCGCCGCAGCCGAGGCGTGGAAGACCCGCACCGCTGTTGCCATGTACGACATGACACCGCTCAAGCGCCTCGAAGTCTCCGGCCCCGGAGCCTTGAAGCTGCTCCAGGAACTGACCACCGGAGACTTGGCCAAGAAGCCCGGCGCCGTGACGTACACCCTCTTGCTGGACCACGCGGGCGGCATCCGAAGCGACATCACCGTGGCACGACTGGACGAGAACACGTTCCAGCTCGGCGCCAACGGCAACATCGACACCGCCTACTTTGACCGCGCAGCACGCCACCAGACCGAAAACGGCGGAGCCGAAGACTGGGTACAGGTCCGCGACACCACCGGCGGCACCTGCTGCATCGGCCTCTGGGGTCCCCTGGCCCGCGACCTGGTGGGAACCATCAGCAACGATGACTTCAGCAACGACGGCCTGAAGTACTTCCGTTCCAAGAACGTGGTGATCGGCGGGATCCCCGTCACCGCCATGCGGCTGTCCTACGTGGGCGAACTCGGCTGGGAGCTCTACACCAGCGCAGACAACGGCCAGCGCCTGTGGGATGCACTGTGGAAGGCCGGCCAGCCGTTCGGCGTCATCGCCGCCGGCCGCGCCGCCTTCAGCTCGCTCCGCCTCGAAAAGGGCTACCGTTCCTGGGGCACGGACATGACCACCGAGCACGACCCCTTCGAAGCGGGCCTCGGTTTCGCGGTCAAGATGGCCAAAGAGAACTTCGTCGGCAAGGCCGCTTTGGAAGGGCGCAGCGAAGAAAGCTCCGCACGTCGCCTGCGCTGCCTGACCGTCGACGACGGCCGCAGCCTCGTCCTCGGCAAGGAACCGGTGTTCTATAAGGACCAGGCCGTTGGTTACGTCACCAGCGCAGCGTTCGGGTACACCGTCAGGAAGCCGATCGCCTACGCCTACCTGCCCTCGGCGGTCTCTTTGGGCGACTCGGTGGAAATCGAGTACTTCGGACGCCGGATCCAGGCCACCGTCACCGAGGATCCGCTGTACGACCCCACCATGAGCAGGCTCCGCGGCTAAACCGGCCCTCCAGCCGCCACAGGCAGCGACCCGGACCCGATTCACCCCGCAACCGGGTCCGGGCGCTGCCTTCGCTCTTTCTCCACCCAGGATGACCCCACTCCGGACACCCGCCCAGGAAGACACATGATCAGCTCAGAAACCATCAACGACTATCTCGCCCGGCTCGCGGCGCGCCAGCCGACTCCGGGCGGTGGTGCAGCAGCAGCCTTGCACGCAGCACAGGGCGCCGCCCTCGTGGCCATGGTTGCCCGCTACACCACCGGTGAAAAGTATGCCGCCCATGCAGGACTCGTGGAGCGCATCACCAACGACGCCGACCAGTACAGGCTCGAGGCCCTGCGCCTCGCCGACGCCGACGAAACCGCCTTCCAAGGCGTCATCGATTCCTACAAACTTCCCGCCGGCACGGACGAACTCAAGGTTGCCAGGAAAGCAGCCATTGACGCAGCCCTGGTGGAAGCCGCCCAAACCCCCGCGCAGCTCATCCAGCTGTCCGGCAGCATTGTTGACCTCGCCACCGAACTCTTCGAGGTGGCCAACATGAACGTCATCAGCGACGTCGCCGCCGCAGCCGACGCCGCCCGGGCCGCAGCCACCACTGCGCGCGTGAACATCGACATCAACGTAGTGGCCATCAAGGACCAGGCCATCCGGGCCGAACTCGCAGGGCAAACCGACGGGCTCGAGGACAAAGTGGTCCTCGCCGCCGATTCCCTGGTGAAGCGGGTCCGCGAAAGGATCCTCGCATGAACACCATCACACTCTCCGGCAAACGGCTGGCCTCCCTCGTCCAGCAGCGTGCCCAGGACCAGGCCCGGCTGGCCCAACACGAAGGCATCCACGCCACCCTTGCCGTGGTGGTGGCCACCGACGACGAGTCCACCCACTGGTACGTGCGTTCCATCGAACGGGCGGCGGACAGGGCAGGCATCGATTGCCGGATCGTGGACCTTGGACCCGATGCGACGGAACATGTCCTCGCGAGCGTCCTGAAGGACCTCAGCTCCGAACCCTCGGTGCACGGCATCATCCTGCAGACGCCCCTGCCAACCGGCGTTGCGGCTGACAGCCTGGTGGGGCTGATCGCTCCGGAAAAGGACATCGACGGCGCCAATCCCCTGAGCCTGGGCCGCCTGGCTGTGGGGCGGCCGGCTTTCGCTCCGGCCACGGCCCGCGCGGTGGTGGAGCTTCTTGAGCACTTTGAGGTGCCGGTAGCGGGCCGCAACGTGACCGTCGTCGGGCGTTCCGCTGTGGTGGGCAAGCCGTTGGCCCTGCTGCTGCTGGAACGGGACGCAACCGTTACTGTCTGCCATTCCAAGTCAGGTCCCCTGGAGACGTACACCCGGCCGGCCGACGTCGTGGTTGTCGCCGCAGGCCGCACCGGCCTCCTGACGGGCGCGCACGTCACCGAAAAGACCGTAGTGATCGACGTCGGCACCAACGTCCTGCCCGACGGCACCCTGGTGGGGGACGTCGACGAGGCGAGCGTCACCGGCGTAGCGGCGGCCTTGACGCCGGTACCCGGCGGCGTAGGCTCAGTGACTACCGCACTCTTGCTGCTCCACACCACAGCAGCCGCCCGCCTACAGGCCGGGGTTCCGGCATCCGCCGAACAGCCCGTGGCAGCGGGCGCCGCCTGACCCGCGGCATCGCCGCCCGTTCCTGATCTGGAGGGAAGACCACCATGGCTTCCAAAGCACCACGCCATAACATCGACGAGTCGAAGCTGACCGTCACCAAACCCAAGACCAAGGCTGTAGGCATCCCTGCCGTAGCGAATGCTTTGAAGATCTCATTCGAGCAGATGGGCGCGGTACGCAGCGTGCAGACGCTGATGGCCGTGAACCAGCTGGATGGGTTCGACTGCATGGGCTGCGCCTGGCCGGAGCACGAGAAGCGCAACGCCGCCGAGTTCTGCGAGAACGGTGCCAAGGCAGTCGCCGAGGAAGCCACGCGGCGCCGGGTCACCCCGGAGTTCTTTGCCGCGCACTCCGTGGCGGACCTGAAGACCCGCGATGATTACTGGCTGGGACAGCAAGGACGGCTGACGCATCCGATGTTCCTTGATGAGGGCGCCACCCATTACGTGCCCATCGACTGGGACGACGCCTACGAACTGATGGCTCAGGAGCTCCGGGGCCTGGCTTCGCCGGATCAGGCTGTTTTCTACACGTCCGGGCGCACCTCCAATGAGGCAGCCTTCGTGTACCAACTCCTGGTCCGCGGGATCGGCACCAACAACCTGCCGGATTGTTCCAACATGTGCCACGAGTCCTCGGGCTCGGCCCTGGTCCAGACCATCGGGATCGGCAAGGGCTCAGTCAGCCTGACGGACCTGGAGACGGCATCGCTGATCTTCGTGGCCGGGCAGAACCCGGGGACCAACCACCCGCGCATGCTCAGCGCCCTGGAGAAAGCCAAGAAAAACGGCGCCATCATCGTCTCCATCAACCCGCTCCCCGAAGCCGGGCTCTTGCACTTCGAGAACCCGCAGAACGTCTCCGGCATGCTGGTGGGCACCGAGCTGACGGACGATTTCCTGCAGATCCGCGCCGGCGGGGACCAGGCACTCTTCCAGGGCCTTGGGAAGTACCTGCTGGAGGCCGAAGCTGCGGGCCGTTCCACGCCGGGATTGGACTCGGTGCTTGACCACGCGTTCATAACCAACCACACCGTGGGCGTGGACGACTACCTGCGGCACCTGGAGAAGGTGGAGTGGGATGACATTGTTGAAGCCTCCGGCCTGACCCTGGAACAGATCCACGCCACCGGCGAACGGCTCCTGGCCTCCAACGCCACAATCGTGTGCTGGGCCATGGGACTGACCCAGCACAAGCACTCTGTGCCCACCCTGCGTGACGTGGTCAACGTCCTCCTCCTCCAAGGAAACATCGGCAAGCCCGGGGCCGGCGTGTGCCCGGTACGCGGCCACTCGAACGTGCAGGGCGACCGCACCATGGGCATCTTCGAAAAGATGCCTTCGACGTTCCACGACCGGCTGGATCACGAGTTCGAGTTCCTCTCACCGCGTGAGCATGGCTACGACACGGTCGCGGCCATCCGTGCCATGCGGGACGGCAAGGTCCGTTTCTTCATGGGCATGGGCGGCAACTTCGTCCGGGCCGCCCCGGACTCCCTGGTCACCGAGGATGCACTGGCCAACACTGCCCTGACCGTGCAGATCTCCACGAAGCTTAACCACTCCCATCTCTCCACTGGCCGCCGGGCCCTGATCCTGCCCACCCTGGGCCGCACGGAGAAGGACGCCCAGGCCTCGGGCGACCAACGCGTCACCGTGGAGGATTCCATGAGCGCCGTCCATGCCTCCCGCGGCCGACTCAAGCCCGCCAGCGAACACCTCCACTCCGAGGTGGCCATTGTGTGCAACCTCGCGCACAAGCTCTTCACTGATGCTGGGGGCCGGCCGTTGCCCAATACTCCGAGAGCATCCTGGATCTCCCTGCGGGACGACTACTCCTTGGTGCGGAAGCACATCGAGGCGGTGATCGATGGCTTTGAAGACTTCGAGGAACGCATTGCCCATCCGGGCGGTTTCGTGCTGCCCCATCCCCCGCGGGACGCCCGGGCGTTCGACACCCCCACCGGCAAGGCGCTCTTCACCGGAAACGAGCTGGAATACATCAAGATCCCTCCGGGCCGCCTGGTGCTGCAAACGCTGCGATCGCACGACCAGTACAACACCACCATTTACGGCAAGGACGATCGCTACCGTGGCATCCACGGTGGCCGCCGCGTGGTCCTGGTCAGCAAAGCCGACATCGACGAACTCGGCTTCACCGACGGGCAGCTGGTACATCTGATCTCGGAGTTCCAGGGCGTCGAGCGCCTCGCGGAAAACTTCCGGATCGTTGCCTATTCGACGCCCAAGGGCTGCGCTGCGGCCTACTACCCCGAAACCAATGTGCTTGTGCCCTTGGATTCGGTGGCCGATACCAGCGGGACGCCCACGTCGAAGTCCGTCATCATCCGGATGGAAGCCGCGTAGGACCTGTACATCGTGTGATCGGTGTCATAGTATGTGACTGATATATCTTTCCGATGCTTTAGAAGATATCAGTGGTCGTCTATCGCCACCCACAGACTTCCCATTGAAAAACGCCCGTGACAAGACATGAATCAAAGGAGAAGCATTGTCTGACATCACCCAAGCCAACGCGGAGGCCGTCCTGGCCGCCGCACTTGGATCAGCACGCGAAACCGGCACGGCCATGAACATCGCCGTCGTTGATACCGGCGGCAACCTCAAAGCCTTCACCCGCATGGACGGGGCCTGGCTGGGCAGCATCGATATTTCCATCAAGAAGGCACGCACGGCGCGCTACTTCGATATGCCAACGGGATCCATCGGTGGGTTGTCGCAACCCGGCGGACCGCTGTTCAACATCGAAGTCTCCAACGGCGGGCTCATCACCTTCCCCGGCGGCATCCCGCTCCAGGACAGCAACGGCACCGTGATCGGAGCGATCGGCGTCAGCGGCAGCACCGTGGAGAACGACCACACGGTGGCGTCGGCAGGGGCCGCCGTTCAACTCCAGGACGCCGCCTAAAGCACAAAAGTTGTCCAGTTGCCCGTGAACGGTGCTTCGGTGGCCTGAAACCTGGGGAGGTATTTCCTCACCGAAGCGCCGCTTTCGGGCAACTGGCCAGTCCCATTTCCATCAGCAAATGGCCAAAGGAGTGTCATGTCAGGAAACAGAGCAGTCGCCTACAAGGAACCCGGTGTAGTTGAGATCATCAACACCGAGTACCCGACGTTCGAGTTGAAGGACGGACCGGGCGTCAACCCTGCAAATGTTGGCAGGAAGGTGCCCCACGGCGTCATCCTGCGCACCGTGACCACCAACATCTGCGGTTCGGACCAGCACATGGTCCGCGGCCGGACCACGGCACCGCAGAATTTGGTCCTTGGCCACGAAATCACCGGCGAAGTGGTTGAGGTTGGGCCCGACGTCGAATTTATCAAGGTGGGCGACATCGTCTCGGTGCCGTTCAACATCTCCTGTGGCCGCTGCCGGAACTGCAAGGAACGCAAGACCGGCATCTGCCTCAACGTCAACCCCGACCGTCCCGGCAGCGCCTACGGCTACGTGGACATGGGCGGCTGGGTGGGAGGCCAGGCAGAGTATGTCCTGGTCCCGTACGCAGACTGGAACCTGCTGCGTTTCCCGGACCGCGACCAGGCACTGGAGAAGATCCTGGACCTGACCATGCTCTCGGACATTTTTCCCACCGGCTTCCATGGCGCCGTTACCGCCGGTGTCGGCGTCGGCTCCACCGTCTACGTTGCCGGTGCCGGCCCCGTCGGTATCGCCGCTGCCGTCGGCGCCCAACTGCTGGGCGCCGCCGTCGTGATTGTGGGCGACATGAACGAGGACCGCCTGGCCCAGGCACGTTCCTTCGGCTGCGAAACCGTCAACGTCTCCAAGGGCGACCCGAAGGACCAGATCGAGCAGATCCTCGGCGTCCCGGAAGTGGATTCCGGCATCGACGCCGTGGGCTTCGAGGCCCGCGGCCACGGCAAGGACGCCTCCCACGAGGCACCCGCCACGGTGCTGAACTCCCTCATGGACGTCACGGCCGCCGGTGGTGCCCTGGGTATCCCGGGCCTTTACGTCACCGGTGATCCGGGCGGAATCGACGAGGCAGCCCAGCACGGCTCGCTCTCGCTCTCCCTGGGCACCGGCTGGGCCAAATCCCTGTCCTTCACCACCGGACAGTGCCCGGTGATGAAGTACAACCGCCAACTCATGATGGCGATCCTCCATGACAAGGTCCAGATCGCCAAGGCCGTCAACGCCAAGGCCATCCCGCTCGAAGACGCACCCCGCGGCTACGCGGAGTTCGACGCCGGAGCGGCAACAAAGTTCGTACTGAACCCCAACGGATACGTGAAGGCTTAGTACGGAACCACAGATACCGGGAGCGGCAGGGTAAGCACCACGGGAAGGCCCTGCCGCCCCCGGCATCTGCACTTAACAGCACCCCGCACCAGGAAGTGGGCCGCCATGCTCGCACAGGCCGTCGCCGACCCTCCCATCGCCAGCCCGCCCAGCGGTCACCAACACGCGCCCACTTGGGCCCAGGCGCGCCAGCTTGCCTTTGACTGCGCCGCACCGCTTGGCTCCCTCCTGGTACCACTTCAGGACGGGATAGGACGCGAGCTGACCTCCGCCGTGGCAGCAACCCGGGACATCCCGCACTATGCTTCCTCGGCCATGGACGGCTGGGCCATCTGCGGCAGCGGGCCATGGACGCTCATCACGCCGGGAACGGCATTGAGGCCGCACCAGGCAAGCATCATCGCGACAGGCGGCCTGGGACCCGCAGGGGCCTCAGGCATCCTTCGGAAGGAAAGCGGCCTCGTAACCGGCGACGCGCCAGGACACCTTTCGCTCAAACCCGACGCGAAGCCCGGAGAGATACTCCCGGGCCGCCACATCCGCCCCGCCGGCGAGGAGGCCTCCGCCGGCGATGTCCTCATTCCTGCAGGCACCCTCCTGAATCCGGCACATATTGCCCTCGCCGCCGTAGCAGGCCACGACGAGGTGGAGGTTCGGCGCAAGCCGATGGTCGCCGTCGTACTTACCGGATCGGAAGTGGTCACCTCAGGTGAGCCCGGCCCCGGGCAAGTCCGCGATACCTTCGGGCCGCAGCTCGGAACGGTCATTTCGCAACTGGGCGGCCTGCCCGGCGGTCAGCTCAGGATTGGCGACTCGTACCAGGAGTGGCTGTGGGCCCTCTCCGGCCCGGACGGTCCATGGGCGGATGTCACCATCACTACCGGAGGGACGGGCAAATCCGGGACCGACCACTTCCGCGCCGCAGTTCGCGCGATGGGCGGACGGTTGCTGCTTGACGGAATAGCCATGCGGCCAGGCCACCCCGCGGTCCTGGCGGAGCTTCCGGACGGACGGTTCGTGATCGGGCTCCCGGGAAATCCGCTCGCCGCCATGATCGCCCTCATCACCCTTGGCGGGCCGCTGCTTGCCGCCCTCGAAAAGCGGGACCTGCCCGCTGCCGTAAACCTGACGTCCGGCGCGGACATTGACGCCGACCCCGGCAGGACGCGGCTGGTGCCCTGCACGATCGAGCACGGACTCGCTCTCCCCGTCCCGTACACCGGCCCGGGAATGATGCGGGGACTGGCTTGGGCGGATGGGTTCATGGCCGTTCCACCCGAAGGCGTTGAGGCGGGCCAGGGTGTTCCCGTCATGCCCTTGCCGTGGACCACGCCCGGCGGGAGGCCCCTATGAGCCGCTGAGTGTCCCGGGGGGCGGTCCGGGCCGGTCTAGGATGAGAATCATGGCCGTACCCAGCAACCCGGACATCGACAAGGACGCAGACGCCCAGGGCGGAGGCGTCCAGTCAGTGGACCGCGCCCTCCAGATCCTGGAAATCCTTGCCCGCAAGGGAGACGCCGGCGTCAGCGAGATCGCCGACGAAATGGGTGTGCACAAGTCCACGGTGTCCCGGCTGGTGAGTTCCTTGGTCACGCGTGAACTGGTCCGGCAGAACAGCGAGCGGGGCAAGTACCAGCTCGGCTTCGGAATCCTGCGCCTGGCCTCTTCCATCCCCGGCAGGCTGAGCGTGGTGCACGAGGCCAGGGAAGTCCTGGAAGCACTGGCCTCCGAATACAAGGAAACCGTCAACCTGGCTGTGCTGCGCTCCAATTACGCAGTCAACGTGGACCAGGCCATGGGTCCCTCAACCTTGGCCACGTACGACTGGGTGGGCAGCCTGACGCCGCTGCATGCGACCTCCAGCGGCAAAGTGCTCCTGGCTGCCCTCACGGCCGACGAACGGAGCCAGGTCTTCAAAGCCGTGGGACTCTCCGCGCGGACGCCCAGGACCATCACCAACCGGGGAGTGCTCGAAAAGCAGTTGCACGACGTCGCGCGGAACGGTTACGCGGTGGTGCATGAGGAGTTCGAGATCGGCCTGACTGCCGTTGCCGTGCCCATTTTCAACCACTTGGGTCATGTCATCGCGGCCGTGAGTATCTCCGGCCCGGCGTTCCGCTTTATGCCCGAGGACCAGCCAGGACTCATCGACGGCCTTCGCGAGGCAGGCCTGAGCATCAGCGCCAAGATGGGCTACCGGCACCGCTAAGGCCGAGCCGCAGGCAGCTGCGCCTCCCGCCAACCCTCCTGGCGTGCTATTGCGCAACGCACTTCATCATACGCAACTTCGCAGCTTCCAGCCAATTGATATATCAAACTGCCGTTAAAGAGCCATTACCCCTTGACTTTGGGTGTGATGCAGCGCACTCTGTTGCTTACCGCGAATGTTGTTGATTACTGCGGAACGCCCGGGATCCCCAACCAGGCCCAAGCATCCACACATACACGCAAGCCCATGATTCCGAGCAAAGGACCCGCTCATGGCTATAAACAGTGGCACCAAACCCTTAACACCGGAGGAGTTACCGGCCAGCGACCAGCCGGCCGATGCTCCCTCTACAGAAACCCGCACCCGCACGGAAACGCCCAAGGAAGCCCTCAGCGTCTCCCCCAACGAAACCAACCCCGCAGTCCTCGACGTTGAGGACGGAGGCGCAGAATCCCTGCCCGACTCGGAAGAGTACGAGCAGATCCTGGAAGAACTGCGCCACGCCAAAACCGAGCAGGCCGTCTCTGCCCGCCGGAACCGCAAACTTACCCTCGACAAAGTCACCTTCGGGATCACGGGCGCCATCGCCGTCGCCTTCGTGGTTTGGGGCTTCGTTGGCCGTGACAGCCTGTCCGATACCTCCAAGGGAGCCCTCAGTTGGGTCATGGAGTACACCGGCTGGCTGTTCATGGTGCTCGCCTCGCTGTTCGTGATCTTCGTGCTGTGGCTTGCCTTGGGCAAGTTCGGCAACATCCCGCTGGGCAGGGACGGCGAAAAGCCCGAGTACAAGACCGTGTCCTGGGTGGCCATGATGTTCGCCGCCGGCATGGGCATCGGCCTCATGTTCTACGGTGTGGCCGAACCGCTGTACCACTTCATTTCCCCGCCGCCGGGAACGGTGGATGGACGCACTCCAGCAGCCGTCCAGACAGCCATGGCCACTTCGATCTTCCACTGGACACTCCATCCGTGGGCCATGTACGCCGTGGTGGGCATCGCCATGGCCTACGGCACCTACCGGCTGGGACGCCGGCAGCTGGTCTCCGCAGCCTTCACGTCGCTGTTCGGCATCCGCATGGTTGAGGGTCCGGTAGGGAAGTTCATCAACATCCTGGCCATCTTCGCCACCCTGTTCGGTACCGCTGCGTCCTTGGGCCTCGGTGCCCTGCAAATCGGCAGCGGCATGACGTCCAACGGCTGGATGGGTGAAGTGGGGACGCCAATCCTGGTGGTCATCGTCGCAGTCCTGACATTCTGCTTCGTAGCCTCGGCAGTGTCCGGCATCAGCCGCGGCATCCAGTGGCTCTCCAACATCAACATGGTCCTGGCCGTGGTGCTGGCCGTCATCGTGTTCGTCGCCGGACCCACGTTGTTCATCCTCAACCTCATCCCGTCCTCGATCGGCGACTACGCCCGCGACCTCGCAGAAATGTCCTCGCGGACCGAAGCCGTAGGCGACGACGCGCTGCGCCGTTGGCTGACCAGCTGGACCATCTTCTACTGGGCCTGGTGGATCTCCTGGACGCCCTTCGTCGGACTGTTCATTGCCCGCATCAGCCGCGGCCGCACCATCCGCCAGTTCGTCACCGGTGTGCTGCTGGTCCCGAGCATCGTCAGCGTGGTCTGGTTCTGCATCTTTGGCGGCGCCGCGTTCAACGTCCAGCAAGAAGCGGACAGGGCCGGAACCCCCGGACTCGTGACCATGGTGAACGGCGCACCGTCCATCAACTTCGATGGCGCCCTCTTCGACCTCGTGAAGAACCTGCATATGCCGGACTGGCTCACGGGAGCCGTCATTGTCCTGGCCATGGCGCTCGTGGCCATCTTCTTCATCACCGGCGCAGACGCGGCCTCGATCGTCATGGGCTCCCTGAGCTCCAACGGTGCGGAACATCCCCGCCGCGGAGTGGTCATCTTCTGGGGTTGCCTCACAGGCGCCGTTGCCGCCGTCATGCTCCTGGCCGGTGGTGACGAACCCTCCGAGGCCCTGTCCGGGCTGCAACGGGTCACCATTGTGGCGGCACTGCCGTTCATCATCGTGATGCTGCTGCTCTGCTTCGCCTTGGCCAAGGACCTGCGGCGCGATCCACTCTCCCTGCGCCGGCGGCTCGCCACCTCCGTGGTGGAACGGGCCATCCGCACCGGCGTGGAACAACACCGCGGAGTCCAGTTCGATCTCGTTACCAGGCACGAGTGCGCCGAAAAATGCCCCGACGCCGATTGTCCCGGCGGCACGCCCACGGGCAGCCTTCCGACAGTCGACAGCCCACGGGCAGAAAACAACCAACCCCAGCCACCCAGCAGTTAGGTAGAACCGCCATGCCCCAAACCCCCGTAGAGGCAAGCACCGTCCGCGTGATCAATGATTCAAAGGACCGGATGTCCGTCACCGTGGATGGCACCAACCCCGTGACCGTCCGGATTGAACTGATCGGCGGCTGCCCGTGCGGCTCCGAGCACTCGCGGACGGGCTCCTACGTGGACAGCGACCTGGGCCGCTGACCTTCTGAAGAACCCATACAGAACAACAAAGCAGGCGCCGGATATCCGGCGCCTGCTTTGTTGTTTCCGGAGTTCAGGAAAGCCGGGCGACGCTCCTGCGGGACGCCCGCGGCTTGGAGCCATCGGAAAACAGCTCGGGCGTGGCCCCTTGGATCCGTTCAATGTCCTTGAAAACACCGCGAAGGTGGAGGCGGAGCGAGGCGTCGGCGGCGGCTTGGTCGCTGTTCTCCAGTCCGTCCACGACGGCGGTGTGCTGCTTGATGAGCGTGGCGACATGTCCGGCGTCGATGAGGCTCAGGCGACGCGCACGGTCGAGGTGCGCTTTGGCCGAATTGACCGCATTCCAGGCGGCTTCGTGGCCGGCCAGCTGCAGCAACTCCCGGTGGAAGTCCTCATCCAGGCGGAAGAACCGGTCGATGTCTCCGGCTGCTTCGGCATCCCATTGGGCCTGCAGGATCTCGCGGAGGCCGGCGATCCCCGAAGGCTCGGCGACAACATCGGCCAACGACGCACATTCGATCGCTTCGCGGATGAACTGCGCCTGCCCAACCCGGGCCAGGTCCACCAGGGAAACGAACGAGCCAATCTGCGGAAAGACCTCAACGAGCCCTTCTTCCCGCAGGAGGATCAGGCTCTCGCGGACAGGCGTTCGGCTGACCCCAAGCTCCTGCGCCAACTCGTTTTCCGAAAGTGGCGAACCGGGCGGCAGTTCCAGGGAGATGATCCGGCGGCGCAGCACATCCAAGGTCCGGTCCCGCACAGAAAGACGGGGGGCGGAGGGGTCCGGTTCCGGTTTCTTGGTAGCCACAGCACCAGTCTAAGCCATCGTTGACAAACTAGAATGGTAGTGCTTGTATGGTAGTTATTACCGCGGGTTCGGAAGCCTCTGATTCCTCCTTAAGCCCGCCACTCATTCCCCCATAAAAATCTCCCTGACTTCATCGCCTGCAAAGGAGCAAATGATGACCGAAAGCGTTGCGCCGCCGGTTCACGATGCCAAGCAGGCCCGCAAGACCGCGGGCGCCTCCTTCATCGGAACCATGGCCGAGTACTACGACTTCTTTATCTACGGAACAGCTTCGGCGCTGGTCTTCAACAAGATCTTCTTCCCGGACATCGACCCTCTGGTGGGCACCCTGGCCGCCTTCTCCACGTACGCGGTGGGCTTCTTCGCCCGCCCGCTCGGTGGGATCGTCTGGGGCCACATCGGCGACCGGATCGGGCGCAAGAAGGTACTCGTCTGGACCCTGCTCATTACGGGCCTCGGCACGTTCGCCATCGGCCTCATGCCCACCTACGAGACCATCGGACTCTGGGCTGCCGTCATCCTGGTCTTCGTGCGCCTGCTCCAGGGCTTCGGCGTGGGCGGCGAGCAGGGCGGCGCGGTGCTCCTCACCGCAGAAGCAGCACCCCAAAAGCGGCGCGGCTTCTATGCCAGCCTGGTCCAGATGGGATCCCCGGCCGCCTACCTGGTCCCGTCCGCGCTCTTCGCCTTCCTCACCACCCAACTCTCGGAGAAGGACTTCCTTGCTTGGGGCTGGCGCGTCCCGTTCCTCCTCAGCATCGTGGTAGTGGCCATCGGCCTCTACATCCGGCTTCGGGTGAATGAGTCGGCAACGTTCAAGGCCGCGAAGGAAAACGCCAAGCAACAGCAAGCACCCATGAAGCTCGTATTCAAACAGAGCCGCAAGGAAGTCTTCCTCGGCATGGGATCGAAATTCGTCGAAGCCGCAGTGTTCCCTTTCTACACCGTGTTCCTGGTGGCCTACTCGAAGAACCTTGGCAATGATTCTGCCTTCGTGCTGGAGGCCATCATCATCGCGATCGTCGTGGAACTCATCATGATTCCGGTGTGGGGTTGGATCACGGACAAGATTGGCCGCAAGAAGGTCTTCCTCGGCGCAGCCATCCTCAACCTGGTGCTGATCTGGCCGGCCTTCGGCGCAATCGCCAGCGGGGACACCCTGCCGATCGTGGCCATCCTCGTGGCCGGCCTGGCACTGGGACACGCAGGAACCTACGCACCGCAGGCCTCCTACTACCCCGAACTGTTCCCTGTACGCGGCCGTTACACCGGTGTCTCTATTGTCTGGCAGTTTGGGGCCATGATCGCCAGTGGACCGTTCACTGTCATTGCGACGGCGTTGCTGGTCGCCGGAGGCGGTTCGATCGGAGGCGTGGCCATCTACGTCTCGGCCTTGATCCTGGTCAGTGTCATCTGCTTGGCGTTCCTTCCCGAAACCGCCCCCAGCCAACGTGGCGGCAAGGAGTACGCCGAGTGGGCTGTCCCCCAGGAAACCACCGCAGGCAACACCATCAACCCGAGCACCAGCTCGCTCAAATAGCCACGACCTAAGAGGAACAACCAGTGAAAATCACCGATGCACGGGTAGTGGTGTCGTCCCCGGGACGGAACTACGTGACGCTCGTTATTGAAACAGAGGACGGAATCACCGGCATCGGTGACGCTACCCTCAACGGCCGGGAACTCGCCGTCGCGTCCTATCTCTCGGAGCACCTGTGCCCCCTGCTGATCGGACGCGACGCCCGCCGGATCGAGGATGCCTGGCAATACTTCTACAAGGGCGCCTACTGGCGCCGGGGCCCGGTGACCATGACAGCGATCGCCGCGATCGACGTCGCACTCTGGGATATCAAAGGCAAAGCCGCCGGCATGCCAGTCTACGAACTCCTGGGCGGTGCCGCCCGCGAGGGCGTCATGGTCTACGGCCACGCCAGCGGCACCACCCTGGAGGATCTCAGCGCCGACTTCCAGCACCACCTGGACCTGGGCTACAAGGCCATCCGTGCCCAGGCCGCCGTTCCTGGACTGGACAAGACCTACGGGATTGCGCCGGTGGACGGGAAACTCTACGAGCCCGCCAGCAGCCATGTGCCGCAGGAGGACACGTGGGAAACCTCTGTGTACCTGGACTTCGCACCGAAAATGATGGCCCACGTCCGCGATCAGTTCGGCTACGGAGTGCATGTCCTGCACGACGTCCACCACCGCCTCACGCCGATTGAGGCTGGCCGCCTGGGCTCGTCGCTGGAGCAGTACCGGCCGTTCTGGATCGAGGATCCCACTCCGGCAGAAGACCAGTCGGCATTCCGCCTGATCCGCCAACACACCACCACGCCCATTGCCGTGGGCGAGGTCTTCAACTCGATCTGGGATTGCCAGCAGCTGATCACCGAACGGCTGATCGACTACATCCGTACCTCCGTTTCACACGCTGGCGGCATCACCCACCTTCGCCGGATCTTCTCTCTCGCCGACCTCTACGGTGTCCGTTCGGGGTCCCACGGTGCGGGCGACCTGTCACCCGTTTCCTTCGCGGCAGCCTTGCACGTGGACCTGAGCATCCCCAACTTTGGGGTGCAGGAATACATGGGCCACCGCGATCCCGCCGGTGAAGTCTTCAAGACCTCCTACACCTTCAGCGACGGCTACATGCACCCCGGCGACGCTCCCGGCATCGGCGTCGAATTCAACGAAGAAGCGGCCGCCGCCTACCCCTTCGACGCCAAATACCTGCCCATCAACCGCCGCCTCGACGGTTCGATCCACGATTGGTGAATCCTGTGAACCAAGACCCGCAGCGCAAGCCGTTCGACGTCGTCGTGATGGGCGAGATCCTGGTGGAAGTCGCCACCGATGTTCCGTTCGGCCACGGCGTGCCGGCCCAACTCGGCAGCTCCGGTGACGCCCTGAACGTCGCTGCTGCGGCCGCAGCCGCCGGGGCACGCACGGGGCTGCTCGCCGTACTGCCCGACGACGATCTCGGCAAGGCGATCGCGGCCAGGATCGCGGAACTCGGCATTGCGACGGATCTCCTGAAGTTCCGTCCGGGCCAGCAGGGCGTGTACTTGGTGCACTCAGATCCGGTGGGCCAGCGTGAATTCTCCTACGCCCGATCCGGGAGCGTCGGATCCACGCTGGGCCCGCAGGACATCGACGAGTCCGTCTTCGCCTCCGCGGGTGCCGTGCTGGCCGGTGGAATTGCCTGCGCCATCTCCGAATCCTCACGGACCGCTGTGTTCAAGGCAGCATCCTTGGCCCAGCGCTTCATCTACGACCCCAACTTCCGGCCAAGGTTGACCACCGCATCCGCCGCCGCAGGAGCCCTGGCTGAGCTGGCACCGCAGGCCCACCTTGTGACGCCGTCGTTCCCCAGCGAAACCAGCGCGCTGCTTGGAGCGTCGTCCGCTGTGGACGCGGCCACCATGCTCCTCAGTTTGGGCGCCGCCAACGTGGCAGTCACGTGCGGTGCGGAAGGAGTCCAACTGGTAGGCCCCGGCCTGTCCGAATGGGTCCCCTCCGTCCCGGCCCCTGCCGTTGTGGACCAGACCGGGGCCGGCGATGCGTTCGTAGGTACCCTCACCGCCCGCCTTGTCCTGGGCGATTCCCTGCCGCAGGCCGCGCGCTACGGTGCTGCTGCGGCCTCACTGGTGGTTGGCGGCAAAGGCGGGACGGGCTTCATCCCAACATTCGAACAGACCACAGCACACTCCGAGGGGCAACCGGTATGCGCCTGAGCCTCGCTTCCCTGGGCGATAGGCCGCTTGGCCTCGACCGCTCGGCCCTCACGCCCGGCATCGTCCATCTGGGCCTCGGTGCCTTCGCCCGTGCGCATACCGCTGTCTTCACCGAGGAAGCCATGCGATCCACCGGCGAACTGGGGTGGGGAATCATCGGCGTAACGCAACGCTCGGACACTGTGGTGCAACAACTCGCACCCCAGGACGGGCTCTTCACTGTGGCCGAACGCGGCAGCGGCGCGGTCCCTGTTGGGGTGGTGTCAAGCGTCATCGAGGCCATTTCCGGGCGGGACAACCCCGCCGGAGTCGTTGAGCGCATCGCCTTGCCCTCGGTCTCGGTGATCACCCTGACCATTACGGAAAAGGGCTACCGGATACACCCCCAGACCGGCTCGCTGAACCTCGACGATGAACAGGTCCAGGCCGACCTCGCAGGACATCCACCACAAACCGCGATCGGCCAGATCGTGCGGGGCCTGCAGGAACGGTCCCGGCTGGGCTCGGGGCCGATCACCGTGGTTTCCTGCGACAACCTTCCCGGCAACGGCGAACTCACGCACAAGCTGGTGCACGCCTTCGCCACGGCACTTCCTGAAACCGAAGGCGCACCCCTCTTGGCGTGGATCGCCTCCAACGTCAGCTTCCCCAGCACCATGGTGGACCGCATGGTCCCCGCAACCACAGCAGGCGACCTTGACGCCGTCGAGCATGAAGTGGGCCTCCGCGACGAAGCCGCCGTAGTCGCCGAACCCTTCATGCAATGGGTCATCGAAGATAACTTCGCCGGTCCCCGCCCGCGGTGGGAAGACGCAGGCGCAGTCTTCAGCACCGACGTCCCCGGGTGGGAAGCCGCGAAGCTCCGCTTGCTGAACGCGAGCCATTCCCTGCTTGCCTACCTCGGCCTGGCCGTCGGCAAGGAAACCATTGCAGAGGCCGTGTCCGAGCCCGCTTTCCGCGCCGCATGCGAACGCATGATGTTCGACGACGTCCTGCCAACCCTCCACCTGCCGGACGGCCTGGACGGGGAAACATACTGCAAGCAGGTGCTGGGCCGCTTCGCGAATCCGGCACTGGGCCATACCACGGCGAAGGTGGGCAGCGACGGTTCACAGAAAATCGGGCTCCGGCTGCTCAGTACCGTCAGGGCAAACCTCGACGTCGGCCGCCCACCACGCTGGGCGGCGCTCGCCGTGGCAGCCTGGATGCGTCACGTCGCGATCACTCCCGCTGCGGCCCTGAATGATCCCCTGGCGGCAGAACTGCGTGCCGCGCTGCCGCAGGAGTTGTCCGCGCGGGCAGTGGTCAACACCTTGCTGGACGTGCGAAGCATTTTCGATGAAGCCTTGGCAACTGATGCCAGTTTCGCCGCACTGCTTGAACACTGGTACTCCGTCATCGACGAACACGGGCTCCCGGGCCTGGGAAACGAGATCCTCCATGGCTGACGCCGCCTCCGTCCTGACCGTCTCCCCCGTCGTTCCGGTGGTGACCATAGAAGACCCCTCACAGGCAGTTCCCCTGGCCCGCGCGTTGGTGGATGGTGGAATCCGCATCATTGAGCTGACCCTGCGGACCGGCACAGCACTGGATTCCCTTCGTCTGATCGCTGACGAGGTGCCGGACATCCTGGTGGGTGCAGGGACCATCCTCACCCCGGCTCAAGCCGACGCCGCGGTGTCCGCAGGCGCCCGCTTCCTGGTCAGTCCCGGCGTCACTCCCGGCTTGTTGCGCCACATGCTGACGCTGGACGTTCCGCTGCTTCCCGGCGTCGCGACGGTTGGCGAAGTCATGGCCGTCCTGGAGCACGGCTTGAAGGTCATGAAATTCTTCCCCGCGGGACCGGCAGGCGGACCTTCCTACCTGTCCGCGATCGGCGCACCCGTCCCCCAAGTCCAGTTCTGTCCCACCGGCGGTATCAGCCTGGAGTCCGCACCGGACTACCTGAAACTGCCCAACGTGGCGTGCGTCGGCGGCAGTTGGCTGACCCCGCGTTCCCTGGTTGAAGCCAGGGATTGGACAGCCATATCGGAACTGGCCCGCCAGGCGTCCGCCCTCCAAAGCCAGGGCCGCTGACCTCCTGAAGAACCCATACAACACAACAGCAGGCGCCGGATATCCGGCGCCTGCTGCGTTGTGTTAAGGCTGATGGACCAGAGGCCTACTTGGGCATCAGCACGGTGTCGATCAGGTAGACCGTGGCGTTGGCCGTGTGGACGCCGCCGCAGATCACGTTGGCACCGTCAACTGTCAGAGCATCCTTGGTGCCGGCAACGGTCACTTCGCCACCCTGCACCGTCTTGTGCGTTCCAACGATCTGGTCCGGGGTCAGCTGGCCGGGGACTACGTGGTAGGTGAGAATCTTGCTCAACGTGGCATCGTCCGTCTTGAGGGCCTCGATCGTGGCGGGGTCGATCTTCGCGAAGGCGTCGTCAACCGGAGCGAACACCGTGAATTCGCTGCCGTTCAGGGTGGAGACCAGGTCCACCTTCGGGTTCAGCTTGCCCGAGACAGCCGCGGTGAGGGTCTTGAGCAACGGGTTGTTGGAAGCGGCAACAGCTACGGGATCCTGCGCCATGCCGACAACAGAACCGGCGCCGTCCGGAACCTGCGCAGCGTAGCCGGCGCAACCCGGGCCAACCAGGTCACGGGCCGGGTCCATGGCTGCACTGGAGGCCATGGCTGAGCTGGAAGAAGCCGATGGCGACGGCGCCATGGACGAAGCCGACGGTGCGGCGGACGAAGACGCGGAAGAGCTGGAGCTACCTGAACCACCACAGGCCGTGAGTCCGAGAAGGGCGGCTGCAGTGAGGCCAACGAAGGCGAGGGCGGGGCGCTTTGTGGACAACATCTCATTCTCCTTGTTTGTGGAACCAGGGCGTTGGATCCATTGGGTGTGGGACACGGTCTGCCTGCGACGCTTTTGCCTCACCTGCAGTTTGTGTCTCACCAGCCATTCGGAGGGCGGGATCACATGGATGGGTGGGATTTCAAAAAACTTTTCCAACGCCTGGGGATCAAGTAGGCCCGTGAGTGACCCCCGCGTTGGAATGGTGACAGGATGGGCGGATGGCGTTGGACATCCCTCCGCACTTCTACGGCGAACTCATCACTTCATGTGTCCGTGTCGTCACGTGGAACGTGTGGGGACTTTATGGTCCATGGGAGCAGAGGGAATCCGCCATCGTCTCTGCCTTGAAGGAGGCCCAGCCGGACATCGTTGTCCTCGCGGAGTCCTGGCAGAGGGGCCAGGACAGCCAATGCCGACGCTTGGCAGGACCGCTCGGCTTGCCCCATCACTCGTTCACAGGAGTTGCTGCCCAGGAAGACCCAGCCGCGTTGTCCGGCGTCGGAATTCTTTCCCGGTGGCCCATCACGGCGAGCGCAAGCCGTACTTTCGGGGAGCTGCGCGCGCTCTCCGTGGTCATTCAGGGACCCCGCGGGGAGCTCTCCGCCCATGGCGTCGTGATGGACGCGTGGTGGCTGGATCAAAGCCAGGAACGTCAGGACGCCGTCCGGAAACTGTGCCTCCACCTCCAGGAAACTCAAGACGAGAGCACCCCGTTGATCCTCGCCGGTGACTTCAATGCCGATCCTGACAGCGATGAGATGCGTCTGCTGACCGGACGTACCGCACCACCGGCCAAGGGACTCTCTTTCTACGATGCGTGGGAAGTTGCCGGCTCCGGCGCGGGACACACGTGGTCCAACGCCAATGCGGCCGCCCGGCAGTTGTTGTGGCCTGACCGCCGGATCGACTACATCTTCTCCGCAACGCCCAGGCGCGGAGGAGCCGGTCATCCGGTAGCGGCGTCGCTTCTCGGCACCGGAACCGTGGCTGGCGTGCATCCCTCGGACCACTACGCCGTCCAGGCGGACCTCAGGTACTGACCCGCCGCTCTGGCGCGCCAAGGTGACCGATGTCAGGATGGGCGGATGGCTATCGAAGTCCGTCCCGCCACGGTGTTCGACGACGTCAAGACCATGGTGGGCCCCAAAAAACCCGATTCCAACGTGTGCTGGTGCCTTAGCTACCGCATCCCCTCCAAGCTCAACCAGAGCCTCCAGAAACAGGAACGCGGCAAATACGTCGAGGTGCTCGTCGCCGAGGATCCGCCTCCCGGCGTTTTGGCGTACGACGGCGACGAGGTAGTTGGGTGGGCGGCCGTCCACCCGCGCGCGGACACCAGTTTCGCAACGAACCGGAAGATCCCCCACGTGGATGATTCGGAGGTCTGGTCAGTGTGGTGCATCCGCGTGAAACCAGGACACCGCGGCAAAGGGATCTCACACCACCTCCTGCAGGGCGCCATCGACTTCGCCAAGGCGTACGGCGCACCGGTCCTCGAGGGCTACCCCGTGGACAACAGGGGCAGCAAAGTGGACCTCACCATGGCCTACGTGGGCACGCGGAGGCTCTTCGAGAAGGCCGGGTTCACGAAGGTCGCCGAGACCACGTCCGTCCTCAACGGCTTCCCGAGGGTCCTGATGCGCCTGGACCTCACCTGACGAACCCAGCTAGGGGACAGCAAACGTTCCACTGGGACGTCAGTGGAACGTTTGCTGTCCCTCAGTTGGGCGTGGACCCTTGCAAACGCGCTGTCATCCTGTGTGCTTCGGCCATGAGCAACTTGCCCAGGAAATCCTGCCGCTCCCCACGGAAACGCGGCTCGATCCCCGTCAAGGACAACGCCCACGCCGGTTGGCCCTGCCGGTCGAAGACCGCGGCACCCATCCCCCAGCTTCCTTCGAGGACCAGCCCGGGGTTCACCGAATAACCGGCCAGCCGGGTCCGTTCCAGGTTGTCCCGGACCACGTCCGCCGGATGCCCGACGGCGAATTCCCCGGCATGCGCGGCCCAGTCCTCCAACAGACTTCCCTGCTCTCCGGGATCCATGAAAGCCATGATCGCGGTTCCCGCCGAAGCCACGCCCAAGGGGAAACGAACGCCCTCATGCAGCACGAAGGACCGAACCGGGAACGAACCCTCCTCCCGCAGCACACACACGGTTTCGTTGCCGCGGCGAATGGAAAAGAACGCGCTCTCGCCGGTTTCCGCGGCCAGTCGACGCAGGGACGGCCGGGCAAGTTCCTCCATGGGGAAACGGGCCGCGGCAACGGAACCCAGCAGGAACACCTCCGGCCCCAGGACCCACTTTCCCGTGGCTTCCTCGTGTTCCACCAGGCCCTCCGCCGCCAGGGACGTGAGCAGTCGATAGGCCGTGGGCCGCGTCAGTCCGGACTCGCGAACAACCCCAGCGAGGGACATCCCGGCCGGCTTGCGCCCCACCAAACGAAGCAGCGCCGCTACACGGCCCACCACTTGGGCGCCCTGGACCGGGTTCGACGACGGCAGCGTTTTTGAAGGCGCCACCGCTTTTGCAGGCCCAGATTTCTGGTCGGCCACAATCACTCCCAAAGATTCATCCACAATATGGACACCTCCCACTATATCGTCCACAGCATGAGCCAATGAGCCCGGCTGGCCTTGCCCAGTAGAGGCACCACTCCTAGGCTCAGAAGCCAGGAACAACCAGTCCACAAAGTGGATACTCAATGAGGAGCCGCCCTATGTCGAAGCTGCACCCCACAGCCAGCCAAGCACTACAGGACCTGCTGGCAGATGGCCAGACGATCGCCGTCGGGGGCTTTGGCCTTAGCGGCATCCCCGCCGACCTGATCGATGCCGTCCGTGAGTCGGGCGCCAAGGACCTCACCATCGTGTCGAACAACATGGGCATCGACGGCAAGGGCTTGGGTGTCCTGATCGAGGCCGGGCAGGTCCGGAAGGTTATTGCGTCGTATGTGGGCGAGAACAAACTGTTCGCCGAGCAGTATCTTGCGGGCAAGCTCGAGGTCGAGTTCACCCCGCAGGGCACGCTTGCCGAGCGGCTGCGCGCCGGGGGCGCGGGCATTCCCGCGTTCTACACGCGGACCGGTGTGGGCACCTTGGTGGCAGAGGGCAAGCCCCATGAGGAGTTCGACGGCGTCACGTACGTCCGCGAGCGGGCCATCACCGCGGATATCGCCTTGGTCCACGCCCACACGGCGGATACCGACGGCAACCTCGTGTACCGCTACACCGCGCGGAACTTCAACCCCGTCGTCGCGACTGCCGGCAAGGTGACCATCGCCGAGGCCGAGGTCATCGTGCAGCCGGGCGAGCTGGATCCCAACCACATTGTCACCCCGGGCGTCTACGTCCAACGGCTCGTCCAGGCCAGCGACCGGGTCAAGGACATCGAACAACGCACGGTCCGGCAACGTCCCGAACCCGTCCCGGCCTAAGCAAAGGAGCACACACCATGGCATGGACACGTGACCAAATGGCCGCCATCGCGGCTGAAGAACTCAACGACGGCGACTACGTCAACCTCGGCATCGGCATCCCCACGCTGGTAGCCAACAACCTGCCCGACGGCGTGCGGGTAGTCCTGCAGAGCGAGAACGGGCTCCTCGGAATGGGCCCGTTCCCGTACGAGGGCGAGGAAGACGCCGACCTCATCAACGCAGGCAAGCAAACCGTCACCATCAATCCCGGCGGCAGCATCTTCGATTCCGCTACGTCCTTCGGCATGATCCGCGGCGGCCACGTGAAAGTCGCCATCCTCGGTGCCATGCAGGTATCCGGCAGCGGCGACCTCGCCAACTGGACCATTCCGGGCAAGATGGTCAAGGGCATGGGCGGAGCCATGGACTTGGTTGCCGGCACCCCGCGCGTGGTGGTCCTGACGGAGCACAACGCCAAGGACGGGTCCGCCAAGATCGTCACCGAATGCACCCTGCCTCTCACCGGGCTCAAGTGCGTGGACCGGATCATCACGGATCTCGCGGTTTTCGACATCGTGCCCGACTCGGAAACCGGCGAAACGCACGACGCCGGCACGCGCCTTCTGCTGACCCGGCTCGCCCCGGGTGTCACGGTCGAAGAGCTGCGCAGCAAAACCGACGCGGAATTCACCGACGCTCTTGAAGCCGGCTCACCGGAGCCCACTGTTGAAGAGACCCTCGAAGGAGCGAACGCATGAGCCTCAAGGACCAGTTCGGCAAGGACATCCTGCTCACAGGCTGGGGTCACAGCAAGTTCGGCAAGCTCAGCGACGACACCCTGGAAACCCTGATCGTCCAGGTCGCCGGCGAAGCCATCCGGAACTCCGGCCTGGACCCCAAGGACATCGACGAGATCTACCTGGGCCAGTTCAACTCCGGCATGCAGCCCCTTGGCTTCACGTCGTCCCTCGCGCTCCAGCTGTCCGAGGACCTCGGCAACGTGCCGGCCACCCGCACGGAGAACGCCTGTGCCTCCGGTTCGGCAGCCTTTCAACAGGGCGTCAAGGCTGTCCTGGCCGGAACCGCCCGCAACGTCCTGGTGATCGGTGCCGAGAAGATGACCGACGCTGGTGCGGACGTTGTGGGGGCGGCCCTCCTTGGCGCTTCGTACGAGATGGCCGGTAAGCCCTCCACAACTGGTTTCACGGGCCTCTTCGCGGAGGTCGCCAAGCACTATGACAAACGCTACGGCTCGGGTACAAGCGGCGCAGGTATAAGCAGCACCGGCTTCGAAGCCGGCCTGGGCGATGTGCTCGGCTCCATTTCCGCGAAGAACCACCGCAACGGCATGGACAACCCCTATGCCCAGATGCACCGGGATTTCGGCGAAGAGTTCTGCAGGACCATCTCGGACAAGAACCCCATGGTGGCTGATCCCTTGCGCCGCACTGACTGTTCGCCGGTCTCGGACGGTGCTGCCGCCGTCGTACTTTCCACCAGGGCGACCAACGGCGCAACCGCAGCCGTGCGCCTGGCCGGGTTCGGTCACGCCAACGATTTCTTCCCCGCGGAGAAGCGCGATCCCACCGAATTCGCCGCTACGCGTGCCTCGTGGGAGCGGGCGTTCGGCATGGCCGGTGTTGGCGTCAACGATCTCGACTTCGCCGAGGTCCACGATTGTTTCACCATCGCCGAGCTCATCATGTACGAGGCCATGGGCCTGACCTCCCGCGGCGAGGGCTCCCGGGCCATCAAGGAAGGCTGGGTCTACAAAGATGGGAAGCTGCCCGTCAACGTGTCCGGCGGTCTGAAGGCCAAGGGCCACCCCGTCGGCGCGACAGGTGTGTCGCAGCACGTCATCGCTGCAATGCAACTGACCGGCACCGCCGGCGACATGCAACTCCCCAACGCCCGCCGCGGCGCAGTCCAGAACATGGGCGGCGTGGGCATCGCGAACTACGTAAGCATCCTCGAATCCCTCTAGCACCCAACTGGGGGACAGCAAACGTTCCACTGAGCACTCAGTGGAGCAAGTGCTGTCCCCTACTTGGGTCCGGCGGGGTCAGCGGTTCCGGATCAGCGCCGCGATCTCCGTGAATCCGAGCCGCTCCGCGTTCTGCAGGGCGGTCCGGCCTTGGGGGTCGCGGATGTCCGGGGCAGCTCCGGCGGCCAACAACTGCCGGACCACGTCCTGCTGCTTGGGTCCGCCATTGTTGAGCAGGATCGCTTCCTGCATGGCCGTCCAGCCCAGGTTGTTGACGTGGTCCACCGGCACTCCGGCGGCGATCAGGATCCGCACGGTATCTGTGTGTCCGTGCTCGCTCGCGGGGATCAGCGCCGTGCCGCCGTACCGGTTGATGCTGCGGACATCGGCCCCGGCCTGCAAAGTAAGCCGCAGGACCTCATTGAACCCCTCGGCTCCGGCGTACAGGAATGCGGAGTCCTGGATCTCGTCCTTCGCGTTGACGTTCCCGCCGGCAGCGATCAGCTCGCGGACCCGGACGGGATCGTTGGCTTTCGCGGCGAGGATCAGGAGCCGGTCGGTTTCCAATTGGGCCTCCTTTGACAGTTTGGGCGGCACGGACGACGCCGGACCGGGCCCCGCGCTCGCCGCTGCGGCTGAGCTGGGGGCTGCTTGAGTGCTGGCCGGGCTGGAAGGCGAGGGAACCGCCGTCGTGCCTGCCGGAGCGACCGACGGTGAACCGGCCGGGCCCGCAGGAGAACCCGCGGCGCAGCCGGCCACAAGTCCGGCGGCCAGCAGCAGCCCCGCCCCCACCACCGGAGTTTTTGTACACGAAACACCCCTAAAACGCGTCCAGGAGCGCAGCATCCGTTCAAAAATTCCGGAGGGGGACTTCATCTTCAAAGGCTACTTCGCCGCTGCGGCCAGTGCCTCGGCTCCGGCGGTAGCGCAGGCTTCGTCGAGGGCACCGTCAGGAGCTCCGCCGACGCCGATGCCGGCCACGGAAACGCCGTTGACCTTGACGGGCACACCACCGGCGAGGAAAAGGGTGCCGGGGAGGTCGGCGATGGACGGACCGTTGCCGTTGACACGCTTGGCCAACTCGCTGGTGGGAGCACCAAATGCGGCTGCGGTGTAGGCCTTCTGCTTGGCGGCCTCAATGGTGTGCTCAGCGGCGTTGTCACCGCGGAGGAGGGCCTGGACGGTGCCGAAACGGTCCACCAAGGCAACAGTCACGAACGGCAGTTTGTCCGCCTGGCATTTGGCGAGTGCAGCAGTAACCGCCTTGCCGGAGGCACCAACGGTGATGCGGTTCTGGGCAACCACGTTCTCCGCAGCGGGTGTGACCTCGGCGGGAGCCTTGGCGGCCGCTGCGGCCGGGGCGGCTTCAGGGGCAACAGCGTTGGCCACAGCCGTGATCCCGCCCGTGAGCAGCAGTGCTCCGGCAGCGGCGGCGGCAATCATCTTGTTGGACTTCTTCATGGTTTCTCCTTGGCACGTTCTTGGGTACATCTCCATGCTTCCGGCCAACACCCCGCGCCCACATCGGCCAGCCGCCGATCCCGGCCTCATCCTTTCCGTCGGCGGTATCAGCCAAAAGGTGGAGAGACCTGCAACGGCGCGGGACCTAGCATGGAAAGAGCGCCCTCAACCGAACGGGAACCACCCATGACACCTGCCCCCAAGCCGCCGGCCGACGGCCCCCTGGATGGCCGCATCGACGTGGTGGTCCACCTTGGATTCGCGGTGCTCATGGTCGCCTCGGGGGTCCGGTACGTCATGCGCCACGCACCCGCGGACAACCTCTGGACGGTCGCGCTGGCTGCGGCCGTGTGCGCCCTCTACGCCGCGACGGCCGTCCTGGCCCGGCGGAACCGTGGCCCGTGGCTTCCGTGGATGGTCGCCTTGCTCGCCGCCTGGGCAGCCCTGGTCATCGTGGCGCCGAGTTTCGCGTGGTGCTCGTTCGCCATCTTCTTCCTCTGCCGCAGCGTCTTCCGCGGCTGGCCCGCGTACGTTGCCGGCGGCGCAACTGCGGCGGCCACCGCCGTCGGGCTGTTCCGCCTGAGCGACTGGACCGATGTTGCCATGGTGCTGGGTCCGCTGGCCGCGGGCGTGCTGCTGACATTGATCTACGACAAGATCGAGCGTGACGCCGCCGTGCAACGGAAGTTGTTGGCGGAGGTTTCCATGGCCCAGGACCAGCTCGCCGCGAGTGAGCGTGCGGCCGGAATCGCGGCCGAGCGCGAGCGCGTTTCCCGGGAGATCCATGACACCGTGACGCAGGGCCTGGCCAGCAGCCTGCTCTTGCTGGAGGCCACCCAGCGTTCGTGGCCGGAACCGTCAGCCCGTGACGACCTACTCAAGGCCACCGGACTCCTCCGCCGGAACCTGGCCGATACCCGCAGCCTGGTCCACGAACTTTCCGCGCCGGGCCTTGAGTCCGGCCCCCTCGAAGAAGCCTTGGAACACGCAGCCCGGCAATACGTCGCGGGCATCACCGTCCACGTCACCGGTGATCCCAGGACCGTCCCGGCGGAAGTGCGGCACACCCTGCTCCGGGTCACCCAAAGCGCGGCGGCCAACATCGGCCTGCACGCCGACGCCCGGCACGCGAGCTTGACGCTGGGCTACTTGCCGGATGCGGTCACTTTGGACGTGTACGACGACGGCCGCGGCTTTGATCCGGGAGCGGTACCACCGCCGTCGGAAGCCGGAGGGTACGGGCTGCGGGCCATGCGGCAGCGGGTGGAACAGTTGGGCGGACAATTGTCCGTAGAAAGCACACCCGGCGAAGGCACCATCATCGCGGCGCAGTTGCCCCTACGTTCTCCGGAGGAGACCCCGTGACCACAATCTCCGTGCTTCTGGTGGATGACCACACCGTGGTCCGGAGCGGACTGAAGGCGCTGCTTGGCACCCAGGCGGACATCGCCGTCGTCGCCGAGGCAGCCTCCGGTGAGGAAGCCCTGCAGGCTGCCCAAGAACATTACCCTACCGTGATCCTGATGGACCTGGCCATGGGCGCCGGCATGGACGGGATCGAGGCTATCAAGCAGGTGCGGCAGAGCAATCCGCGGCAGGCGATCATCGTTTTCACCACCTACGATTCGGACGCGGACATTGTCCGGGCCGTCGATGCCGGCGCCATGGGCTACCTTCTCAAGGACGCGGCACCCGAGGAAATCTTCGCCGCCGTCCGCGGGGCCGTGCAGGGCAAGAGCGTCATGAGTGCACCGGTGGCTTCCAGACTGTTCCAGCAACTGCGCAATCCGGACGACATCCTCACCCCGCGCGAAGCGGAATTGCTCAGCCTCCTCACCCAGGGCCTCAGCAACCGCGACCTGGGCAAACGGCTGTTCATCTCCGAAGCGACCGTCAAAACGCACCTTGCCCACATCTATGCCAAGCTCGGCGTTGAAACCCGCGCCGCCGCCATCGCCACGGCGATCCGGCGCGAAGGGATGCGCTGAGTTTCCCGGGCCGAAGCTATATCTCCAACAGGGTCATTGGATTAAACTGACGCTATGTCCGACGCCTCAGGACGCAAGATGTTCAAGCATTCCGGAACGGCACTCCTGTTCCGTGGGATCCTGGCTGTGCTGTTCGGCTTCGCCATTGCCGCACTCCCCGTGTCCACGGTTTTCGCCCTGGTGTTCGTGTTCGGAGTCTTCGCGATCGTTGACGGCCTCACCAACATTGCCCACTATTTCTACGATCCCTCCCGCCATTCCCGGTGGTCCCTGATCGGCGGCTTCATTTCCATCGCCGCGGGCCTTGTGGCTGTTGCCTGGCCCGGCATGACGGCGGCTGCCCTGGCAGTGTTGATTGGATTGTGGGCGCTGATCCTCGGCGTCTCCGAAATCATCCTGGCCTTCGCAGCCCGGAGCACCATGAGCGGCTGGCCTGTCTGGCTGCTCACCGGGGTGGTGACGGCCCTCTTTGGGTTGCTGGTGATCCTCAACCCGGGCCTCGGATTCCTTGCCATGGCGGGCTTCCTCGCCGCGTTTGCCGTGATCGCCGGGCTCCTCCTGATCGTGTGCGGCATCAGGCTCCGCCGGGGCGCACGAAGCCCCTTGGTCTACGCCAACTGACGCGGGTCGCACAGCGTCCGCACCGGCAGCAATCCTTTCGGAGGGGATGCGCCCAGCCCCAAGTTCGGTAAGTTAGTGGCTGTGAAGATAGCTACCTGGAACGTGAACTCCCTCCGTGCCCGCGCCGACCGCGTGGAAGCCTGGCTTGAGCGCAGCGACTGCGATGTCCTGGCCATCCAGGAGACCAAATGCAAGGACGACAACTTCCCATGGGAGCTGTTCGAGCGCATGGGCTACGAGGTGGCCCACTTCGGCGTCAACCAGTGGAACGGCGTAGCCATCGCCTCCCGGGTGGGCTTGGAAGACGTGGAGCGGACCTTCATCGACCAACCGGCCTTCGGCAAAGCGGGCAAGAACCCCGCCCAGGAAGCCCGCGCCATCGCGGCAACATGCGGCGGGATCCGCGTCTGGAGCCTCTACGTGCCCAACGGCCGCTCGCTCGACGACGAGCACATGCCGTACAAGATCAAGTGGCTTGAAGTTCTCCAGGGTCAGGCAGCCGAGTGGGTTAAGGCCGATCCCAACGCCCAGATCGCCCTGATGGGTGACTGGAACATCGCACCGTTCGACGACGATGTGTGGGATATCCAGCTCTTCCGCGACAACAACTTCACCCACGTCAGCGAACCGGAGCGCGCCGCGTTCCACGCGTTCGAAACCGCAGGCTTTACCGACGTCGTCCGCCCTTACACCCCGGGGCCCGGCGTTTACACGTACTGGGACTACACGCAGCTGCGCTTCCCCAAGAAGGAAGGCATGCGCATCGACTTCTGCCTCGCCTCGGCACCATTGGCCGCGCGGGTTACGGGCGCGTCGATCGACCGCGAGGAACGCAAGGGCAAGGGTGCCTCGGACCATGCTCCCGTGATTGTGGAACTCGCCGACTAACCACCCAACAACCCGGAGTGAAAGGGGCTGGCTGGACATGAGTGGAAACCTGTACAGGGGCCAGGCCGGCCTGCCCTTTTCATCGTCCCTGCGGATCTACGAGCCGCTCGAGGCGTTTCCCGCGGAACAGCAGCGCCAGTTGGTGGCGGACAGCGGCAGGATCGGTTCCCGGGCCGCCGTCGAGAATGCGGAGCTGCAGGCCTCGCTCGGACGCATCACGCGCACCGGCGGCGACCCGTTTCCGACCGGACGAACTGACCTGGTGCGCATGACGCGCGTCCCCAACGGGCGGCACGCCGCACCGGATGACTCCGGCGAAGAGACGCCAGCGGACGACGCCGGTCGCCTGCTTTACTGCCCCAGCCAACTGGTGATTCGGGCCGGCTTGGCGGCAAACGCCCTCATGGACGGGGTGCACAGCCCGCTCGCCGATCTGCTGATTCCGGTCTCGCAACGCGACAGGCACCAGGTCCGGATTGACCGCATCAACGCCGGGGACGACGCCAAGCGCGTCCACACCCGTGCCTCGACGTGGGGCATCCCCTTCAGCTGGTTCTCGCTCTTCGCTGAGTCGGACCGCAAGGATGTGGTGGAATCGGACGGGCACATTGTCACCGTCCGGGTGTGGACTCCACTCACCGAAGCCCTGGAACGGGCACGCTTCGCCGTGGCCCACCTTGCCCTCGCAGCACCCGATCTGGACATGCTGGACGATCTCACCCAGCTCACCGAATGGCTGGAACTGTTCCACGTCCAGTCCATGGTGGAGCTGGATTACGGGGCCGTGGCGGACAAGGTCTACCCGGACGAGTCCCCCATGGACGTGCGCCTGGGCATTGAGTGCCTGGCCGAAGGGGACATGACGGGGGCCGCTGCGGCATACAGGCGCCTGGCGTCGCGGTGGATCCCGATCCGGCAACTGGCCCGGGCCTCCTGAATTGAGTGTCCTCAACACCTAGACGGCTTCTCAAAACACCTAATTTTTAGGTTTTTGACAAATTTGGAGTTCCTGATCCGCATGTTTCTGTGGGAGACCAACACCTAGAGATTTATTTTTGACACCTAGACGCCGATTCCTGAGGCAGACTTCCGATTGAAATTCGAATTTTGATTGGAGGAGCTTCTTGTTGAATTCCTATGCACAGACTGCACGGCTCGTTGTCAACCGTCTTTCGAGGCAAATCGCGGTCGTTGTCACCCTAGTCTCCCTCGTGGTAGGTCTCATTGGCCCCGCGACAGCGGCTACAGCAAACCCGAATGATTCGTCCAAGTCTTTGTTAGAGCAACCCAGTCCCGAGCAGCGCTTGGTGGCAATGAAGAATTTGGAACAAGCAAAAAGTTCGGACCCGGTTGGATTTGAGCGGAGAATGCAGATGCTCGATAGAGCACCGGAGCTGACTCGATACTTGTCAAGCACGCCAGGCTTCGACCTGAATCTCCAGAAGGAATTTGCCGCGGCATCCATGCCTACCTCCGCCCTTGCCGGCCTCATCGAGATCACTAATTCGGGTGAACTGAAATTGGAATCTGCAGGGCCCTTCCATGGCGCGTCATCCCTCAGACTGACGCATGGGAGTCCGATGATCAAGGTTCAGGGCGGCGGGCTCCACACCTCTTCTGTCCGACCGTTGGACCTCAGTCTTCCCAGGTGCGGGTCAGCATGGGCCGCGTTCTGGGCGTGGTTCTCCAGTTCCACCCTGATCTGTGAAGCCTTAGGATTTTTTGGACCATGGACCGCCTTCAGTTGCTACTTGGTTATGGGCGTGGGCGGTTCACTCATAGATTTCAACAGGGGGTGTTAGGCAATGGAACGGGCGAAGCAAAGCGTTGAACGACGCTACTGGCTTGTTCTCAGCCTTGTTTACGGTGTGTCCTTGGAAATTATTGGTTTCGCGCAGGGAATTTGGCCGGTGATCTTCCCCTTGGCGGCAGTGGTGTTCATCGTGGTCCACGCATTTGCCAATGGTCAAGTGCTCAGCGGGAATCAGCGGTTTTCCACCGCGACGCCGGGAGTCGGACTGCTTGCCATGGTCGGGGGCGCCGTCGCTGTCATCCTGCGGGACACCGAAATCGCATTTTGGGCGATACCGTTGCTCGGCGTCGCGGGATTCGCAATGATGATGTGGTTTCTGAACAGGTACGGAAAGTATCACCACAGAGAGAAAGTCTGACGTCGCCCTTTCCCCGAGTGCTACCGGCAGGGCGGGGCAGTTGTCTCGCGGACGATCAACTCGTGGGGAGCCGTCTGCGAGCGGACGGCCCCGACATGGCCGTCGAGTTCGTCGAGCAGCATCCTGGTGCCCAACTCGGCCTGGTTGTCGGGCCGCTGGCCTACCGTGGTCAGCCCCAGGGATGCCGAGAAATCGTGGTCGTCGATGCCGATCACGGACAAGTCCTCGGGCACCCGCACCCCGTGGCGCGCCGCCTCGAAAATGACGCCCATGGCCATTTCGTCCGACGAACAGAAAATCGCCGTCGGCTTCCGGCCGGGCTGGCTCCACAAGCGGTTGAAGGCCTGCTGTCCGCTGGCCACAGTGAAGTCCCCCCACTCGTCCCATTCGGGACGGACGTCCAGTCCGGCGTCGGACATCACTTCCTGGAACGCACGGATACGGACGCGGGGAACATCGAAGTTCAAGTCCGTTTCGTCGTCGCCGTGCAGCAACGCGATGTCCTTATGCCCCAGGTCCAGCAGGTGCCGCACGGCGGTGGAAGCCGCGTCGTAGTCGTTGATGCCTATGTAGGCGCAGTCCTCGACGTGCCCGCCAACCACCACCAGTGGAATGTCGATCTTGTGGAGGTGTTCCAGTTCTTCCTCGCTCAGCGCCATGCAGAGCACCAGGAGGGCGTCGATCTGCTTGTAGACCATGGTGGAGCTGAACAGCCGCTCACGGTTGCTCCCGTGGCCGCCGAGATTGAACAGGGAAAGGTTGTACTTGCGGGAGTGCAATTCCCGGTCTGCTCCCTCGATGGCCTTGGAGAAGAACCAGCGGCTCACGAAAGGAGCCAGGACGCCGATGGTCCGGGTCCGTCCTGTTGCCAAACCTGAAGCGGAAGAACTGGCAACGTAGCCCAGCGAAGCCGCTACCTCGAGGATCTTTTCGCGGGTGGCGGGTGAAACCCGTGGCAGTCCGCGCACAGCCCTGGAAACTGTCGCCGTGGATACCCCGGCGGCGGCTGCGACGTCTTCGATGCTGACGCCCGTATGGCCACCGCGCTGGGACCGTTCGTTCGTTTTAGCCACTAAAGCCCCCTCATTAGGTGCATGCCGAAGGCCGAGGGCTCCCCCAGACGGCGTCGTTAAGCCTATCCGTCTGTGTGCCCTTCACCGATTTCGCACGGCTTGATGTCGACCCACTGTTAAGTTGAGGTGCTGTTCGATTGTGGCGCCGCGTCAGGCGGGGCGCCGGGTCAATTGAGGCGCCGGGACGTCCTTTCAGGGAGTTTGCGTCGAAGCCGGATCATGCCCCACAACGCGAGGACGGTGGCCAGGAGGCCCAGGGCCCAGCCCAAGGCGGGCTGGGCCGTAAGTTCCATGTACACCGTGACGGCCAACAGGACCAACGCCCAGAAAGCCAGGAGCCCGATGATGATGTCGAAATCCTCACCGGAGCGCACCCGCTTGGTATGCGGATCGGCTTTCCGGGCCGCCGCAGCTTGCTGGCGCCGGCTTGCAGCGCTGCTCACTTCACTGCGCCTGCCGTGAGGCCGGCCACGATCTTGCGCTGGAAGACCAGCACCAGGATCACCAGCGGCACCGTGACCACAGTGCCTGCCGCCATGATGGCGGTGTAAGGCTCCTGTTGTGGCTGCGAGCCGGCGAAGTAGGCGATGGCCACCGTGACAGTCCTGGTGTCGTCGTTGGACAACTGGCTCGCGATCAGGAACTCGTTCCATGCGGAGATGAACGCCAGGATGGCCGTGGTGAAGGTGGCCGGAGCCGCGAGCGGCAGGATCACCTTGCGGAACGCCTGGCCTTGCGTGCAGCCGTCGATGCGGGCAGCTTCTTCAAGCTCCCACGGCATCTCCCGGAAGAACGAGGTCAAGGTGTACACCGTCAAAGGGAGGACGAACGAGATGTTCGGGATGATCAGCGCCTGGTAGCTGCCCATCCAGCCGATGTTGGTGAACAGCTGGAAGAGCGGGGTCACCAAGGCAACGCCCGGGAACATCGAGGCACCCAGGATGAAGCCGAGCACCAGGAACTTGAACCGGAAGTTCAACCGGGCCAGGGCATAGGCGGCAAACACGCCCACGATCAAGGCGATGATCGTGGTAGTGGCACCCACGAACAGGCTGTTCAGCAGGTTCTTGCCGAAGTGGTTGCCCAGGCTCTCGTCGAAGACGGTGGCAAAGTTGTCCCAGGTGAAGTGCGTGAAGAACGGCGTGGTGTCGAAGGTGAATCCAACATCACGGAAGGCCGTCACGATCATCCAATAGAACGGTGCAAGGCACCAGATCAGGATGACGACGGCGCTGACGTAGGTACGGAACGAACCCCAGTTGAATGGACGCTTCGGGCGTTCCGAGGGAGCTGTGGAAGACCTTGTTGCTGTGGCTGTAGCCATGTCACTTCGCCTTTCCGGAAGATGACGCGGCATCGACCGCGTTGGCCCCTAGGAATCTCACAAAGATAAAGGCCACAAGGAAGATCACTATGAAGGTGATGGTTGATAGCGCTGCCGCCGAGTTGAAACCTTGCCTGATTTGTTGGACCACCAGGATGGACAGGGTGGTGGTGCCGTTGGCGCCACCGGTCATGATCGCAGGGAGGTCGTACATACGGAGGGCGTCCAGCACACGGAACAGGATGGCGACCATGAGCGCCGGCTTCACCAACGGAAGCGTGATCAGGCGGAAGCGCTGCCATGTGGACGCACCGTCCACCTTGGCGGCCTCGTAGACCTCGTCCGGGATCAGTTGCAGGCCTGCGAGGATCAGCAGGGCCATGAAGGGGGTGGTCTTCCAAACATCTGAAATGATGATGGCCCATTTGGCGGGCCATTCGGATCCGGTCCAGAGGATCTGGGTGCCGAACAGCTTGTTGGCAATACCTTCGAAGGCGAAGATGAAGAACCAGAGCTTGGCCGTGACGGCCGTCGGGATGGCCCACGGAACCAGAACGGCTGCACGGATCAGGCTGCGGCCACGGAAAGCCCGGGCCATGATGATGGCCATCCAGAAGCCGAGGACGGTTTCAAAGGCAACGGTGACCACGGTGAAGAAGAACGTGGTGCCCATGGAGTCCCAGAATTGGGCGCCCAGGGTGCCCGGAGGACACGCCACCGCTCCGCCTCCCGGCGCGGTACATTGCTGCGCCAGCCAGTGAACGTAGTTGTCGAAGCCGGCGGGACCGCCTTCGGAGAAGAATCCGGTGGCCGGGTCCAGGCCGGAATCCTTTTGGAACGACATGATGATGGCGTTGACCACCGGGTAGATGATCACGATCGCCAGGAGGATCAGAGATGGAGCCAGGAGCGTGGAGGCCCAGCGGCCCTGTGTTACTTGCTTACGGTCCGCGCTTTCGCGCCCGGGCATCTTGTGTTCGGCAGCCGTCGTCTGCGGTTTTTGTAATTCTGTTGACATGACAAGACTCCTGTCAGGGAGAAGGCCGTTGCCGGAGTCCGGCCGTCCGCCCGTGAGGGCAGACGGCCGGACGAGGGCCGGGGTGGTTACTTGGCTCCGGCCGACTCAATTGCCGATTGCATGTCGGAGATGGCCGAGTCCACGGTCTTCTCACCCTTGAGCGCTGCATAGGCGTTGTCTTGGACGGCCTTGGTGACGGCCGGGTAGAACGGCGTCACGGGGCGCGGAACAGCGTTCTCGATGGACGTCTTCAGCACCGGGAGGTAAGGCAGTTTGGTGACCAGTTCCTGATCGTCGTACAGCTTGGTCAGGACAGGAGCCAGGGAGCCCTGGGTGGCGTAGAAGCGCTGGGTCTCTTCGCTGGTGATGTACTTGATGAAGTCCGCAACAGTCGCCTTGTTCTTGGAGTAGACACTCATGGCGATGTTGTGGCCACCCAGAGAGGAGGCGCCGGGGCCGTCCTTGCCCGGAAGCGGAGCCATCTTGAAGGTGTCTTTCACCGTGGAGGAACCGTCGGTCTTGGCCAGGTTGTAGACGTACGGCCAGTTGCGGAGGAAGAGGAGCTTGCCGGCTTCAAACGCCTGGCGTCCTTGCTCTTCCTGGAAGGTCACGGCCTCCGTGGGGATGTTTCCGTCCTTGTAAGCCTGGACCAGGTTGTTGAGGCCCGCCTTGGCTTCAGCGGAGTTGACGGCCGCCTTTCCGGAATCATCCACGATCTTGCCGCCGGCGGAGTTGATGGCTTCTGCCGCGTTCACGGTCAGGCCCTCGTACTTGGCGAACTGGCCTGCGTAGCAGCCGATGTTGTTCTGCTTGGCGATATCGCACATCTGCATCATCTCGTCCCAGGTCTTGGGCGGGGTGGTGACGAGGTCGCCGCGGTAGTACAGGATGCCGCCGTCCGAGCTCTGCGGAGCTGCGTACAGGGTTCCGTTGTAGGTGGCGCTCTTGACGGTGGATTCGAGCATGCCGTCAGTTGAGATGGCGGTCTTGTCCTTGAGCGGCTGCAGCCAGCCCTTTGCCGCGAACTCGGCAACCCATATGAGGTCGACGCTCATGACGTCGTAGTTGGCATTCTTCGCCTGGAAGTTCTGGACGAGGTCGTCGTGCTGCTGATCGGCCTGGTCCGACTGCTCCTTGAACGTCACCTTCTCGTCGGGGTGCGCCGCGTTCCACTTGTCGATGAGGGGGCGGACGACGTTGCTGTTGTCCTTGCCCTGGACGTAGGTGATCGGCCCGCGGCCGTCAAGGTTGTTGGCTGCGTCGCCGCTCGCACCGCCGGTGCTCGAGCCGCCGCCTCCGCCCCCGCCGCCACATGCGCTGAGGGACATAGCCAGGACTCCGGCGATCGCTGCCGGAAGAAGGTACTTCTTCGATTTCATGCTGGGAACTCCTCGGTGAGTGGACCAGGTAATTTCCGCGATGCGGTTGATGTGGTGAGGCTCACACTAGCGAGGTACCCCGGCGGAATGCAAGCGCTTACACCGAAGTTAATCACAACGATACCAAGCAGCCTGATAATTGCGGATTTTGGTAGGCGCACGCCCGCGCGATAGCACCGCCGAAGGCGTACCATCGCGTCCGTGACGCTAAAGTTCGATTTGATTGCCCAAGGTTGCCTATGGAACAGTGGGAAGCGTGGATGAATTCGAAGCACTCCAGACCATCGGCCGCCTCATCAAAGAAGAACGGTTGGCCCAGGGGCTGAGTCAAGTGCAGTTGGCCAAGCAGGCCGGAACCGCCATCAAGACCGTGCGCACCCTTGAATCGGGCACGCGACGCACGCAGGAAATCAACCAACGCAAGCTCGAACACGCCCTGGGTTGGCGTGCAGGCTCGGTGTCCGAGGTCCTCAAAGGCAAATCCACGTTCGCGCCGGACCAGATCACTCCGGACGATATGCGGAGCAGCGACGGCGCCCGCCCTCTTGCCAATCCCTACATCGGCACACCGGCCGCACCCATCGCCAAGGCAGCCCACCTCAGCGATGAGGAACTTCTTGCCGAACTGACCTACCGCATGATGCAGCGCAACAGGGACTAAAGTACCTGCCGGCGCACCATCTCGTTGATCCAGCTGGGAGCGAAGGGAGAAGTGCAGTTCGGCGGAGTTGGGTAGTCCTTGAGGACCTCCAGCCGCTCTCCGATGTCCAGCGCCCTGGCCCGGAGTTCCGGGTGCTCGATCCCGATCTGGGCCAGGCATGTGTTCATGGCCCACTGCAGGCGGGGAGAAGCATCCTTCATGTCCTGCTCAATGATGTCCAGGAGCCGCCCAAGCTCCAGACCCCCGGGTGACTTGACTACGCGTTCGGACGTCAACGCCCACCCTGCGCTGGCGACCACCGGGTCCGGATCGTCGAACCATGCCCGGCGCAGCTCCTCGGCGTGGGGACTCTTCTTCACCACGTAGTTGACCAGCCAGTCATGCACCTTCGGCGTCCGCGCGGCACGCAGCATCTCGTCCAGCTCTTCGCGTTCGAAGGCCTTGGGCCGGCAAATCAGCAGTGCCAACAACTTTGCAGCGGTATCGTCCGTGGCCCAGAGTTCCCGCGCAAGGTCCTGTTGGGTCTTCAACCGCTTGGCTACCGCGCGCAGCTTGCTGAGATTGACGCCGTGATCATCGCCGTGCTTCTCATTGACCTCGCGTGATCGCGGATCCTCAAGCGCTGCAAGTTCCGCCATCAGCTCGGCTACGACGGCGGCATTCGCCGGGGACGCGGGCGTCGATCCTGCCACTGTTGTTCCGGCCATCCCTGGCCTCCTCTTCATGAAGTGTGTGGGTCCCAGCCTACTGGGAGCGCCGCTAGGCGGCAGAGGCTCGGAGGATATGGAGCCGCTGAGGCAGAGAGGCTTTGTCAACGCACTGGCACATCGTCAACACCCGTGCGTCGCCGGACGGGTCAGGTCCCGGTAACGCACGATGGCGGCCCATCGCGCCCTGGGGATTCCCGTAGGCCATGGACCGCCATCTTTCCGGCTGGTGCGGCTTACTTGTCGCCCTTGAACAATCCGGCAACCTTGGAGCCAAGTCCTTTGACGTTCTCCGCTACGTCGCCGGCGATTTCCTTCGACTTTTCAGCCACATCGCCTGCGAGTTCTTTCGCATTTTCCCCGACATCGCCGGAGAAGAATTCCTTCACGTTCTCTACAGCATCCGTGGCAAATTCCTTCACATTCTCAGCGGCGTCTCCGGCGAATTCCTTGGCATTCTCCAGAGCCTCGCCAGCAAATTCCTTGGCATTCTCCAGAGCCTCGCCAGCGAATTCCTTGGCGTTTTCGGCAGCGTCTCCTGCTGCCGCTGCTCCCGTGGTTTCTTCACTCATGGTGTCTCCTCTGTGACGGTTGGAACGAGGACCACGCGCGGCTGCAGTTCTCACCGGGCCAGGTCTCAACGTGCCAAGGGAGCCTTTCCCCCTGCCCTTTCAAACTATGGGCAGAAACAGCGGCTTGGCAACGCCGGACCCCATCGACGCAACAATTGTCTGCCGGGCCACGCTCAGCGGACCCGCTCTGCTCTGGTAAACCGCGCCCGTGCCCCGGAAACCATATGTACCAAGACGGGCGTCCTTTTTCCGATGACCAGGTCCAAAGCCTCAACCATTTGGGAGATTTCCGCGGCCAGGATATGCGGAGCCACCCCTTGCCGGGGCTGAATCCGTATCCGCAATCCCGGCTGGCCCTTCACCTCATACGTAGCCACGGAAGAGCCGGCAAGGTCGGTACGTTCCGCCAAGGCTGCACGCAACGCCTGCTCCGCTACGCCCCCGCCGATCCGGACTGACCCCGGAACGTGGCTGTCGTCGTCGCCCGTCACCAGGAGGTTCGCACGCCCTTTGCCCTGTTGCGAGAGCCAAGCGACCATGACCGCGATCACCGCGACGAGGACCAGGCCCGCAACAATCCACAGCCAGCTTTCCTCGCGACCGGGGAACCGGGTTCGGCGGAAGGCCTCTTCGGCTCCGGCCCAGGCAGAGGCCGCCCAGCCGTGCCACCATGACGCCACCGCAGGAACGGTAGCCAGGAGGACCAGCAGCAGCCCAATGGCCAGAAGTTTGGCTCCAATGATGAAAAGCAGTACCCGGTTCAGGGCCCGCGGCGTTCCGTTCACGCGCCGATCACCCCCGAGGTCCCCAGGTTGACCCGGACATCCGGCATGGGCACTGGCGACATTTCTTCGAGTTCGGCCCGTACCGCCGCAAGGACCGCTTCCTCGCTGACACGACTGCCCGACGTCGGCCTGACATTCACCACAACCAGCCGCTGCGACACCACCACCATCACCTGTTCAGGAGTCACGTTGGCGGCCGCCCGCGCGCGGCGGGCCAGCGCCGAGGCGAGGACTTCGTCGTCAACAACGACGGCGATCCGCGGGTCCCGGAGCAAATGCCTCGCCCGCCTGCCGGGCAGCAGGGCATGAAGGAAGAAGAACAAACCAACCATGGCGATCACGGCACCGGCGGCGCCAAGGAGGAGTGGCTGGATTCCGGCGGGAAGGGCGATGATGCGTTCGGCGGCCGTCCCCGGATCGATAAGCCACGGGGGCTGTCCCACCGCACGCACACCCGACTCCAAGAGCGCATAGACGCACAGCAGGATCACCAAGACCGCCGCAATCCCTGCCGCGCCGGCACGGGACGAGTGGGTTTCCCGGCGCAGGATCCTGCCCATGGCCGGGTCCTCACCGGCGACGGCCTGACGCGGATCAGCTGGGTTTGCGTCGTGCGGGGCGAGCCCTGTTTCCTGGTCCTGGGTCACTGGACCCGGCCTCCTTCCGTGACCTGCGCGCCGCTGATCCGTATATCCACACGGCTCACCTGGGAGCCGCTGAGCTGTGTGACGCTGTCCAGCACCTTCGCTTTGGCGGACACAGCACGGTCCCAAATCGAACCACCGAATCCCTGGACCCGTTGGGGCTGCCGCAGTACTTCGCTCAAAGAAGGCACGCTAATAGGTGACACGATGGACAAAGCCAGCAGGCCGTCGTCGTCCGACCAGTCTGCGCGGATGTCGCTGGGGGCGACACCAAGCGCCTCAGCGGCCGCAGCTTGGGCCAACGATGTCAGAGCCTGGGTACTGATCCGGTTGTGGCCGGCCAGGCTGGTGGTGGGATCCACAGCCTCAGCCACGCTCATGACGACGAGCGCCGGCCCGTAATGGCGTCGAGGACGCTGCGGAGGTCAAGCTTGCCGTCCGCCGCGCGTCCCAGAAGGGCGCCGATGCCCATGAAGAGCAAGGAAATGACGAAACCCCAGAACCCAAACTGGAAGGACATGAACGCCACAAAAGCGCCTATGGCGATGCCCACCACGGTCATGCTCATTGGAGTGCCTCCCTCTCCACCGATCCTGTCCTGCCTCCCGCCGGCTTTGGCGGCGGAGCAATGTAGACGTCGGTGACCTCGATGTTCACTTCGATGACCTGCAGGCCCACCAGTTCTTCGACGGCGCGGTAGACCGCGGCCCGCACCTGGTTGGCGACGCCGTGGAGCGGGTGCCCGTAGACCGCCACCAGGTTGATGTCCACGGCAACCTGGGTCTCGCCAACTTCAGCACGGACGCCGGCAGCGTGGTCCGAACTGCCAACAGCGTCCCGGATGGCGCCGAGGGCACGCGATGGCCCCGAGCCCAGGGAATAGACACCTGGAACGGCCCGGGCAGCTATGCCCGCCACTTTGGCAACGGCGGCCTCGGAGATGATGGTGCGTCCGGTTCCCAGGCCCTCCACCTCTGGCACAGGATCCAGCCGCAGCTCCTGACCTGGCACGCTCTGATCTGACAAATGATCTGACACGGAGCACTCCCCTTCTCTTGAATACCACCCTAGCGCCTGCCTCCGACGCTTTGTGAGAGAAGGGAGTGCGCGGCGCAGCTACTTGCAGTTCTTATCCATCCAGTCCTCGATCGGCTTCATCAGTTCCTCGAACTCGGGTTCGCCATACTTGCTGAAATCCGTACCTGCCGACTCCGTGTAAGCCCGCAGCTTTTCGAAACTCGGTTTCAGTTCATCGGGTACTTTTTCCTGCATTTGGGACAGTTCCTGCTTGGCCTTTTCAATGTCCTCCGGCTTGCCGCCAACCAAGGCCGCGAGCGGAAGGAGCGTCACGCTCAACATGGCGGCGCTGACGGAAATACAGGCCTCGGACAATGACGTGAATTCACCGTAAGGGCCGTTGGCTGAACCCGTGCCGATGCCGGTGCCCGTGCTTGGGCTGTCGGAAGGAACCCCCACCGATGGGGCAGCATTCGGTTGGGCCGACGTGCTGGTGGTCGGCGTGGGTGTAGGGATGGGCAGCGGGAACGCGCAGGCGCTGAGGGCCAGCGCAGACCCCACGAGAATTCCAAGCAATTTTGACGTGCGTGACCTACTGATCGTGACCATGGTGTCCCCCGTTTGGATGTGTGCGATGACGAACAGGCGAGGCAAGACTACGCCAGCCCACGTGCACTGACCAGAGCCGGGTTATCCACATACCGCCTTTTCCGGGATGAGTCCTCGAGCGTGCCCTGCCTAGACTGGCCAGCACTACGCCACAACAGCCGCTGGGGAGCCTGTCATGCCACACCATTCCTTTGCCCAATTCCCGCCTGTCCGGGGATCTCTCTGGATCCGGACCTTCGTCATGGCAGTGTCCGCAATGCTGTTGTTGGGCGGCTGCCAGGGCGGCAGCACTCCTTCCGAAACAAGCACGACGACGGCGCCGCCCACCTCGGGCTCTTCGGCGCCAGGCTCTTCGTCGCCGGGAACGCCGGCGCCCGGCACTGCGGGGTCTTCAGCTGCGGGGACGCCCTCGCCCTCCGGCGCGTACAAGCCAGCCGACGCGACAGGCAAGGCCCGGAACGTGCCCGTACCTGTGATGCCGGCCTTGGCGAAGGAGAACACGAAGGAGGGGCTGGAGGCGTTTATCCGGTATTGGTACGCACAACTCTCCTACGTCGACGAGACCGGTGACATGTCGGGCTGGCTTCCCCTATTTGCGCAGGAGTGCAGGCTTTGTCTGGGACTGCGGGAATCCGGGGAGGACGGCTACCTGAACGGGCGATGGTTATCCGGTGGGCGGATTACCGTTGCCACTGTCGAGCACCAATGGATCGACGGGGCGACGCGACAGTGGTCCAAAGTGCAGGTAATTCAGGATGCAATCGACTATCACAACGCCGATGGCAGCGCCGGGCGGGCCCGATCCGAAGCATCAAATGACGCCTTCGCACTGTTTGCCAAATACGGAGACGGCCGATGGACGGTGGTGGACCTTGGCGTCATCGCGTAAAGGAGGTACCGGCCGCCCACATTCACTGGTTGCTCTTTCAATCGTTCTTGCGACAGTTCTCACATCGATAGGCCAAATTGCCGCAGCTGACGACGTGTGGGCGGTAAACAACGCTGGCGATCGAGGCATCGATTTGGGCGCTCGTTTCCATATCGATTCAGAGAGCGGCCAGTTGCGCCCAAGCCTCTCGTCTGACACGCAAGAAGGGGCCGAGGATCCCAACCAGTACATGGCCGATGTCCACTGCCGCTCCGGCGGAACCGACACCCCGGACCGCGGGTGCCTTAATCTTCAATGCCCACCAAAGACCGCTGGTGGCCAAGACGGCACACCCGTCATCTGGCGGCAGGCACCGAAAGCCATCACCAACCCCCAATGGACCGACTACCCACCCGTCAGCGGTCCCACGTGTCTCTACGGTCCCGAACCCCAGAACGTCCTCGCCGACATCGCAGCCCGGATCCTCACCGACTTCCAACAACTACCCATCAACCCCGGAACCCTCGAAGCCCAGCCCTTCCCCAACACCCTCAAAGGCGGACCCACCAACTTCTACACCACCACCACCGAACAACACTTCGACACCACCATCCTCGGCCAACACGTCCACCTCACCGCCACACCCACCACCCACACCTACCACTTCGGCGACGGCCAAACCCTCGGACCCACACCAGCCACCGGATACCCCATCCCCGCCAATACCTGGCTCACCACAGAAACCCGCACCAGCCACACCTACACCACCTCCGGCAACTACCCCACAACAGTCACCACCACCTACACCGGAACCTACTCCGTCAACAACGGCCCACCCCTGCCCATCAACGGAACCCTCAACCTCACCACCACACCCAAAACCATCCACGTCTTCAAAACAGAAACAGCCCTCGTCGCCGACACCTGCGAACAAAACCCCCACTCCTGGGGCTGCCCCGGCACAAACACCCCAACCAAACACTGACAAAGCCGGCACCACTGGAAACCCGCACCGCTGAAGGAGGCAGCACAATTGAAGAAGCGCCCACTCACACGCACCACCCACAGTCACCCCGTACCGCCACCACCCACATTGACCCCGAAACACGCCCAGAACGCCCGAAAGGCCCACCAACCGGGGCCAAAGTCGGTCGCGAAGGAACACCGGCGCGGGACCTCCGCCCGGCCGGATGAGAGACAGAGACACCCGCAGGGCCGCATCACGGTCCCGCAAGCTACTGCAGGACTTGCCTAAATCATCAGCATGCTTACAATAGAGCACCGAGCCGACACATCGGCTTGCCCGAACGTTGAAAAGGAGCGCAGTCATGGCAACGGATTACGACGACCTGCGTCCAGAGGTCAAAGAAGCCCAGGAACAATCCCTCGAAGCACTTCAGACGGCAAAAGCCCCCACGGCGATGACCGCAGTCCTGGAAGTAGAGGAAAGCGACGAGGCCGACTCCAGCGGCCCTGCCGGTGAGTTCATCGCCGAGGAGTTGATCGTCAACGTCATCCCGCCGCAAGAGGACGAATTCACCTGCTCTTCGTGCTTCCTGGTCCACCACCGCTCACAGATCGCGCGGGAAAAAGGTGGGCAGCTCTACTGCACGGAGTGCGAGGGTTAGGCGGATCGCGGATCCATCGGCCGGAGGCACGCTTCCGGGCCGCCGATGATTCCCGCCGGCCAACTCCAGCCGACGCTGGTTCCCTCCACCGGCCGCCCACTTCCAGTGATCCTTCCGGCGAGGCCTCTCCCTGCCAAACGAGTCCCTACCAAGCGCGCGCGGACTCAAGCATGGGCAGCGTGATGGGCCGGGAGACGGGCAACTCCAGCCCCAGCCCGGCCAAGGATTCGCGTGCCATGGCCACGTCGTTGACGCACACGCCGTCCACCCCAAGGCCCACGGCCTCGACGATCTGCTGGGCGGTGACCAACGTCCACGGATAAACGGCAAGGCCGGCGGTGTGTGCCCTGGCCACGAGTTCGGAGCTGAGAAGCCCGATTTCCGGCGCTACCGCAGAGGCGCCCGTGGCAAGCGCGGCCTCGATCAAGGCGAATGGCTCAAACGGATACAGCCCCAGCGAGGCAATGGCGACTTCACGGCACAGAGCCACCATGGGGATGCCCGGGAGCATCGCGGCCAGGGCACGGATGATCTGCGGATCGAAGCTGCGGACACGAAGTGCCTGTTCATGCTCGTGGGCCTTCAACACCTTGGCCAGGGCAGCCACCACCGCCTGACCGTACTCGTTCCAGGGGGCATTGTCAGTCTTAACCTCGATATCCAGGACCACTCCCCCAGCGCCGGCAAAACGCAGGAGGGCCAGCAGTTCCTCGAGCGTGGGCGTCCTGGACTCCACGTCAACTGAGATTGTGGTGGCAGCGTGAATCTCCACGGCAGCCTCCCTCAGCACGGCCTCCCGGATGTCGAGGGAACCGACCACGGCATCATGACGGAGCGCCAATTGCCCGTCGGCCGTGAGCCAAATGTCCACTTCGATGGCACCCACCCCCAGCCGCAGCGCTTCGACGAATCCGCCCAAGGTGTTTCCGTGCCGCGTCGCGAGGACCCCGCGATGCCCTTGAATTTCAATCATTAGTGTCTCCTTTGAGCGAAGGGATTCGCTATTCGGCCTCGTCAACCAAGGAGACCTCGGTGACGGAGCCGAGCTGCGAAAGCCTGCTGACGATGGTGGACGGAGCCGCGGAGCCTTCGATTTCGAGTTCAATCTCGATGAATTCGGCGGTAACCGTTGCTTCGTCCCGCTGTATGAGTCGCTCAACAACACGTTTCGTTTCGCCGGAACCCCGGGTAGTTGTAAATCCCTGTACCTGGAAGCCCTCTTCCGTGCAGGTGCTGAGCACATCGCGCAGGGCACCCACGCCATCCAGGTAGGTGACGCGCAGGACCCAACGGCCCGGCAAACCGAAGCGCAATTTCCGGGACATCACGGGGTAGGCGTACACAATGACAAAGTGCGCCGCGGTGACGAAGACTGCGGGCCACACCAAGCCCGCCCCGGCCGAGGTGCCCACGGCGGCCGTGACCCAAATGGATGCCGCAGTGGTGAGTCCACGCACCTGGTTGCGCCGCACGAAAACGAGGCCGGCCCCGATGAAACCGATGCCCGAAACCACCTGGGCGGCGAGCCTTGAGGGGTCCAGTCGCACAAGGTCCACCATCAGCACGTCGCTGAATCCGTACTTGCTTACCACCATGAACAAGGCAGCACCGAGGCCCACCATGGCGTGGGTCCGCATGCCTGCCGACTTGTTCTTGCTCTGGCGTTCGAAACCAATCGCGGTGGACAGCAGCAGCGCCACCGCGAGGGCCACGCACATCTGCCACCATTGGGTTTCCGCACTGAAAATCAATCTTTGCTCCTGTTCGGCATATCGACCAAGAGCCCTTTTCTGTGGCGTGACCGTCCAAGCCGGAGCCCCGGGGCTGGAGGAATTCCAGGAGGTCACGCACAGTTCTTGCAATCTACCCTTCGGCAGATTTGTAAGGACATTAGCACATTGCAATCAAGGCTTTAGCCGCAAGGGTGCCTCTGGTGCCTTGCACATTCAACGCGCAGTCTGTAGCTTGGCACAAGACAAAAGGTTAGATTGTCCGGTCAAATGCCCCTTTGATCCTTCCAACCTCGACGAGCGCTGGCCCCAGACGGCAACGACAATGAAGTTGAGGTCTGTGGTGAGCGTTGTTGACGCAAATCCTGGGGGCAAGAGTGCGCCCCCGTCGTCCGGCAGAAGCGGCAGGGCAGATCCCGGGACAGCCGGTGTCCGGCCGTCCAGTCCGCCGAAGAACCGCCGCTGGAATGGCCGCACCCGCCGCGATGCGTGGACTTTCGTCCTGTTTGCAGCCCCCAACGTGATCCTCATAGTGCTGTTCACGTACCGACCGCTGCTAACCAACTTCTATTTCTCCACCCTGGACTGGACCTTGGGCGCAGCGAACGCCACCAGTGTGGGCCTGGGGAATTACGTGGAATTCTTTACGTCCTCGGACGCGCCAACAGTCCTGGGCACCACAGTCATCTTCACCGCGATCACGGTCGGCGGGGCCATGGCCCTGGGACTGCTGATCGCTCTGGCCCTCAACCAGAGGCTCAAGGGGCGCACGTTCGCCCGGGCCGTGGTGTTTGCTCCGTATGTGCTCTCCGGCGTTGGCGTCGGCTTGGTGTGGCTGTTCATTTTCGATCCCACCTACGGAGCGCTGTCCTGGTTCCTCCGCTCCCTGGGCCAGGCCAGTCCGCAGTGGGTTAACGACCCCAAGCTGGCGCTGGTCATGGTTATCGTGGTGTACGTCTGGAAGAACCTTGGCTACTGCGCCGTGGTCTATCTTGCAGGGCTCCAGTCAATCCAACCCCAGCTGATGGAAGCCGCCGCACTGGACGGAGCCTCGGGTTTCCGACGTTTCCGTTCGATCGTTGTCCCGCTCCTGTCCCCCACAACGTTCTTCCTGCTGATTACCTCGCTGCTCAGCTCACTGCAGGCATTCGACATCATCAGGATCATGACGCCGTCCGGAAACGGCACCAGCACGTTGATTTTCGAGTCGTACCTGCAAGCCTTCGGTTCTTACAACAGGGCGGGGTATTCGGCCGCCATCTCCGTAGTCCTGTTCCTCGGCCTGCTGGTGATGACGGCGGTCCAATTGCGGTTCGTTGAGCGAAAGGTCCATTACTCATGAGCGCCCAATCCGCGGACGTCTTCCAGGAACGGACCAGGCCCTTGTCCTGGCAGAACATCGGAAAGACCGTTGCTGCCGGCTACGTTCCCCTCATCCTCGCCACACTGGTGGTCTTCGTCCCCCTGCTGTGGATGATGTTGTCCTCACTCAAGGCACCCGGCGAGATTGTCACCACGGATTTAGCGATTCTGCCGAAGAATCCGAACCTGCAGAATTACGTGGAAGCAACATCCACTGTTCCGTTCCCGCGGTTCTTCCTCAACAGCGTGATCGTGACCGCCGTCGGCTCAACGCTCAAGTGCGTTTTGGCGGTGTTCACGGCCTACGCGTTGGTGTTCATCAGGTTCCCGTTCAAGCGGGTCATCTTCCTGCTGATCCTGGTGGCCCTCATGGTTCCGCCGCAGGTTTCCGTCCTGCCCAACTACGTTTTGATCGCCAGCATGGGTGGACTGAACACGTATTGGGGCATCATCCTCCCCGGTTTGGGAACGGCATTCGGGACGTTCCTGCTGCGCCAGCATTTCCTCACCTTGCCACCGGCCATCCTGGAATCCGCGGAAATCGATGGTGCCGGACACTGGCGGAAGTTGTGGCAGATCGTGGTCCCGGTGTCGGTGCCCAGCATTGCCACCGTGGCACTGGTGACCATCGTCTCGGAATGGAACGAGTACATCTGGCCGCTGATCGTCACCGACCACCCTGACATGATGACGCTTCCCGTCGGCCTCACCCAGTTGGTGAACAGCGAGGGCAGCACCCAGAACTGGGGCATGCTCATGGCCGGCGCAGTGATTGTCCTGGTACCGATCCTGATCATCTTCGCCGCGCTCCAGCGGTACATCGTCTCCGGCCTGACCCAAGGGTCGGTCACCGGCTAAGGCAGCAGGCCCACAGCATCACGCAACAGAGGCATCACGCATCAGAGCCATCACCCAATAGAGCCATCACCCAACAGAAAGGCAGCTTCAGCATGTCCACTCCACTTTCCCGCAAGCAATTCCTCAGCGTCGCGGGAGCAAGCTTCGGAACACTGGCCCTCGCCGCGTGCGCCGGCCCGTCAACGACTGGCGGTTCGACCAGCACCACCGCATCCACCGATTGGTCCAAGGTCAAACCTGCGAGTTCCATCAGCTTCATGTCCAGCCACCCGGGAAAGTCCCGGGATACCGAGTTGAAGCTCATTGAGGCCTTCCAGAAGGCGCACCCGGACATCAAGGTAAACCTCATCACGGGCGGCGCGAACTATGAGGAAGTGGCGCAGAAATTCCAGACAGCACAGGCCGGCAACGATGTCCCCGATGTAGTGGTGGCCTCGGATGTCTGGTGGTTTCGGTACGCAATGTCCGGCGCCATTCTACCCATCGACAGCCTCCTGCAGGCGGCAAAAGCCAGCACGTCCGACTACGTTGCCGGGCTGATTTCCGACTACAAGTACGACAACAAGCAGTGGGCAGTGCCATACGCGCGATCAACCCCGCTGTTCTACTTCAACAAGGATCACTTCAAAGCGGCCGGTGTCCCTGAAGAGGCACCCAAGTCGTGGGAAGAGTTCGCGCAGTGGGCTCCCAAGATCAAGTCCGCCAACGCGGACTTGGCCGGCTACCAGAATGCGTACCAGTACCCCGCGATTGCAGGCTACGCCGGGTGGACCCTGCAGAACGTTCTGTGGGGCTTCGGCGGCGGGTGGTCCAAGGAGTGGGACATCACCACGGATTCCGAGGCCTCGGTCAAGGCCCTCCAATGGGTGCAGGACTCGATCGTGAAGGACTCCTGGGCCGGTGTTTCCTCGAAGAACGCCATCACTGACCTCCAGGCCGGCGCGGTCAGTGCCACCATCAGTTCGTCCGCAGACCTTGCCGCGACGCTCAAGGCGGCGAAGGACGCCAACATGCGGATCGGCGTCGGCTTCCTCCCGGGCGGTTCGGTGAGCCAGGCCCCCGTGTGCCCCACCGGCGGATCGGGCCTGGTGATTGCCAGCAAGACCTCTCCGGAGAGGCAACTGGCCGCGGCACTGTTCATGACCTTCGTCACCAATGCACAAAGCACAGCCACCTTGTCGGCGGCCACAGGCTACGCGCCCGTGGCCGAGGGCGCCGATATTTCGCCCATCCTGGGCCAAACGCCGGAGTTCCAAACCGTGGTGGACCAACTGAAGGCCACCAGGACCCAGGACTACGCCCGCACTTTCCTCCCCGGCGGCGACCAGGAACTGGCGAAGGCCGCTACCAAGATCATGAACGAGAAGGCGGACGTCAAGGCAACGCTCACCGATCTCAAGGGAGCGCTGGAGGCCATCTACACCAAGGACGTGAAGCCGAAGCTCAAGTCGTAGGGATAAAGCACGACGTCGGCATCCAGCAAGTGCCGACGTCGTGCTTTAGTGCCTGGCCGGAGAGAAACAGGAAGTTAAAAGAAGAAAAGCACCAGTTCCGAAGAACTGATGCTTCCCAGTGGTGGCTCCGACCGGCGTCGATCCGGTGACCTTTCGATTTTCAGTCGAACGCTCTACCAACTGAGCTACAGAGCCTAGGTGACAAGTCACCTTGAGAACCGGAACTTCTTCCGGCGCTCAGAGCGACCCTGACGGGACTTGAACCCGCGACCTCCGCCGTGACAGGGCGGCGCGCTAACCAACTGCGCTACAGGGCCTTGCTTTGCAGTATCTCTACCGCGTTTTTTCCAAGGCTTCTAGCTTACCAGACTTTTTCAGTCCGATTTACCACTTGCCTTGCGTACCCCCAACGGGATTCGAACCCGTGCCGCCGCCGTGAAAGGGCGGTGTCCTAGGCCGCTAGACGATGGGGGCCTGAACTCAATTCGAATTTCGCAACAGGAAACAACGCTTTACGCGTTCTTTTCTGCTCTCGCTCGTCCGAACTGGACTCTAAAACTTTAGAGCATGGACGGCCATATTCCAAAATCGAGAACGGTGTGACCTCGAACACCCATCAAATAGACCTTTCAAACATTGGCAGTTTCTTGCCGTGACGCGTCCGAAAACCGCCAGCCCTGCCGTCTTCCGCGGGACTAGATTTGCCCTATGACATCCACCCCGGCCGGATCCGGCCAGCCCTCGCCCTCCTTGCCGCGCACCATCCCCGCGCCGGCAGCCCCCATCAGCAAGCTCGGCATCGCCGCCGTCATCGTCACTGTTGTCCTGTGGGCTTCGGCGTTCGTCGGTATCCGGGCCGTGGGTCCCAGCTTCTCCCCCGGCTCCTTGACGCTCGGACGGCTGGCGGTTGCCGCCGTCGTGCTTGGACTCGTGGTGCTGCCCGGCCTCAAGGTGTGGCCGAAAGGCCGCGAATGGCTGCCGATCGCGGCCTACGGGGTGATGTGGTTCGGCGGCTACAACGTGGCGCTCAACGCCGCGGAGCACATGCTGGACGCCGGAACCAGCGCCATGCTGATCAACGTCTCACCGATCCTGATCGCGGTCCTCGCCGGCGTCATCCTCAAGGAAGGCTTTCCGCGGTGGCTGCTGATCGGCAGCGCCGTGGCTTTTGGCGGGGTGGCGATGATCGCGCTCGGTTCCGGGCAACGCTCGACGGCGGATGTCACCGGCGTGCTGTTGTGCTTGCTTGCCGCGGTGCTCGCCTCAGTCAGCGCGATCCTGCAGAAACCCGTCCTGCGGAAATTCACGGCAGGGCAGGCAACGTGGTTCGGCATCATGATCGGGGCGGTGTGCTGCCTCCCGTGGACCGGCCAACTGGTCGGCGAAATCCAGGCCGCCCCAGTGCCCGCAACACTGGGCCTGGTGTATCTGGGGATCTTCCCCACGGCCATTGCCTTCACCACGTGGGCCTACGCACTGTCCTTGATCCCGGCGGGAAAGCTGGCCGCAACCACCTACTTGGTTCCGGGCACCACCATCCTGATTTCGTGGGCCCTGCTCCAGGAAGTGCCCACCATTTGGGGACTCGCGGGCGGCGTTGTGTGCCTGGTGGGCGTCGCCCTGACCCGGCGTGACCCCGGAGCGAAAACCGTGCTGCGCGCGTCCAAGGCCAGGACGCGCGCAGGGCAGGGCCAAGGCGAACACGTTAAGGAAGCAGGAGCCTAGCGGGCCATGCCCGCCAATAGTTCGCGGTGCGTGGGCGGGTTGGCACCCGGACGGCCAACGGTGATGGAGGCGGCCATGGACGCGGTGGTCCCGATCCGCTCGAGCACGGTGGGCGCCATCCCGTCGCTGCCGCGCAGGAGCAGGCCCATGATGAGCGCGGACATGTAGGAGTCGCCGGCGCCGATGGTGTCCGCGACGTCCGAGGGGATGGCCGGGACGTTGAGCTGCATCTGCCGGGTTGCCATGAGCGAACCGTTGGAGCCCTGCGTAACCACGGCGAGTCCGGTGCCGAGGGAGAGCAGGTGGCTGGCCGTGTCCTCCAGCGCCTTGCCCGGGTAGAGCCACTGCGCGTCGTCGTCGCTCATCTTCACCACGTCAGTGAGCGGCACCAACTCTTCGAACAGGGTCAACGCCTCATGGTGGCTGCCCACCAGGTCCTTGCGGATGTTGGGATCGTACGTGACCATGCAACCGCCCTGCGCCTGCTCCAAAAGGCTCCGGACCACGCTGGCGCCCGGCTGCAGGAACGTGGCGATGGAACCGGTGTGCAGGATCTTCGGCGCGTAGGGCAGCACCAGGGGAGACAGCGCCCAGTCAATGTCGAACGTGTATTCCGCGGAGCCGTTTGCAGCGATCTGGGCCGTCGCCGTCGCCGTCGTGCCCAGCGACTTGGAACCCGGCAGGAGCACCACGCCCGCGCTTTGCAGGTGCGTGGCGATGGCATCCCCGCGCTGGTCCTTGCCAATGGCGGTCAGGAGGCCCGTCTTCACGTCGAGGCGGCCAAGCCCGTACGCCACGTTGGCGGGTGAGCCGCCGGGGTACTCCGTGGTCCCATCAGGCGATTCCACAATGTCGATGAGCGCTTCACCCACCACGACGACGTCGAGGGGTTCAGGCGCGAGGGAAGGGCTGGCGGTCATGCGGTTCCTGTTCGTTGGTTGGGGAGGTGCGGAGGCGCGGCCACGGAATGCCGGTCAACGAGGGGACATTCGAACAATTCAGTGTGGCCCGGGGAAGGCGTGCCGGCAAGGATCAGCTCCACGGCCCGCCTTCCCATGTCAATGAAAGGCAGTTCCAGGGTGGTCAGGCCCGGCCGCAAATGCGGTGCGAGGGACTCCTGGTTGTCGAAGCCCACCACGGACACGTCGTCCGGCACGGTGAGCCCCAAGGACGCGAGCGCCTGGTAGGCACCCCACGCCGTGCGGTCGTTGCCGCAGAAAATCGCAGTTGGCGGCTGGTCAAGCGCCATGAGCTGGAGCGTCTCCCGGTGGCCGCCGGCTTCCTGGCCGTCGCCCGCACGGTGGAGGTCGCCGTCGTACGCGATGCCTGCCCCGGCCAGCGCCTGCCGGTACCCTTCAAGACGCCCGACGACTGCAGGCAGTCCGTCTTTGACGGCGCCGATGTTGATGAAGCCGACGCGGCGGTGGCCCGCGTCGATGAGTTTCCTGGTGGCGGTTTGGCCGCCCAGGACTTCCGAGGGCGCGATGCTCGCGAACGTGCCGCTGCGATCCCGGGCATTAAGTACGACGGCGGGAACCTCACCCAGCGCGTCCGGAACATCTACCACCTGGTGGTACATGGACGCGTACACCACGCCCGCAACCTTATGGGACAGCATGGCCTCAAGGGACGCCGCCTCGAGCTCCTTGTCGCCGCCGGTGTTGACGGTGAGCAGCAGCATGCCGGCTTCCCAGGCGCGGGCCTGTGCTCCCTCGATGATCTTTCCAGCGAACGGCGCGGTGGCCACGTGATCGCCCACGAAGCCGATCATCCCTGCCACCCCGTCACGGAGGACCTTTGCGTGGGCATTGGTCCGGTAGCCCAACTCCCGCGCAGCCTGGTGGACGCGCAGCCGGGTCTCCTCCGAGACCCTGGCTCCCCTGGCATCGTTGAGCACCATGGACACCGTGGCCTGCGAAACCCCGGCGGCAGCCGCCACGTGGTGCATCGTGGGGCCGGACCCTGGGGATCCAGGCCTGGTGCCATTGCGGGACATGCGGGACCTGACTGTGGTGGGAATGGAGGTTTGGTTATACGCATAACCAAACCTCCAAAACAGTATCTGCCAACACATCCAGCGTCAATGCTCCCGGTGCGGACTAGAGTCGAACCATGCCCGCGAATCTTCCTCCCGGCCTTCCCATCGTTCCCGACGGCGACCGCCCTTCTTCGCCGCTGCCGTCGCTGCCGGCCCGCGAAGCCGTGCACAGCCCAGCCGAAGATTCCGGGCTGCCCCAGGGTGCCCCGTTCGAGATGTCGCCGGAGGAATTCGAGGCCGCCGTCAGCGATGCTTTGCAATTGATTCCACCCAAAGCCGCGAGCGCCATGGACAACGTGGCGATCTTCATCGAAGACGATTACACCCCGCAGCCCGGGGAAGACCCGGACACCGTGCTTCTTGGCTTGTACGAGGGCGTCCCCCTGACCGAACGCGACTCGTGGTGGGAAGCCGGTTCCCTACCGGATCGGATCACCATCTTCCGCCAGCCGATCCTGGACATCTGCACCACCCGTGAGGAAGTCATCGATGAAGTGGCCATTACCGTGGTCCACGAGATCGCCCACCACTTCGGGATCGACGACGACCGCCTTCATGAACTCGGGTGGGGCTAGCCTTGTAGGCATGGGGCACGACCACAACCACTCCCACGGAGTCACAGCAACCGGCAAACACCGCAAGCGGCTTATCGCCGTCCTGGCCATCACCCTGGGGGTGGTGGGCATCCAGGTGGTTGGCGCCGTCGTTTCCGGTTCGCTGGCCCTGCTCGCCGACGCCGGCCACATGCTCTCCGACGCCGCCGGCGTATTCATCGCCCTGATGGCGGCCTGGATCGCCACCCGTCCGGCGAGCGACCAGCGCACCTACGGCTACCAACGCGCCGAGGTCCTTGCGGCCCTGGCCAACGCACTGATCCTCATAGTCATCGCCGTGGTGATCATGATCGAGGCCATCCGGCGCTTTGGCGAGACTCCCGAGATCCATACGGACATCATGCTGGGGGCCGCGGTCCTGGGTGCCGTAGCCAACCTCGTCTCACTCCTTGTCCTGCAAGGGGCACAGAAGGAAAGCCTCAACGTGAGGGGCGCCTACCTTGAGGTCCTCGGCGACCTGCTGGGCTCCATCGCCGTTATTGTGGCCGCTATCGTCATCATGACCACGGGCTTCAGTGCAGCGGACCCCATCGCCTCCATGCTGATCTCGCTCATGATCATCCCCCGCGCCTGGCACCTGCTCCGCGACGTGGTGGACGTACTCCTGGAGGCAACCCCCAAGGGCGTGGACGTCAACATGATCCGTGAACACATCCTTGCCGTGGATGGCGTGGTGGAAGCACACGACATCCACATTTGGACCATCACCTCCGGCGTGCCCGTTTTCTCGGCGCATGTGGTGGTGGAGGACGAGGTCCTGAATGCCAGTGGGGCGGACAGCATCCTGGACCAGTTGGGCTCCTGCCTGGGACGGCACTTCGATACCGAGCACTGCACGTTCCAGCTGGAACCCGTGAGCCATTCAGAACACGAATCGCACCAGCACGCCTAGCCCTCGGCCCGGATGATCGTCCCCGCGGCACCGTCCACAGTGATGGTTTGTCCCGTGACGAGCTTTGCGGTGGCTTCGGGAACACCCACCACGGCCGGGATGCCGTACTCGCGGGCCACCACGGCGCCGTGCGAATTGGGGCCACCCATTTCCATGACCAGCCCGCCTGCGGTGAGGAACAGGGGCGTCCATCCGGGGTCCGTGGAGGGCGCCACCAGGATTTCCCCGGGCTCCAGGTGCGCTCCAACAGGATCCATGATCACCCTCACCGGGGCCGTGACGATGCCTGCGGATGCGGGGCTGCCGGTGAGCGACCCTGGCGCGCCCGGAGCAGCGGCGAGCGCACCGGCGGCCTCCGGCTCTGTTCCATCCGACAGCAGGACACGGGGAATGTGCCTGCGCCGCAGCTCAAGCTGATAGGCCTCACGCCGCCCGGCAACCACGTGGTGCAGCCCGGTCCCGTCAAGGGCGGTCTCAACGTCGTTGAAGTCCAGGAAGAAGATGTCCAGGGCGTCGTCCACCAGCCCCGCCCCTGCCAATTCCCCACCCACCAGCAATAACTGCTCCCGGGCTGCGGCCAGGCCGAGGACCAGGTTGTATTTGGGAAGTTCCCGCATGCCGGCGAAGCGCCGTGTCCGGTCCAGGGCTGTGCGGACCACCGCGGCGTGGACCGGGCTCTTGGCACGCGCCCGCGCCACCAGCCGGGACACTTGTTCTTCAGCTGCCCGGGCGGCGTCCTCGAATTGCCGGGCGGGGTCTCCGGCCCCTGGCTCCAGGCGGAGGTAGTTGGCCACCACGCCAAGGATGTGGGTGGGGTCCTCGGACCAACGCGGCATGCCGAGGTCGATTTCAGCGACGGCGCGGTGTCCGTAATCGGCGAGGAACCTGTCAGTGCCGGACTGGGACCGCGGCGGAAGCGTGCCGTTGTGATAGGCCTCGCTGAGCTCGACCGCCGTCCGGGAGGCGAAGAACTCCTTGGCTTCCGGGTCCTGGCGGATCTTCGATGCCAGATTCCACAGTTCCAGATCCATCTCAGTGGTGACATTGTTGGGCAGGCCACGGATCACGGTTTGAAGTTCGCCATAGGACACGTCCGGTCCCAGGAGTTTGCGCACCAGGGCCAGCATGGCAAAGCCCACGGCGGGAAGCGGTAAGACCTGTGGCACGGTGGCGAAGATTCGTTGCCCCAGGATCTCCTCGACGTGCTGCAGGCGCTGTCGGCTTGTTGCCGCTTCCGGTGCCGCCAACGATTCCTGGAGCTCCTGGTCAAGCCTGTCCACGCACCGCATTGCCGCCGTTGGCCGGAAAAGCGCCCGGAAAATCGCCTCCGGCACCCGGTACGCGGCGGCAACGGGTGCCACGTGCCGGATGAGCTTGAACGGCGTCTTGTTGGTGACGGCGAACCGGGGATCATCGCCGAGTCCACGGATCAGGGCAGCCGAGCGGGCTTCCATGATGTCGAAGACCCTGGGCACGATCAGCCGTCCTACCCTGCTGCGGAGTACTGACGTGACGTCGAAGAAGATCCGCTGCCCTGCTTCGTAGTACGGCGATGGCCCCGAACGCGGATGAGGCACGTTGAAGTGGGCCTTGCCCGCCACACAGGACGCGATAAGGCGGATCCCTGCCAGTCCCATGGGCGTCAACGGGCGGGTGAGTCCCTGGGCCAGGCTGAAGTTGAGGAAGGCGTGTTCTCCGGGAATGTCCGGCTTCCGCGTGGTTTGCGGATACAGGGTGGTGATGGGCCGGGCCTGGGTGAGCCAGAGCTTGCCTGCTTGGTCGATGGCCCATTCGGTGTCCTGCGGAGCGTCGTAGTGCTCCTCGACCCGCAGGCCGAGCGCCGCCACAGCCTTGACCTGCCCATCGCTGAGGCAGGGTTCCGGGGGCGCCTCGGAGGCGTCCTGTTCTACCCTTTCCGTGCCGCCGCCGGCCACAGAGCGGATTTCCACCTGCCTGTCACCGAGGGTGCGCTTCAGGATGCGGCCGCTCTGCATGTCAACCACGTATTGGTCAGGGTTCACAGCCCCGGACACCACGGCCTCGCCGAGCCCGGGACTGGCATCGATCACGGCTTCCCGACGGCGGCCGGTCACCGGATTCGCGGTAAACATCACCCCTGCGGTGGCTGACTGGACCAGCTCCTGGACCACCACGGCCAAGGCCACCGTGGAATGGTCGATGCCGTTGGTGGACCGGTAGCTCACTGCCCGGTCAGTCCAGAGGGAGGCCCAGCATTTGCTGACGGCGTCCAGGACGGAGTCCACGCCCACGACGTTCAGGAAGGTGTCCTGCTGGCCGGCGAAGCTTGCGAAGGCGAGGTCTTCGGCGGTTGCCGAAGACCGGACCGCGACCGGAACGTCGGTTCCCAAGGCGAGGTACGCGGCGCGCACCTGCCTGGCGACTTTCGGCGGAATCCCGGCGTCGAGGACCAACGACCGGGCACGGGCCGCGAGGGAGTTGAGGTGGGCGGGGTCAGGGCCGGCCGGGGAGCCGTTGCGCACCGGTGTCGCGCCCGCCGGGGTACCGCCCGAAGCGGCAGGTTCCGGGCCGCCCGTGGCGCGGGCGCCCGTCGGTTCACCGCCCGAAGCGGCAGGTTCCGGGCCGCCCGTGGCGCGGGCGCCCGCCGGGTCCGCGCCGGAAGCCGCGGCCTCCATAGCCGCGAAGACCCCTTCCATTCCGGCGGACGCCAGCGAATGGCGGTAGGCCGCCGTCGTGAGGCAGAAGCCCGGAGGAACCGGCAGCCCGGCCGCCGTCAGTTCACCGAGGTTGGCAGCCTTGCCGCCAACCTCCGCGAGCATGCCTGCCCGGATCTCCTCCAGCGGCAGGATGAATCCGGAGCCGTCAGTCTCCTGTGTCTGCGGCGGCTCATGTGCCTTTACCCCCGGGTCCTTTGCCCGTGCGCCGGGATCCTGGCCGTCCATCGACCGGCGCCGTTGCCCTATTCAGCCCCGAGCATGGGACCGAAGTTGGCCCGGTCGGCGAGTCGCGGGTCCTCCCGGTCCGGAACCACCATCACGGGGCCCTTGGCATGGTGCAGGACGCCGTCGGATGTGGAGCCAAGGAGCATCCCGGCAAAACCGCCGCGGCCGCGGGTACCCAGTACCACCAGCTCAACGCCCCTGCTCGCTTCCACCAGGACATCCACAGGCGAGCCGTCGGTCAGTTCGGTTTCCACGGTCAATGTGGGGAAGTGGCTGCGCAACCATGCGACACCGGCGTCCAATTGCACCTTGATATCCGCGAACAGGGCGTCCCTGTCCAGCGGCGCGGGCACCCAGGCGAGGGAGCCGCTGTATTGCGGGACGGCGCAAACGACCCGCAGCTTGGCTCCCATCCGTTCTGCCTGCTCGGCAGCTTCCAAAACTGCGATGCGGGCTTGCTCGGAACCATCGACGCCCACCACCACCACGTTCTCCACCGTGCGCGGACCGGCCTTGGCGTGCTCGGCCTTGATGTGGCGGTCCTCGGTGTTCTCCCCGAGGCGGTCGGCGCAGTACAAAGGCACCGTAACCGTGGGGCATTTTGCGTGGGCCGGGAGCGCGCTGCTCACCGAACCCAGGAGCCGCCCAACGAAGCCTCCCCGGCCCCGGCTTCCGAAGACCAGCAAAGCGGCTTCGGTTGAAAGGTCCAGCAGTACCCCGGCGGCATCTCCGTTTTCCACGGAGGCATCCACGTCCAGGTCATAGCCGGCCACCTTTTCCATGGCCTGCTTGACAATCGCTTCCGCGCCCTCGCGGATGACGGAATCGTCCACGGTGGCGTAACCGCCGTCCAGCCCGGAGGCCGCGAAAATCGGCACCGAATAGGCCGTGACGATATGAAGGGGAAGTTGGCGGCGTTCTGCCTCGCGGGCGGCCCACACCAAAGCGCATTGACCGTGTTCCGAGCCGTCTACTCCGACGACGATTCCACCGGGGGCAACGGCTTCTCCGTCGCCGCTCCGGGGTTCTTCAACGTGACTGCCGTGCTGGTCCATGGGGCCCGCCTCTCCACCTGCTGCTTTTGTTCCGGTCATTCTGCCAGAGGTTTCACCCCGCAAGGTGACGCGCCCGGCCTGGTGCGAATATCCGGGGAAAGAGAAGTTCAGGGCATCCCCTTCCACTGCCCACTATTCTCGGTTGCCAAGGCCGAATCAAGGCGACTTTTCGCCGGTCGCATAACGGTCCGGGCTCGGTTTCAGGTGTGGTTGTTGGACTCTGGATGAACAAGTAAAAACACGCTGCCACTGAGGCTATCCACGGCCCTAAAAGTTCTGTAGTGTTCGAGTCACCGAATGGCCGGCAAGCGTGTTCCAGGACACACCCGGCCATTTGTTTGCGGACGCTGGGGGAGCTTGGACGCGAAACAACGCGATGCCTTCGGGCACACACGTCAAGGAGGAGCCAAGCAGTGTCACTCACGCCTGATTCCGGCACAGAGCGCACCACCACCGTGGTGATTGGAGCCGGGCTTTCCGGCCTGGCCGTGGCCAGCGAGCTCAGCCGCTACGGAGTTGGCTCAATTGTTGTGGATGGGTTTGGATCCCTGTCCACATCCGGTCCCTCCGTCCACACGGGAATGCTGCAGCGCTGCGACGCTGCCGACCCCGCGGCCATGCTGGAACGCAACCAGATCCTCCGGCACTTGCGGAACTACGCAGCCAGCCATCAGCTCGACGTGCGGAGCACCACCAAGGCGGTGCGCCTGGATTTCCTGGGAGCCAACCAGGGCCTGCAGCTTGGCGAGCGGGCCGTGCCAGGGCTCTCGGCTCCCGGCGTCAGTGGCCCCGGCCTGGCGACGGCGGGACTCGCACCCTTTGAGTCGGCACCGTTCGACTCAGCACCCTTCGACTTAGCACCCCGCCAGTGGGCCGTGCACACGGCCAGCGGCATCCTTCTGGCGGACCACATTGTGGTGACGCGCTGCGCCCAGAGCCACTTGCGCCGGATGTTGGCCGAACTGGGCATCGCGATCGGGCAGAACCTCGTGGCCGCCATGCGGGCGGTCGGGATGCACCTTGTTGGCGTCGGCGAACTTATCACACCCACGCCCAAGGAAGTGCTGCGGCAAGCGAAGGCCGTGGGACAGGCGATCTCGTCGAAGGTGGCGCTCCCGGCCGGACCGGGCATCGCGATCGCCTGAAGCTCCGGCACAGTGCCGCACCTGGAAACGGGCACCTCGGCCGCCTGACCAACCGGCATGCCCGCTGCTGCGAGCAGCCAAATGTCGCGAGCATCCACATGCCAGGGACCCCGAGTCCCCAGCAAGCCCTTAACAGCCAAAGGCCGGCACCCGGAGAGCAATCTCTCCCAGGTGCCGGCCTTGGTGTTTAAGCGTGAAGCTTAGGCGCCAGCGCGTACGTACGTGATGGGGCCGGTTGCGGTCAGCCAGCTGATCGGGTGGATGCCGGTCTGGTTGCCGTTGATGCCACCGCTGATGGCCTGGCCATTGCCGATGTAGATGGCAACGTGGCCGGACTGGACGATCATGTCGCCGGGCTGGGGATCGCTGACTACCTTGCCGTAGTTCATGAACTGCATCGGAGCGAGGTCACCCACGGGGATTCCTGCCGAGCCGAGGGCGCGCTCCACCATGGCGGTGCAGTCCTGCATGATGCCGATCTGGGCGTAAGCCGAGGCAACCATGGCTGCGTTGACGCTGCCGGCAGGTGCTGCTGCTGCAGGGGCCGCGGCGGCGGGGGCAGCCGCGGTAGCTGCAACAGTAGCCTTGGCGGTGGTGGCCGTAGTGGTTGCCTTCTTGGCCGGAGCCGCAGCCACCGGAGCCGGCTTCTCGATAACGGGAGCCGCGACGGAGGAAACCGCGGGGCGCTCGAAGTTGATGGTGGCCGTTGCAGCTGCGGTGACTACCTTGTTGGGGGTCTCCGCAACGGTTTCGGCAACCGTCGCCGGGCTGGAGTCGCGCTGGACCGGAGCCTGTGCGGGGGTCTCGGCAGCGTGGGCGGCAATGGAGCCGGTCAGGACAAGGCCGGAAGCTGCAGCAATGACGGCTGCCTGGCGGCCAGCGCCGGAAGCATTGCTGGCAACGGCCTTGGAGATGGAGATGAACGGATTGGGACGTGCGATGTCCGCCTTACGACGGCCGCGAAGAATGCGTGAAGACATGAAAAAGCCTCTCCCGATGCCTGCGAGGTTAGCTGTCGGATTCGGATGGGAGTCACCCGGTCACTATCCCCCGCTGTTCAGCGGAAGCCTCGTGACTTCACCCCAAGGCGCGCTCGATGGCGGCCTAAAATGGGTTCCCCGTCTCTGCCGTAGGTTTGTCTGCGAACGGATTCCGGACTGCGGCAGAGCTAGGCAATCAGGCCGGAAGTGCCCCAAAGATGGATCGGGCACAGGTACTACCGTAACGGATGATCACCCCAAAGTCACATTTGAGTAACGAGGAGTTCGCTTTGCGCGTGTCGCGGTAACCCTTTCGAGATTTTCGCAGGTATGTAGAAAACCGCGTCATTCCGCGGAATTATCGCCCTCAGCCTCGTTGGACGCGGCCAACTTCCTGCGGGCTGTAACGGCCAGGAAAACCACCAGGCCGACGGCCACCACGGCGAGGCCCACAATGCTCCAAGGGAAGGGCTGGGAAGCGGCCGGAGCCGACTCGCCGGAGCCGGTCCCCGGAGCGGCCGTTCCCGCGCTCGGAATCACCGCTCCCGAGGCCGAAGCGGACGGTGAGGCGCCCGCGGAGCCGCTCGCCGCCGTCGTGCTTCCCGCGGTGGCCGTGAACTTGAAGGTGCCCTCAATGGGGTGCGAATCGGAGCTGACGACGCGCCACACCACGGTGTACTCACCGGCCGGCGCTCCCGGACGCAACTTTTGGACTGCTTGGTTGTCGATGATTTCGACGGCCCCGTCTGCCCAGTTTTCGCCGCCCGCGGTGACCGTCATGCCGGAGCCGATCGCCAGCGGACGGTTGTTGAAAGTGATGGAGACCGACGCCGGCACGGCCGCCACGGTGGCTCCGTTGGCCGGAGTGGTGGACTCGGCCACGTCGTGCGCGGACGCGGGGGCGGCACCGAAAAGTACCGCCGAGGCGAAGGCAAGGGCGGCAACGACGGCGGCCAGAAGCGGGCGGATGGTACGCATGGGGCGGTTTCTCCTAATGTTGGCTTCCTTACAGACTAGGCGAATCGTCCGGGCGCCCCGTAGCCGCGGGCATAGGATTTGAGAGCACACTCACCCGATCCCCGGAGACCTTCATGCTTAAACAAGGTTCTGCCATAGACCGCTACTTCAAGATTTCCGAACGTGGTTCCACGTACTCACGGGAAATCCGTGGCGGGTTCGCGACCTTCTTTGCCATGAGCTACATCGTGGTCCTGAACCCCCTGATCCTCTCCGGAGCCGACTCCAGCGGAGCGTCACTCGGCTTCACCGCCGTCGCTGCCACCACCGCGTTCGTTGCGGGCATCCTCACCATCCTCATGGGAGCCTGGGCCAAGCACCCGTTCGCCGTGGCCACGGGCCTGGGCGTCAATGCCTTCGTTGCCGTCACCGTCGCTTCGCATCCGGGGCTGACGTGGCCGGACATGATGGGACTGGTGGTCCTGTCCGGCCTGACCATGCTGATCTTGGTCCTCACGGGGTTCCGGACCGCCGTATTCAAGGCCGTGCCGGAAGCACTGAAGACCGCGATCGTCGTGGGCATCGGCCTGTTCATTGCCCTGATCGGACTCGTCAACGCCGGGTTCGTCCGGCGCATCCCCGACGCCGCCGGAACCACGGTTCCCCTGGGACTTGGCGTGGACGGCAAGCTCATGGGCTGGCCCACGCTGGTTTTCGCTGTCGGCCTGATCCTGACCATCGCCTTGGTGGTCCGCAAGGTGCGCGGCGCGATCCTGATCGGCATCGTCGTATCCACCGCGCTGGCAGCGATCCTGGAATTCACACTGCACATCGGCCCGAGCTTCGACGGCAAGAACGTCAACCCCCGCGGCTGGTCCCTCGTGGCGCCGACGCTCTCCGAGTGGGGCGCGCCGGACCTGTCCTTGATCGGCAAGGCGAACCCTTTCGGCGCCTTTGAACATCTTGGCTTCATCGCCGCAGCGCTGCTGGCCTTCGTGATCCTGCTCAGCATCTTCTTCGACGCCATGGGCACCATGGTGGGCCTGGCCAACGAGGCCGGAACCGTGGACGAGCACGGCAACATCCCCAACGTGGACCGTGTGCTCCAGGTGGACGCCCTTGGCGCGATTGTTGGTGGCGGCGCGTCCGTCTCCTCCAACCAGATCTTCGTGGAGTCCGGTGCCGGCATCGGCGAAGGTGCGCGGACCGGGCTGGCGTCCATCGTGACCGGCCTGCTGTTCCTGGTGGCCATGTTCTTCACGCCGCTCATCAACCTGGTTCCGTTCGAAGCCGTTGCCCCCGCACTGGTGGTGGTGGGCTTCATGATGGTGTCCCAGGTGGGCAAGATCGACTGGCAGGACTGGGGCGTGGGCATCCCGGCGTTCCTGACCATCGCCCTCATGCCGTTCACCTACTCGATCGCCAACGGCCTCGGGGCAGGCTTTATCTCGTACGTCCTGATCCGCACCTTCCAAGGCCGCGCCCGTGAAGTGCACCCCCTGATGTGGGTTGTTGCAGCGGCGTTCCTGCTGTTCTTCGGCATCGGAACGGTGGAGGAACTGCTGGGCGTCAAGTAAGTCGCTGCGCCGAGTTGGCATTTGATGACAGTCCGAGGCTCCCGCATTGTCATCAAATGCCAACTCGCGGTTTTTTGAGGGGACGGATGTCCGGTATTTCAGACACTCCGGACCCGGAACTGCTGGCTTTGGCAGTCCGGGTCCGGTGTGCTTTAAGCATGGAAACCAGCGCCTTCACCGTAGATGTCAGCCCCACGCCGTGGACCGGCCGTTTTGATGGCGACGGCGACGAACACCGCCGCTGGTGGCAGGCCGTGGCTCCCCATACTCCGGAGGCCGCAGCAGCCGCCGCGCGTCCCGCCGTCGTGCTTGGCTTCTGCAGTGACGCCGGCGTCAAGCGCAACAAGGGGCGCGTGGGTGCCGCCGCGGCTCCGGCCGCCATCCGTGCCGCGCTGGGTCCCCTGGCCTTCCACCTGGACCGCGATGTTTTCGACGCCGGCGACGTGGTGGTTGAGGGCGATGCCCTGGAAGCGGGACAGGAGCGGGCGGGACGCGCCATTTCAGGACTGCTCGACGGCGGCAACCTCACCGTGGTGCTGGGCGGCGGGCACGAGACCGCGTTTGCCAGCTACCTGGGCGTTGCCGGCTCGGAGGCCGTGCGCAGCGGAAAGCGTTTGGGCGTGCTGAACCTCGATGCCCACTTCGACCTGCGGGACGAGCCGACACCGAGCTCCGGGACCCCGTTCCTCCAGATGGCCCAGGAGGAAGCCGCCGCGGGGCGCGAACTCCAGTACGCCGTCGTCGGTATTTCCGAACCCAACAACACGCGGACGCTGTTCGATACCGCCGACCGGCTCGGCGTGAAATACCTGCTGGACGAAGACTGCTCGCCGGAAGCCGTGGAGACCTTCGTGGCCGACTTCCTGGCCGGGATCGACGTGCTGTACCTGACGATCGACCTCGATGTTTTGCCCGCCGCTGTGGCGCCGGGCGTGAGTGCCCCGGCTGCATATGGTGTGCCGCTGCCGGTAATCAGCGCAGTCTGCAAGCAGGTTGCCGCGAGTGGCGCTTTGCTGCACCTGGACGTGGCTGAATTGAACCCCGAGTTCGACATCGACTCCCGCACCGCCAAGGTTGCGGCCCGGCTGGTCAACACACTCCTGGCATAGCTGTTTCCTTGCGGCCATCCTCCGCATAGCCTGTGGGGAGGGAAGGACGGCGATGAACGCAACTCCTGTGCAGAACAAGTGGCGCTGGGTGGCCGGGCCGGTGGCCGTGGCGCTCGGCCTCGCTGCCCACGTACTTTCCGGGGGCAGTGCGCCGGCCATTCCAGTGCTGTTGGGCTTCGTGGCCCTTGCGGCGTTGGGCGCGCAGCTCATTTCCCGGTGGATCCACGGGCCGCTGCTTTTGCTGCTGGTTTCCGGAGCCACGCAGCAGCTGCTGTTCTTCGGCTTTGATGCGCTGGGAGGTTCCATCCCCGGGCTCGGCTCCCTGGACCACCTTCACGGCACCGGCCAGATTCCAGCGGACCTGCCCGTCCCCGCTGCCGGGACGGCCGCTCTCCACGCCGGGGACCTCATGCTGTACACGCACGCAGCTGCTGCGATCCTCACGCTCCTGATCGGAGCCGGCGTGGCCAAACTGGCTGGGCGGTCGTGGCGGGGGCGCACGCTTCACGCTGCGCAAAGCCACGCAACGCGGACGTAATCCAGCGACCAGCGGCGTAGTCCGGTCGTCAGGGCGCGTAGCCTAACCGTCAGCCCGCGTAGCCCTGCGAAAACCGGGGCAAAGAACTTTGATTCGTTTGCCGGCCCGGGCCTAGTCTCGTTGGCACGTGGTGTACCCAAGAGGCCAGGGAGCTGCCTGCAAAGCAGCGCACGCGGGTTCGAATCCCGCCACCACGTCTGTTGGGTCCGTGGTCCTCACCGAGATGGCATTTGATGACAATGTTTGGCCCAAACATTGCCATTAAATGCCAACTCGCCGGAGATTTACTGGGCCGCGTCGAAGCCAGCGAGCAGGCGCCGGGATGCGGTGACCATGTGGGAGCGCATGGTCTTAGTGACAGCGTCGACGTCCCGGGCCTTCAAAGCCTCATAGATTGCCGTGTGTTCCTGGAGGGCCGCTTCCGCGTGGCCTTCGTCCGTCAGGGCGCGGTCCACCCAGATCCTCAGCAGCGACCGGATGCTCTGCAAGAGCTCCTCGAGGACCATGTTCCCGGAGGCGGCAGCGATCTCCCGGTGGAACGCCGCGTCTGCTTCGACATACGCTGCCAAGTCATCGAGGTTCTTCTCCATGGCATCGAGGTTGGCGCGCATGCGTTCCAGGGCCTCGTCGGGGACCCGCCCGGCGGCCAACTCCACAGCCTGCACTTCCAGGCCGCTGCGGAGTTCAACGAGTTCCCGCGTCCGCGGCTCCCCCAGCATCAAGCCCCAGCTGAGCGTGCGCGGCAAGAGTTCGGAGACGCCGTCGCGCAGGTACGTTCCGGAGCCTGGCCGGACAATGACGATGCCGAGAATCTCCAAGGCGGCCAGTGCCTCGCGAATGGCCGAGCGTCCGACACCCAGCGACGCTGCCAGCGTGCGTTCGGCCGGTAGCCGCGTGCCCGGCGCGATGTCGCCGCTGGTGAAGTAGGCGAGCAGTCGCTCGGCCACTTCGGACACGACGGAGCCCTGCTCCATGGGCGCCAGGGCCGCCGTCATTTGGGCCGCTGCGGCGGCAGAATTCACAGACATCCTCAAAGCGTAGCAACCGGATGACCAATCGAGAGGCAGCGTCGAGAGACACCAAAAAGAAAAACACATCAACCGGTTGACCAATTTAGATTCCAGTCCTATGGTTTAAGTCACAAGCTTCGTTTTGGCCGGACCCAGACCGGCAATCCACGAGTCAGCCCGGCGCATCCAATGCAGGATCTGCGGGGACACCAACATCTAGGAGTCAATGTGGACACCACACAATCGGTGGTAGAGAAATCCGCAATCAAGAAGGTGGCGGTCCGGCTGGTGCCGTTCGTCGCCCTGATGTTCTTCATCAATTACCTGGACCGCACGGCCATCTCCTTCGCCGGACCCAATGGCATGAACAATGACCTGGCGTTGTCCGCAGCCCAGTTCGGCTTTGCCTCCGGCGTGTTCTTCATCGGCTACATCCTGCTGGAAGTCCCCAGCAACCTGGCCCTCCACAAGTTCGGCGCCCGCCGCTGGCTTGCCCGCATCATGGTCAGCTGGGGCATCGTGTCCCTGCTCTTCACGTGGGTTGGCAACGTTGAGCAGCTCTACATCCTGCGCTTCATCCTGGGTGTTGCCGAGGCTGGTTTCTTCCCGGGCGCCATCCTGTTCCTGAGCCTTTGGGTGCCGTCCAAGCACCGCAGCAAGATCCTTGCCCTCTTCTACTTGGCCCAGCCGCTGACCACCGTGATCGGTGCTCCCCTGGCCGGTGCGCTGATCCAGCAGCACGGCGTGTTCTTCGGCCTTGAAGGCTGGCGCTTCATGTTCTTCGGCGTCGCTGTTCCGGCAATCGTGATCGGTGTCATCGCCTGGTTCTACCTTGCCGACAACCCCGCCAAAGCCAAGTGGCTCACGGCCGAGGAAAAGACCTGGCTGACCGGCGCCCTGGAGAAGGAAAAGGCCCAGACTGCCGCCAGCAACAAGCACGTCAGCGTCCGCACCGTGTTCGGCAATGGCCGCGTCTGGATGCTCTCCCTGATCTACTTCGGTTTCATCTACGGCCTCTATGCCCTGGGCTTCTTCCTGCCGACCATCATCGCGGGTTTCGAAGGCCTCTACGGCGCCAAGTTCGACGTCTTCCAGAAGGGCCTGATCACGGCCATCCCGTACCTCCCGGCGGCGTTCGCCCTGTACTTCTGGTCCAAGGACGCCACCAAGCGTGGCGTCAAGACCTGGCACATCGCCCTCCCCGCCCTGATCGGTGGCCTCAGCATCCCGCTGGCGCTCTTCGCAGGCTCCCCGGCTGCGACCATCGCGGTCATCACTATCACCGCCATGTCCATCTTCGCGGCACTGCCCAACTTCTGGACCGTTCCTACACAGTTCCTCACCGGCGCAGCGGCGGCCGCAGGCATCGCCTTGATCAACACGGTGGGCAACCTGGCAGGCTTCAGCGCCGGTTACATCACGGGCTGGCTCAAAGACTGGACCGGCAACTATACGGTTCCCATGTTCGTGGTGGGTGGCTTCATGTTGCTCTCCTCGATCCTCATGGTGGTCCTGAGCCGCCAGGGCAAGGCCGCCGAAGGCACGCCCGCGGAGGCCCTTGACCCCCAGGGCGCCGGGCACCACGCAGAGCCGTAACACTCCCTGATCCGGGGTGCCCTCCCGAAGGGCGGGCACCCCTCTCCAACCACGCACACTTTCACGCCGACTGCTCCAGGAGCCCCCGCATGACCCGTTTGTTCAATGAACCTTCAGCTTTTGCTGACGAGATGATCGATGGTTTCGTGGCATCGCATGGCCGGTGGGTACGCCGCGTGTCCGGTGGTGTTGCGCGGAGTACGCGTTCGACGCCGGATACGGTCGCTTTGGTGATCGGCGGCGGCTCGGGCCATTACCCGGCGTTCGCGGGTTTGGTGGGTCAGGGCCTGGCCCATGGTGCGGCGATGGGGAACTTGTTCGCGTCCCCGTCCGCGCAGCAGGTCTACAACGTGGCCAAAGCGTCCGACAATGGCGCGGGTGTGTTGTTGGGGTATGGCAATTACGCGGGGGATGTCCTGCATTTCACCCAGGCCCAGGACAAGCTCCGCGCTGAGGGCATTGATTGCCGCAGCATCGCGGTCACGGACGATATTTCCTCGGCACCGTTGGCTGAGAAGCACAAGCGTCGCGGGATCGCCGGTGACCTGACGGTGTTCAAGGTCGCCGCAGCCGCTGCCGAGGCCGGCCACTCGATGGACGCAGTGGTGGAGATCGCCAACCGCGCCAACGACCGCACCCGCTCCTTCGGGGTCGCGTTCACCGGCTGCACCCTGCCCGGCGCCCCGGAGCCGCTCTTCTCCGTTCCGGAGGGGCGGATGGCGGTGGGCATGGGCATCCACGGCGAACCCGGCATCGGCGAAACGGACATTCCGACGGCGGACGCCCTTGCCGAACTGCTCGTGAAGGACCTGCTGGCCGAGGTGCCGGACGGTGTCTCGGTGGAGGGTGCACGTGTTGTACCTATTCTTAACGGCCTCGGGTCCGTGAAGTACGAAGAATTGTTTGTGGTCTACCGCCGCGTGGCCCAGCTCTTGGCCGAGGCGGGCGTTGTGGCCGTGGACCCGCAGGTCGGTGAGCTCGTGACCAGCTTCGACATGGCCGGCACCTCCCTGACCCTGTTCTGGCTCGATGCCCAGTTGGAGGAACTCTGGCTCGCCCCCGCCGACGCCCCGGCGTTCCGCCGCGGTGCGGTCACCGCCCAGGCGCTCGACGCCGAAGAACTTGCCTTTGACGCGGAGCAGTTGGCCGTGATCCCGGACGCGAGCGAAGAATCGAAAGCATCGGCAGGCGCTGTCCTGGCGGCCCTGGACGCGGCGAAGGCCGTGATCGACGCGAACGTGGCCGAGCTCGGCCGGATCGACGCGATCGCCGGGGACGGTGACCACGGCATCGGCATGGAACGCGGAATCCACGCCGCCACGGCTGCCGCGGCAGACGCCGTCGTCCGCGGTGCCGGTGCCGGGACCGTGCTCAACCTGGCCGCCGATGCGTGGGCTGACAAGGCCGGTGGAACCTCGGGTGCGTTGTGGGGCATGGCCCTGCGCGCGGTCGGTGCCGCCGTCGGCGACAGTGATGCCCCGAACGCCGCGGCCGTGGCCGCCGGTGTGGCCGAAGCGAAGCGCTCCATCATGGACTTCGGCAAAGCCAAGGTCGGCGACAAGACCCTGGTGGATGTCCTTTCCCCGTTCAGCGACGCCCTCACCGCCGCGGTGAACGACGGCGGTTCCCTCCGGGACGCATGGGGTACTGCCGCCACGGTCGCGGAGCAGTCCGCCGAAGCGACCGCGAACCTGCTGCCCCTTATGGGCCGGGCCCGCCCGCACGCCGAAAAGAGCCTCGGAACCCCGGACGCCGGAGCCATCTCCATGGCACTGATCGTCCGTGCCATCCACAACACCCTGCTTCAGAACACCGCAGCCGTAAAGAACACTGTTAAGGAGAACGCATGAGCGCCGCACTGCGCCTGGTCATCGGATCGGACGACGCCGGATTTGAATACAAGGAAGCCCTGAAGGCTGACCTGGAAGCGAACCCTTTGGTGGAGTCCGTGACCGACGTCGGGGTGGACGCCACTTCCCACACCCCGTACCCGTCCGTGGCGATCGCCGCCGCTGAGCTGGTTGCTGCCGGGAAGGCCGACCGTGCCCTGCTGGTCTGCGGCACCGGCCTTGGTGTGGCGATCGCGGCGAACAAGGTCCCCGGCGTCCGCGCCGTCACCGCGCACGACTCCTTCTCCGTGGAACGCTCCATCCTGTCCAACAACGCCCAGATCCTGACCATGGGACAGCGCGTCATCGGCCTGGAACTCGCCCGCCGCCTGGCCAAGGAATGGCTCACCTACACCTTCGACGAAACCTCCGCCTCGGCAGAGAAAGTCACCCTGATTAAGGACTACGAAGGTGTCACCAGCTGCTAACCCCGTTCCCGCCAAGGCCGTGATCGGAGTGAGCCTGAAAATGTATTTCGGGCACGCCCGCTCCGTGGACTACTGCCGCGACGTGGCCACGATCGCCCTGAAACACCCCGCAGTGCAGAACGGCGAGATCGAACTGTTCATCCTGCCCATCCTCCCCGCCCTCCCGGAAGCGGCCCGGATCCTCGGACCCGCGCACGTGGGCACCGGCGCGCAGGACCTCTTCTGGGAAGACGAAGGCGCCTACACCGGCGAAGTCGGCGGCAAGACCGTGGCCGAACTCGGTGGACGGTACGTAGAAGTAGGGCACGCCGAACGGCGCCGGATCTTCGGTGAAGACGACCGGGTGATCGGCCTGAAAACCGCTGCCGCGTACCGCAACGGCCTCACCCCCATCCTGTGCGTCGGCGAACTCACCGCAGGCTCCCCCGAGGAAGCGATCGCCCGGTGCACCCCCGAGATCGACGCCGCCCTCAACCGGGCAGCGACCCTCGGACCGGTGGGCAGGACCATCGTTGCGTACGAACCCCAATGGGCCATCGGCGCTCCCGAACCCGCCACCCCGGAGTACATCAGCACAGTGATCCGCGGCCTCGACGCCCACCTGCGTTCGTTGCCGGGGCAGGAGACCAGTCGGGTCATCTACGGCGGCAGCGCCGGACCGGGACTGATCACCGAATTGGACACCGCCGTCGCAGGTCTTTTCCTGGGCCGCTTCGCGCACGACCCCACCGCGCTGAAAACCATCCTCGACGAAACCGCCGCACGGTTGGCAACACAGGAGGTGGCCGCATGAGCAGGATTGGCCTCAGCAGTTACGCGTTTTTCTGGCAGCTCTCGGACCGGGTCAGCGAACCGTTGAGCATCCACGACGCCCTCGGGCGCGCCGCTGATTTGGGCGTGGATTTGTTTCAGATCTGCGACTACGCGCCGCTGGAGGACATGGACGACGCCGACCTGACCGCCGTCCGCACGACGGCGGACGAACTCGGAATCACCCTGGAAGTCGGGACCAAGGGCATCCGCTCGGAGCATCTCCGGAAGTTCCTGCACATCGCGGGAATCCTGGGCTCGGACCTGCTCCGGACCATGTTCAACGTCCCCGGGCACACCCCCAGCAACGAGGAAGCCGTGAACATCTTCACGCAGGTGCTTCCCGAATTCGAAGCGGCAGGTGTGCGGATCGCGATCGAAACCTACGAACAGGTCCCTACGCAACGGATCCTTTCCGTGGTCAAGGCGGTCAACAGCCCGTACCTGGGGATCTGCAGCGACCCCGCCAACACGGTCGCGGCCCTGGAGATGCCCCGGCAGGTGATTGACGCCGTCGAGCCTTATGTCCTGAACATGCACATCAAAGACTTTGCGTTCAGCCGCAAGCAGGGATGGGTCGGATTCACGTACTCCGGCGCACCCCTCGGCGAAGGACTCCTCGACTACGACTACATGGTCGAAAAGATCCAGCCCAAAACCAGAAACATCAACCAAATCGTCGAACACTGGCTGCCCTGGCAGGACACCGAAGCAGAAACCATCCGCCTCGAAAACCAGTGGACCCAACAAAGCCTCGACTTCCTAAGGAGCAAGTGAAATGACTGCAGAAACTTTGACCGTCGCCGTGATCGGAGCCGGAGGCAAGATGGGGATGCGCGTTTCCCGGAACCTCCAGAAGTCGGCCCACACCGTCTTCTACAGCGAAAACTCCCCCGCCGGTCAGGAACGCATCCAGGCCGAGGGCCGCGAAATCACCGCCACCGACGACGCCGTCAAGGGCGCCGACGTCGTGATCCTCGCTGTCCCGGACACCGTCCTGGGCGTCGTCTCCGAAGGCGTGGTCCCGCAGATGAAGGCAGGCTCCATCCTCCTGACCCTCGACCCCGCCGCCGCCTACGCCGGCCTGCTGGCCAAGCGCGATGACGTGGTGCAGGCAGTCGCGCACCCGTGCCACCCGTCCGTGTTCCTGGAACGCACCACCAAGGAAGAATGGGCCGACACCTTCGGCGGCGAAGGCGCACCCCAGAACGTAGTCGCCGCGATCGACGACGACGCCCCCACCGCCACCCGCGACGCGGCCGAAGCCGTGATCCGCACCATCTACGCCCCCGTGATCGACGTCCACTGGGTCACCGTCTACCAGCTCGCCGTGCTGGAACCCACCCTCGTGGAAACCGTGGCCTGCATGATCGGCACCCTGCTCAACGAGGCACTGCACGAGACCGTCCACACCGTCGGCGTCCCCGAGGCAGCCGCCAAGGCCATGCTGTTCGGCCACGTCCAGATCGCCCTCACCAACGCCCTGCGCGGCTCCAACCCCTTCTCCGAGGCCTGCGAAATCGCCATCCAGTACGGCAAGGACACCATCATCAAGGACGACTGGAAGAAAATCTTCGACGACTCCGAACTCGACAACGTCATCGCCAAAATGCTCAAGCTCGACGCCGTCAAGCGCTAAGCACCCGCGGGACAAACCGATCAGCCCCTTGCCGGTTTCCGGCAGGGGGCTGAGTGCTTCTCTGGACGACGAACATCCACCATGAACTAATAAGTAGTTAACTCTCGATAAACTACTTCGCAGCGGGCAACAGCCGGCTGCTTCGTTACAAACGAAAGACCCGACGGCAATCGGGTCCTTGTTCAGCGCGAAGCGCTCTTAGGTGCGATAACAAGGGGCAAATCCTTGCTGACCACACCTCAAGGGTATGCCCCTTTGCGTGCCGTGTGCAAACACATCAGCCCGCAGTCGCACCCTGTCCTCGGGAGGGGGTGCACCATGCCTCGTCAGCGGAAACGCTTCGAGCAGTGGGGCCGCCTGAACTTCATGGTCAATCTCGTTCGCCTTGCGTATGAGATTGTCCGGGGGTTCTGGCAAACCAAACCCTAGCGGGTTTGCGGTGGCCGCGGGCACGTTCCGCGGCCACCGGCCGCACCCGGATATGCGCCTTCAAGCCTTTACCGCCGGCCCCTCGGAGACGATCATGGGATGAGGCGCAGGGACTTCGCCGACCGCACCAGTACGGCCGCTACTTGCGCAGCCCCAGGGCAGCGGAGGCGCGACATGGCACCCACATTGGAGCCGGCGGACGGGTTTCTCACCGACTACTACGAGCACGTGGCCGACGACGATGTCCTCAACTACCCGCCCGAAACCCTGGTGGAACGGGCACGCTACCACCGGTCCCTGGCCGAACGCCGCGAGCCGGGCCAGGCCGTGATCGGGATCCTGAATGAGTCCGATGCCAGCCTGGTCGCCATCGTCACGGACGACCTCCCCTACCTCCTGCCCTCCGTGACCGCCGAGATCGCCAGGGACACGTCGTCGATCCGCCTGCTGGTCCACCCCACGTTCCGGGTGGAACGCGACCCCGCCACCCACCGCCTGACCGGCCTCCACCGGGGACCGCACCGCACGGGGCTGCCCACCGGCGTCGAACACCCGCCGGAAACGCACGACGCCGGCCAGCTCACCGAAGCCTGGCTGGCGCTGGACATCCCACGGCTGGCGGATGAGGAAGCCACCGCGCGGCTGATCTCCCGCGTGGAGGCCGTGATTCGCGACGTTCGTGCCGCAGCCGAGGACGCTCTGGCCATGCACTCGCAGCTGGAGGGCGTGCTCCGCGAACTGGACAGTCAATCCGAGCCCGGAACGGACGAAGCCCAAGAGCTGCTGCGCTGGCTGGAGGACGGAAATTTCGTGTTCCTGGGGTACCGCGGGCCGGATGGAATGGGGTTCGGGATCCTGCAGGACCTGCCAGCCACGGAGACCACCGTGGACAACCCACGCTCCGGGACGCCAATCCTCACGCTCACCAAGTCCACCCGCCGCTCGACGGTACTGCGCCATGCGTACCTCGACGAGATGAAGGTGCGAATCCCCGGCGGGCACGGCGGGCACACCTTCGTTGGCTTGTTCTCCCCGAATTCCTCTGCGCATTCGGCCCTGCAGATCCCCGCCATCCGGGACACGGTGCTGGATGTCCTCCGGATGTTCGGCTACCCCGCGGAATCACACCACGGCAAGGAACTCCTGGCGGTCATGGACGCCTACCCCCGGGACGAGCTGTTCCACATCGACGCCGAACAACTGGCAATGCACGCACGCGAAATCCAGCGCCTGCAGGAACGCCACAGCACCCGGCTCTTCCTTCGCCCGGACTCCTATGGCCGGTTCATGACGGCACTCGTCTTCCTGCCACGCCACCGGTACAGCACGGCCGTCCGGCTCAACATCGAGCGCGAGCTGCGCGAGGCCTTCGGTGCCGAAGAGATCGAATTCGAGCTGCGGCTGGGCGAATCTGCCATGGCACGGGTGTTCTTCCGGATCCTGCTGCCGGAGGCAGCGGAACACGGCGGCAACCACAGCGAAAGCGGAACCAGTCCGCAAGGGGTGACTGCCGCCGTCGTCGATTCAGCGGCCCTCATCGATTCAGCCGTCCTGGAGCAGCGCATCATCGCCGCCACGCGTTCCTGGGCGCAGGGCCTGGACGAGGCACTGCAGGCCAGGTACCCGAGGGAGGAAGCCACCCAGCTCTCGGCGCAATGGGGTACCGCGTTTTCCGCAAGCTACAAAGCCGAGTACGAGGTGGAGGATGCCGTTGCAGACATCGCCAGGTTCGAGGGCTTCCCTGAGGATGGCGACCAGGACCCCATCCTCTCCGTCTACAAACGCCCCGGCACCGCCATCCTGACCGAGGACGCCCGCGTACGCCTGTACCTGACCCGTCCGCAAAGCCTCACGGAGATCCTGCCGTTTTTCCACAACCTCGGGCTGAAGGTCCTGGACCAGCGGCCTTTCGATGTGCAGCGGGCGGATGGCCGGCAGTTCTTCCTCTACGACCTAGGGTTGAAGTACCCGCGCGGAGTGGATCCGCTCCCGACGGCTGAACTGTTGGCCGACTCGTTTTGCGCCTCGATGCGTGGCGACGCGGAGTCGGATGCGTTCGACGCGTTGGTGATCAGGGAGGGCATCGACTGGCGCCGCGTGGCGATCCTGCGCGCCTATGCCAAGTACCTGCGGCAATTGGGCAGCACCAACTCGTATGGCTTCATTGCGGATACCCTGCGGGCCAATGTCACGGCAACGCATGCGTTGCTGGAGTTGTTCGAAGCCAAGTTCAACCCGGACCTCTTTGCCCCGGATCTGTTTGAACCTGGCCCCGGCGCGCATGCAGGCGAGGGTGATGTCTTCGAAGAAGGCACCAGCGAGCTAAGCCACCGGACACAGGCCATCCATCAAGCCCGGACAGCGTTGGCCGCAGCAATCGACGCCGTGCCGGTCCTTGATGCGGACCGGCTCCTGCGGCAACTGGCGAGCCTGGTGGAGGCCACGCTGCGCACCAACTTCTACCTGGACAAGCCTTACATCAGCGTCAAACTGAATCCGTCCAGCATTCCCGCCGCACCTGCGCCCCGGCCCAAGTTCGAGATCTGGGTTTATTCGCCCCGGGTTGAGGGCGTACACCTCCGCTTCGGGCCGATTGCCCGCGGCGGCCTGCGTTGGTCTGACCGCCGCGAGGACTTCCGCACGGAGATCCTGGGACTCGTGAAGGCCCAGACTGTCAAGAATGCGGTCATCGTGCCCACAGGCGCGAAGGGCGGCTTCTTCCCCAAACTCCTCCCGGACCCCGTCGATGACCGTGCGGCGTGGCTCGCCGAGGGACAGGAAAGCTACCGGACTTTCATCCGCGGCCTCCTGGACATCACGGACAACCTGGTGGCGGATCCCGACGGCGGCACCAACGGCACGGTGGTTACGCCGCCTCGCGTCGTCCGGCACGATGGCGATGACTACTACCTCGTGGTGGCTGCAGACAAGGGAACCGCCGCGTTTTCCGACCTCGCCAATTCGGTGGCTGCGGAGTACGGATACTGGCTCGGAGACGCCTTCGCTTCCGGCGGCTCGGTGGGCTACGACCACAAGCAGATGGGCATCACCGCACGCGGGGCATGGGAGTCCGTGCGGCATCACTTCAGCGAACTCACCATAGACTCCCGCGCCGAGGACTTCACGGTGGTGGGGATCGGGGACATGAGCGGCGACGTGTTCGGCAACGGCATGCTCCTGTCCAACCACATCAAACTGGTAGCCGCGTTCGACCATCGGCATATCTTCCTTGACCCCACCCCGGACCCGTCAACCTCTTATAAGGAACGCGAACGCCTCTTCAAGCTGTCACGCTCTTCCTGGGCCGACTACGACCCCGCAAAGCTGAGCCCCGGCGGCGGCGTGTACTCCCGCTCGGAAAAATCGATTCCGGTCACCGAACAGGTCCGCCTCGCCTTGGGTATGGAGGAAAGCACGACGGCGGCCAGCCCGCCCGAGCTTCTACGCGCGGTCCTCAAGGCACCGGTGGACCTCCTGTACAACGGCGGCATCGGCACCTACGTCAAGGCATCCACGGAAACCCACGCGGACGTCGGGGACAAGTCCAACGACGCCATCCGCGTGGACGCCCGGGATCTCCGCGCGCACATCATCGCCGAGGGCGGAAACCTCGGGGTGACCCAGCGGGGCCGGATCGAGGCAGCCCTTGCTGGAATCCTGGTGAACACGGACGCAATCGACAATTCGGCCGGCGTGGACTGTTCGGACCACGAGGTCAACATCAAGGTGTTCCTGGACCGGATGATCTCGGCGGGACGAATGTCCGTGGCGGAGCGGACCGGGTTCCTGCACTCGCTCCAGGGCGAAGTGGGCCGGCTGGTCCTGAAAACCAATGATCACCAGAACACGCTCCTCCTCAACGACAAGCAGCTGGCCGTGGAGTGGAGTCCCAGTTTTGAACGGACCATGGACTGGCTGGAAGCGGCTACGGACCTTGACCGCCAGCTGGAGTGTTTGCCAAGCAACGAGGAACTGAGGGCACGGATCCTGGCCGGCAAAGGCCTTACCACCCCGGAGCTGGCGGTCCTGGCGGCCTATGCCAAGATCGAGCTCGCCAAGGAACTCACCGAGGGTGGCTTGGCGGACGATCCCTGGTTTTCGCAAACCATGCACTCCTATTTCCCCAAGCAAGTCTCCGAACGGTTCGGCGAACACCTCGCCACCCACCCGTTGCGCCGCGAAATCGTTGCCACGGTGGTAGCCAACGACATGATCAACATGGGTGGCATTTCCTTCGCGTTCCGGGCCATGGAGGAGACCACTGTGTCCGCCACAGCCGTGGCCAGGGCGTTCGTGGTGATGCGGGAGATCTGGGACTTCGATTCCGTCATGGAGACCATTGCCCAGCTTCCGTCCAGCACGCCGAGCGAGCACGGAGCGGCTGTGGCCCTGGACATGCGGCGCCTGCTGGACCGCTCGGTCCGCTGGTACGTCACCCATGATTTCCGGGACAAGCCGGTGGCGGATGCGTTCGCCCGGCTGGAACGTCCCATGGCGCTGATGCGGGCCAACTTCACGGGATTCCTGCACGGGATCAACCTGGCCCACTCCTTGAAGCGCCTGGCCCACACCGACTCCGTGGGCTTGCCGCACAGCCTGGGCATCCGGGCCTCCGAGCTCCTGGTGAGCTACGGCCTGCTCGATATCTCCGCGATCGCCGAGGAACTCCAGGAGCCGGTGGAGGCCGTGGCCGAGGTGTACTTCGCCGTGTTCGAGCGTATTTCCGCCATCCCCCTCCTGGAACACATCACCATGCTCTCCAGGGACACCCATTGGGAATCATTGGCCCGTGCAGCCTTGAGGGATGACATGTACCTGGTGCTGGCGGACATGACCAAGGCCGTTGTCCGGCACACTCCCCGCTCCTCGACGGTCAGCGATCCGGTAGAGCGGATCATGGATTGGGAACGGGGAAACATCGAACAACTGGCTCGCATCCAGGAGACCATCCAGGAAGCCATCAAGCCAGGCCCCATGGACATTGCGGCGCTGTCCGTAGCTGTGAAGCTGCTCCGGGCCATGGTCCGCAGGTGAGACGCACGTCACTTAGCTGCCAGTCATCTTACAAATATTTGGCTTAGAGGTCCTATGATTGATGGGTCGCCCTCGCATGCGGCACGTAATAGGAGGTCCCCCCAATGACTGCAACGACGGCAGAACGCGAAATCCGCCTGTCCTTTTCCACGGCAGGCGAGATCCACGACGGACTCGATCGCGCCGTGGATACCCTGATCGAAAGCGCAGCAGCAGAAGCCAACTGCGGCATACTGGTGACGCGCCACGAGCCCGGCACCTACACCGTGGCCCTGGACGAATCCGTTCCCTTCGGCCAGACCCACGAAGCCCTCGCCGCCTGACCACAACCCACGAAGGCAGGTTCCTGGCAGCGAAGCCAAAAACCGGGGCCTGTCCCTTTCCGCTCTACTACCCGCGGAAAGGGACAGGCCCCGGTTTCTGTTTACCCCCCAAGTAGGTCGCAATTGACGTCGTTCCCAGCGCCGGGAACGACCTGAAGTGCGACTCAGTTGGGTTGTTACGCCCGGCGGAGAGTGACGCCGTCGGACTTCATGAAGAGTTCCTTGCCCTCTTCGGTGACCCCGGGCCCTGAATGTTCAAGCCACACCACATTCCCGCTGCTGGAAACTTCCTCGATCTGGCCGGTCGCGATGACGTGGGCGTACTTGACCACTTCCACCATTTCGCCCACCCGGAGTTGCCTCCAGTCGGACACCGTAGCCGTGTGAGCGTTTCGCCTGGACAGGACTGCTCCGCGTGCCTTCATTGAACTTCTACCCCTTTGTGGATGTTCGTTGTGTATTGACTTGTGTAAAAAGTGACCGTCAAGCCCACGACATCGTTGGCGTGGACGTGACGTACACCATAAGTATTACTACATTTGCCACGTCCCGGAGACTGCGTTGCGAACAATTTCCGGAACGTGACAAACATGCGCCTCAAATGAGGCTTTTATTCGACGTCAGGCCAAAATCCCGACGGCGGATTCGGCTGCCGCACGGACGGCACCCGAGCCAACCAAACGGTCAGCCGCTTCGAGCTCGGGCGACAGGAACCGGTCGGTGCCCGGACCCTGGACCACTTCGCGAAGCACCTCAAGCACTGCCGTGCCGGCAGGGCCCGGGGTGAGTTCGCCGTCGGACAGTTGCGTGCGCATGTCGATGGCTCGGGCGCTGGTCACGAGTTCGACGGCGAGCACCCGCCGCAGGTTCTCGACGGCCTTGCGCAACTTCCGGGCGGCGTGCCAGCCCATGGACACGTGGTCTTCCTGCATGGCGGAGCTCGGGATGGAGTCCACCGATGCAGGAACGGCCAGGCGCTTGTTGTCCGAGACCAGGCCGGCCTGCGTGTACTGGGCGATCATGAGGCCCGAGTCCACGCCGGGATCCGCGGCGAGGAAGGCCGGGAGTCCGTGCGAACGGGCAGGGTCCAGCATGCGGTCCGTGCGGCGCTCGGCGATGGAGCTCAGGTCCGCGACGGCGATGGCCAGGAAGTCCAGCACGTAGGCCACAGGTGCGCCGTGGAAGTTGCCGTTGGACGTCACGCGGCCGTCCGGGAGGACCACCGGGTTGTCGATCGCTGCGGCGAGCTCGCGGGATGCCACAAGCGCGGCGTGGTCAACGGTGTCGCGGACAGCTCCGGCAACCTGCGGGGCGCAGCGGAGGGAGTAGGCGTCCTGGACCTTGGTGTCGTTGACGCGGTGCGAGGCGACGATCGGGGAGTTGGACAGCACGCGGAGCATGTTGTCGGCGCTGGCAGCCTGCCCCGGGTGCGGGCGCAGTGCCGCGTGGAGCTCGGGCAGGAACACCTGGTCCGTGCCGAGGAGGGCCTCGACACTGAGGGCGGCAGTGACATCCGCCGTCGCAAGCAGCATGCGCAGGTCCGCGATGGCCATCAGCAGCATACCGAGCATGCCCTCGGTGCCGTTGACCAGCGCCAGGCCTTCCTTTTCGGCCAGCGTGACAGGCTCGATGCCGTGCCGCGCAAGCAGCTCAGCGACGGGTGCCTTGCCGGCGGCGCCGTACAGTTCGCCGTCGGGTCCTGTTGCTTCGCCTTCGCCCATGAGGACCAGGGCGCAGTGGGACAGCGGAGCGAGGTCGCCGGAGCAACCCAGCGAACCGAACTCGCGGACCACCGGGGTGATGCCCGCGTTGAGGACGTCCACCATGGTCTGCAGGACCACTGGGCGAACACCCGTGCGGCCCGAGGCCAGCGTCTTGGCACGGAGGAACATGATGCCGCGGATGACTTCGCGTTCGACGGCCGGGCCCATGCCGGCGGCGTGGCTGCGGATGAGCGACTTCTGCAGCTGGGTGCGGAGTTCGTTCGGGATATGGCGGTTGGCCAGCGCACCGAAGCCCGTGGAGATGCCGTATGCGGGCACCTCGCTCGTGGCCAGGTCGTCAATGTGGGCGCGGACCTTGGCTACCGTGTCCAGGGCGTCCTGGGAGATGGTCACCTTGGCGTCGTGGCGTGCGACGGCGACGACGTCTTCCGGGGTCACGCCGCCGGAACCGAGGGTAACGGTCAGCTGTTCGTTTGAGGTGATAGTCACTTACTTACCTTCGTTCATGGGGATGCGGACGCCGCGTTCGTGGGCGACGTCGATGGCGCGTTCGTAGCCGGCGTCTGCGTGGCGGATGACGCCCATGCCGGGGTCGTTGGTCAGCAGCGCGGTCAGTTTCGCTGCGGCGAGTTCGGTGCCGTCGGCCACGGAGACCTGCCCGGTGTGGATGGACCGGCCAATCCCGACCCCGCCACCATGGTGGATCGACACCCACGTAGCCCCGGACGAGGCCGCGGTGAGCGCGTTCAGCAGCGGCCAGTCAGCGATCGCGTCCGAGCCGTCCTTCATCGCTTCGGTCTCCCGGTACGGGGACGCGACCGAACCCGAATCCAGGTGGTCACGGCCGATCACGATCGGTGCCTTGACCTTGCCCTCGGCCACGAGCTTGTTGAACAACAGCCCCGCCTGGTGCCGTTCGCCATACCCAAGCCAGCAAATCCGCGCCGGCAGGCCCTCGAACTCCACCCGTTCCTGGGCGGCGTCGATCCACTTGTGCAAGTGCTTGTTCTCCGGGAACAGTTCCTTGATCGCCTCATCCGTGACGCGGATGTCTTCCGGGTCCCCGGACAGCGCCACCCACCGGAACGGGCCCAAGCCCTCGCAGAACAACGGACGAATATACGCCGGAACAAACCCGGGGAACTCAAACGCACGGGTGTAGCCGCCCTTGCGGGCCTCGTCCCGGATGGAGTTGCCATAATCAAAGACCTCGGCCCCGGCGTCCTGGAACTCCACCATCGCCTGCACCTGGCGGGCCATGGACGCCTGGGCCTTCTTCGTGAACCCTTCCGGGTCGGCTGCGGCTTCGGTGTGCCACTCGGCCACGGTGATGCCCTCGGGCAGGTAGGACAACGGATCATGCGCGGACGTCTGGTCCGTGACCACATCAATGGTCAACTCCCCCGCCCTGTGCCGGCGCAGCAGCTCGGGGAAGACCTCGGCGGCGTTGCCCACGTACCCGACGGACCAGCCACGACGTTCTTCCTTGGCCTTGAGGACCTTCGCGATCGCGGTGTCCAGGTCCGTTTCGACCTCGTCCAGGTAGCGTTTCCCGGCGCGGCGGCGCAGGCGGGTCTCGTCGACATCGATGATCAGGCAGGCGCCGTCGTTCAAGGTCACCGCCAGCGGCTGCGCACCGCCCATGCCGCCACACCCACCGGTCAGGGTCAGCGTCCCCGCCAACGGGCCCTCGGTGGAACCCTCCGCAGCAGGTGCCGGGTGCCGGCCTTCCGCGACGAGCTTGTTCCCGAGAGCCGCGAACGTCTCATACGTGCCCTGCAGGATGCCCTGCGTGCCGATGTAAATCCACGACCCCGCGGTCATCTGCCCGTACATCGTCAAACCCTCAGCCTCCAGGCGGCGGAACTCCGGCCACGTCGCCCAATCCCCCACCAGGTTCGAGTTCGCCAGAAGCACACGCGGCGCCCACTCATTCGTGCGGAACACCCCCACCGGCTTACCCGACTGCACCAGGAGCGTCTCGTCCTTCTCCATCGTCTCCAGGGTCCGGGTGATCGCATCAAACGCATCCCACGAACGCACCGCACGGCCCGTACCGCCGTAAACAACCAGGTCATCCGGACGCTCAGCAACCTCCGGGTCCAGGTTGTTCATCAACATGCGCAACGGCGCCTCGGTCTGCCAGGACTTTGCGGTGAGCTCCGTGCCACGGGCGGCTTTGACCGGGCGGGCTCCTGTAGTGAAATCGGCGGGTGCCATGGTGGCTCCTTCATCTCTCGAAATATGTCTGGGTGAAAGATCTTCTGTATCCAGTAGAGCCTGTTCACCGGGCGCCGGGAACGGCTTTTGGGCGGGTGCTGTCCGGGATTACAGACCCGTGCGACTGGCCTCGCGACCGGTCAAACAACGGGCACATCGAGGCTCAAAGAATCTCGAATTCGTCTGCGAAGAAGCGCATGCTGAACCCATGGGAACATTCCACGTGTCCGCCTTCATTGCTGCTCCACCCGAACGTGTTTTCGCCACCTGGACGGACCAGGACCGGTTCAAGGAATGGATCGGCGGCGTCACCCGCGTGACGGATCGCGTGGGTCGGATCGATGAGGCAGGGAGCCGCTACACGGTGTGGTTCGGGCGGATGGCCAGCCCTACTGAGGTCTTGGCCGTCGAGCGGCCACGGCATATCCGCACGCGCTTCGGCAATGCGATCCTCAAGGGCGAATCGGACGTCACGTTCCTGCCCGAGGGTGCAGGAACGCGCCTCAACCAGCAGTTCGTCACGCGGGGATTCATTGCGGGAATCTTTGGGCGCCTCTTCGCAACGGGCTCCTACAAAGGCAGCTTCAAAGGCGAGCTGGAAGTGTTCAAAAGGCTCGTCGAGCGCGACGAAGCCGGGCAAGGCAGCGGCGGGCCTGGCCCGGCGTAGCCGAAGGACCGACGGCGGCGGGCCGTCCCGGCTCAACCAACACGCTGGCGCGGCCGGGCGAGCCGGCCCGGCCGGCAGGCAACTCAGACGGCCGGGCGTCCGTGGATCCGCACGGACAGTTCGTCCGCCGCCTTGCGGATGCGGGCGGCAAGGACCGGCCATTGCTCCGCCGGCACTTTGTCCTCCAGGAACGTCACGGCGACTGCCGCCGTCGGCCATCCCACATGGTCCGTGACAGCGGCGGCGATGGAACCGAAACCCGGGGTGATTTCGCCGTTCTCGGTGGCATAACCGCGCTGCCGCACCTGGTCCAGGTGGGAGGACAACGCGGAGTACTTCATGATGGGGAACTCCACCTCGTGCCGCGAGGTGAAGGCCGCAGCGTTCGGATAGAGCGCCCGGACCTGCGACTTGGGCAGCGCAGCGAGAATCGCGCGTCCACTGGCGGTGAGGTGGCTGGGCAGGCGGACACCGACGTCGGTCACCAGGCTCGGGCGGTTCTTGGCCCGCTCCTCCACGATGTAGAGAACGTCGCGCCCGTGCAGGACGGCGAGGTGCGCGCTCTCACCGATGACGTCCACCAACGAGGCAAGCATGGGCCGCCCCAGACGGGAAAGGGGCTCCTGCCGCGAGTACGCCGAGCTGAGCTCGAAGGCACTGATCCCCAGGCCATAGCGCTGCTCTTCATGCAGGTGCAGCACAAAGCCGTTGGCCTCCATGACCCCCAGCAAGTGGTACACACTGGAGCGCGGCAGGCCGAGCGCTGTGGCAATGTTCGACGCCGCCATGGGACCACGGCGCGACGCCAACAGTTTGAGGATGCGCAGGGTGTTTTCGGCGGCCGGGACCTTGGAAGTGGACTTGCCGGGTGCCAGTGGCGTGGTTGTCATGGTGCCTCACTGCTTGGGTGCTCGAGGGTGACTTTCCAGGCAGCTGTTCCACTGCCTGTCCGGTATCCCGTACTCAAGGATGCACAGAACTGCGCCTGGCTTCCTAGCCCTCCACAATCGCGGGTGTCCGTAATACCAGACTCTCACGGCACCGAACCGTTGTGTGCACGGAACCTGCGTGCATGGAAAAGCCGCCCGGCGGTTGCGATCGCCGGGCGGCTTGCTTGGGGTGGGCTGGACCGTGGCTAGCGGGAGAGCTCGGGCTGTCCATCCACGAGACGGTTCACGTTCCAGGGGTTGGCATCCTTGAGTGCCTCGGGGCGCAGCTCCTCGGGGAAGTTCTGGTACGCAACCGGACGCAGGAAGCGGTCGATCGCGAGGGTGCCAACGGACGTGGTCTTGGCGTCGGAGGTAGCCGGGAACGGACCGCCGTGGACCATGGCGTGACCCACTTCGACACCCGTAGGCCAGGCGTTGATGATGATCCGGCCCACCTTGCGTTCCAGGGTAGGAATCAGTGGCGCCGCGGTGGCGTAGTCGGCTTCCGTGAGATGGAGTGAAGCGGTGAGCTGGCCTTCAAGCTTGGCCGTTGCTGCGATGAGGTCCTCGATGCCCTTGTAGCGGACTACGAGGGACGCGGCACCGAACACTTCCTCATGCAGGATCGGGTTGTTGATGAACACGTCCAGGTCCGCGCCGAACACCGCAGGTGCGGGTGCATTCTCGCCGGGTCCCTTGGCACCGCGGCCAAGGATTTCGACGTCGGGGGCTGCTTCGAGGGCGTCGTGGCCGTGCTGCCATGCCGTGGCGATGCCGCCGGTCAGCATGGTCTGGCCGTGGAGATGGGTGATTTCACCGGTAACGGCTGCGGCGAAGCGTTCGCCGGCCTCCCCTGCCGGTACGAATACCAGGCCGGGCGAGGTGCAGAGCTGGCCGGAACTGCCGGTGACCGAGCCGATGTACTGCTTGGCCAAGGCTTTGATGTCCTCTTCGGAGCCGTCGAGCGCGCCCGGGAAAACGTACACCGGGTTGATGGAGGACATCTCGGCGTAGACCGGGATGGGCTCCGGCCGTGCAGCGGCGGTGCGCATGAGGGCCGTGCCGCCGGCGCGGGAACCGGTGAAGCCCACGGCCTTGATGGCAGGGTCCGCAACCAGGGCCTGGCCGATGCTTGAACCCGATCCGTACACCAGCGAGAACACGCCGGGATGCAGGCCAAGGTCCTTCACGGCCTTGGTGATGGCCTGGCCTACCAGCTCGGCCGTGCCCGGGTGGGCGTTGTGGGCCTTCACGATGACCGGGCAGCCGGCGGCGAAGGCCGAGGCGGTGTCGCCGCCGGCCACGGAGAACGCCAGCGGGAAGTTGCTGGCACCGAACACAGCCACCGGTCCCAGGGGAATCTGGCGCTGGCGGATGTCCGCGCGGGGCAAGGGCGTGCGCTCGGGCAGGGCCGGGTCGATGCGGACACCCCGGAAGTCACCCTGGCGGACAACGTTCGCGAAGAGCCGCAGCTGCCCGGTGGTACGGGCTCGTTCACCGCGAAGGCGGTCCAGGCCGAGGCCGGTCTCCACGGAAGCGCGTTCGACGAGTTCGTCGCCGATTGCTTCGATGTTTTCCGCGATGGCGTCCAGGAACCGGGCGTGCTGCTCGGGGTCCAGGGCGCTGAAGGATCCGAAGGCGTCCTCGGCAGCGGCCGTGGCTTCCTGCAGCTGTTTTTCGCTGATCAGGCTGTAGGCCGGTTCCAGCTGTTCATTGGTGGCGGGGTTGATGCCGAAGGCCGAACCGCTGGTCCCGGGAGTGGCCTCGCCGGCGATGAGGGAATGTCCGTAAAGAGTCATGAAGTGCTTTCTGGGTAGTTTCCGTGTCCGAGGTGCCAGATGCCGAGCGCTGAGAGCAACTCGCGGGGATCCCACACCACCCACTCCTCGGCGAGTTTATCGCCGTCGAACGCCAGGAAGGAGGCACCGGTCACCGTGACATTCCTGCCCGTGGCGGGCACGTCCATGAACTCGCCCGTGTGGGTGCCAGTGGTCTGCCAATGGATGGCAACCTGGGCGCCGTCCTCGATGATCTGCAGGATGTCCGTGGACGAGTCCGGGAACGCCGCGTGCATGGCTTCGATGGTCTTGCGGAGGCTGGCGAAGTCCTCGCTGCCTGACTTCGAACGGCGGACGTAGCCAGGGCTGAGCAGCTGCTCGAACGCGGCAAGGTCGCCGTTGCCCCAAGCGCCGTTCCAGGCCTTCAGAATGGTGTCGCGACGGCTCATGATGCGCTCCTTGCGAGTTCGGGTGCCTGTGCCGGGGCGACGGGTGCCTGCGCTACGGGTGCCGCAGCAGCCGGCGCCGGGATGTCGATGGGCAAGTACTGGCCGAACTTGCCGCCACGGAAGAGCAAGGCATCGCCCGTTCCGTCTTCCATGCTGGTTACGGCGCCCACCACCATGTAGTGGTCCCCTACCAGGACCTCCGCTGTGACGACGCAGTCAATGTATGCCGTTGCGCCGTCCAGGTGCGGGGTTCCGAGGGGTCCGGGAGTGGAAGGGAGACCCGAGAACTTCTCAGGACCCTTGCGGGACAACGACTTGCAGATGGGGATCTGGTGGTCGGCAAGGATGTTCGCGGTGAACTTCTGCAATTTCCTGAGCTTCGGCCAGCTCGACGAGGACTTGTCCACGCAGAACATCACCAGCGGCGGCTCAAGGGACAGTGACTGGAACGTGCCCACTACGAGGCCGAGCTTCTCGTCGTCGTCGTTAATGCCGGTGATGGCGGTGACGCCGGTGGGCAGCTTGCCCAGGATCTGGCGGTAGAACGCCGGAGTGATGTCGCTCATGGCTAGGCCTTCTCCTCTTGCAGTTCTTTGTGTACCTGGCGGCCGACGCGGAGGCCCGATTCGATGGCTCCGTCGAAGAAGCCTGCCCAGATGTTGGCGATGTCGCCGCTGGCGAAGTGCAGGGCGCCTTCGGAAACCTGCTGTGCTGCGTGGTACTTGGTGAGTTGGCCGGGGCGCTGCACCAGCCAGGTTTCCTCGGCGTAGGGGTCCTCGCCCCATTTGTGGCCGGTGACCTCAATGACTTCAAGGTCGTCGCGCCACACCTTGATGGCTTCCTGGACCTGCTCGATGTCCGTGACGTCGATGCGGTTGGCATCGGCGCCGAAGCCCACCAGCACGGCGTCGTCCTCGCCGAGGAATTCGGTGCGGATCACGGAGAGCGGCTTATCTTGTGCCGAGTAGGCGAAGAAGGGCTTGATGGGTCCCTTTACCCGGATCCAGGCCTTCACACCCTGGGACGCGGTGCGTTCGCGGCTCGGGGCGGTCTTGCCTTCAGGGAGGGCGGGGGTGACATCGAGCTTGTGCAGCACGTTGACCGGCAGGGTGACCACGATCTTCTTCGCTTCGATGCGCTGGCCCTCGCCGTAGGTGACCGTGCCGCCGTCGTGATGGTGTTCCACCTTGGTGACCGGGGCGTTGAGGCGGATGTCCGCGGTGGTGTCCTCGGCGATCGCGTTGACCAGGCCGTCGTTGCCGTCCTTGAGGCGGTAGATGGCCGAGGCCTCGTGCATGAGGTGCCAGTGCCCGGAGGAACCGGCTGTCCAGCGGAGGGCGTTGACGTAGGCGCACTGGTCCAGGGGTGCGTTGAAGTGGCCCACCCAGGCGGCCTCGTTGGCGTTGCGCTCGTCCTCGGAAAGGTCCAGCTTGTCCAGCATTTCCTGCAGGTTGTACTGGTCCGCTTCGGCGAGGTTCTCCACGGTGAGGGGGGCGTCCGGGCGGGGCAGCCACTTGACGGTGTCCTCAAGCAGGCGGGTCATGCCGGGGTCGATGAGTTTCATGAAGTCGTCCAGGTTGCCGCGGCGGACTTCGTTTCCGGCCAGCCAGAAGGTCTCTTCCGAGCGGGGGCCGCGGGAGACTTCCAGGCCGTAGCGGGTGACTTCGGCCCAGACGTGGGGCTGGGTCCAGTGCAGCCAGTTGCCGCCGAGTTCCAGGTTCTGGCCCAGGCGGCGTTCGGTCCACAAACGGCCACCGAGCCGGTCGCGGGCTTCGAGGACCACCACGTGGTGGCCGCGGTTGGTCAGTTCACGGGCGGTGATCAGGCCGGCGAGGCCGGCGCCGATGACGACGACGTCGGCCTGTTCCGTTTCCAAGTGTTCAGTCATGGGTATCTCCGTTGATATCTGGGTGCTTAGTTCGTCAAAGCGAGGTGCTGGGCGCGGTGCGCCGTGGCGGGGTGGCCGTCAAGGGTGTACTTCCGTCCGAAGAGCGTCTCGCGCAGGGTCACTGCGTCCCGCTCCTGGTCGCGGAGCGGCGCAATGAGTCCTTGGGCGCGGAGTTCGGGGAGAGCGAGTTCGATGAAGTCTTCCCAGCTGCCGGGCTTCGTGGTGTAGCTGAGGTTGATGCCGTCGATGCCGGCCTCGTCGCGCCAGCGGCGGAGTTCGTTGGCCACGGTTTCGGGAGAACCGATGACCGTGGAGCCGGTGCCGCCGACGGCCAGGAATTCGGCGACCTGGCGGGGAGTCCAGTCACGGTCGGGATCGGCCTTGGAGAACATGTCCACCATGGACTGGCCGGCTTTGGTGCCGACGGAGCGGAGTGGGGTGTCGAGTTCGTAGTCGGACATATCGATGCCGGTCCAGCCGCTGAAGCGTGCCAGGATGCCGTCGATCGGCGCGGTGTCCACGGCCTGCTGGTACTTTGCCTGGGCTTCATCGTCGGTGGGGGCAACCACCACGGTCAGCAGGATGACGATCTTCACGTCGCGCGGGTCGCGGCCCGCGTCTGCCACCGCTTGGCGGAGCTTGTCCACGGACCGCTTGGTTCCCTCAACGGACGTGCCCTGGAGGAACACCACTTCGGCGTGCTTGCCGCCGAACTCCATGCCACGCGATGAGGCTCCGGCTTGGAACAGGACGGGAGTGCGCTGCGGGGAGGGCTCGCAGAGGTGGAAACCGGGGACCCGGAAATGCTTGCCCTCGTGGTTGATGGGGTGGACCTTGGCGGGGTCGATGTAGGTGGCGGTTTCGGCGTCGTTGACCACGGCGCCTTCTTCGTAGGAGGACTCCCACAGCTTGTAGACCACTTCCATGTACTCGTCTGCCATGTCATAGCGCTCAGCCGGAGTGAGCTGCTGCTCCCGGCCGAGGTTGCGGGCTGCCGCCTCGGAGTAGGACGTCACGATGTTCCAGCCCACGCGGCCGCCGGTGAGGTGGTCCAGGCTGCTGAACTTGCGGGCCAGCAGGTAGGGCGGCTCGTACGTTGCCGAGACCGTGACACCGAAGTTCAGGTGCTTGGTCACTGCCGCCATGCCGCTGATAAGCACTGTGGGATCGTTGATGGGAATCTGCGCAGCATCCCGGAGGGCTGCGTCACCGTTGCCGCGGTACACATCGTGGTAGCCCACGTTGTCCGCGAAGAAGATCCCGTCGAAGCCGGCGCGTTCAAGCATCTGGGCGATGCCCGTCCAATACTTCAGGTCGGTGTAGCGGTGACCTTGGTCGCCGTCGTTCCTCCACGACCCGGAGGTCAGATGGGAAGGGGCGAAAACATCAAAAGCGAACAGGCTCAAAGGCGCATTTTTCATGGCAGCGGTGCTTCCTTGGACTCGTGCCGGGCTATGCAGGCAACTTCACTTGCGACGTTCACTTACTGAACGCTTCGTTCAATTTAGGGCGTGGCTTGGCTCACTGTCAAGAGGTTTCCGCCAGGCCTGCAACATAGGAAAAAGTGTTGACAGCAAATGTGGCGCATGCCATATTTTTGAACATGTCGTTCAATGAATGAACGTTCTGGATTTCTGGTCCCGCCACCCCAACGGCGAACGGACGCAAGATTCCGGCCACAGTTCCCAGCGATCCCCAGAAGCGTGGGTCCAGGACGTGTGGCGCACATCCAAAGGAAAGAAGGACAACGATGTTCGATCAGCCCAGTACACAACGTGCCGCGCCGAGAGCCAGCACCCGGCGGTTACAGGCAGAAGACTGCATCATCGTGGACAACCGCGAGCTGCGTAAGGCGCAGGTGGGCGCGGGCGTGGGCAACTTCATCGAGTGGTACGACATCGGCATTTACGGCTACCTGGCCGTGACTATGACGTCCGTCTTCACCGAAGGCATGGACGAACGCATGGGCCTGCTGGTCACCCTGTTGGGCTTCGCGGTCTCCTTTGTGGTGCGCCCTCTCGGCGGCATGATCCTGGGACCCCTGGGCGACAAGATCGGCCGCCGCAAGGTCCTCTTCTTCACCATGGCGCTCATGGCCGCGGCCACCACCACCATCGGGCTCCTGCCCTCGGCGGGACAGGTGGGCCTCTGGGTGATCATCCCCCTCTACCTGCTCAAGATGCTGCAGGGCTTCTCCACCGGCGGCGAATACTCCGGCGCCGCCACCTACATCGCGGAATTCTCCCCGGACCGCAACCGCGGCTTCATGACGGCCCTCCTGAACTCCGGCTCCATGCTGGGCTTCGCCGTCGGCGCGGGCGTCGTGGCCGCGACTACCGCACTGACCACCTCTGCCTGGGGTGCCCAGGCAATGCACGACGGCGGCTGGCGGCTTCCGTTCCTGCTCGCCCTGCCGCTGGGCATCCTTGCGATCTCGCTCCGAAGCCGCATTCCTGAATCGCCGGCCTTCGAAGTTGCCCATGAAAAGACTGCCAACCAGGACGTCAACCCGCTTTTCGTACGGCACAACCTGCCGAACATCTTGCGGTTCTACTGGCCGCAGATCCTTATCGGCATCGCCCTCATCGCAGCCGACGGAACCTCGTCCTACATGCTCACCAGCTACATGCCCACGTACATCGAGACGGAGGTGGGCTCCCCCGCCGTCCATACCGCGGTAGCCGCCGTCGTGGTCCTGGTGCTCCAGGCCGTCCTCATTCCGCTCGTCGCCCGCTGGTCGGACCGCATTGGCCGGAAGCCCATCTACACCATGGCCACCATCGGCAACCTGGTCCTGCTGGTACCAGCGTTCGCCCTCATGCACGTAGGCACCCTGTGGTCCCTCTACCTGGCAATGTTCCTCGTGATGGTACCCAGCGCGTTCTTCCTGGCCCTCACGGGCGCCGTGATGTCCGAGCTGTTCCCCACCGCTTCCCGCTACGGCTGCGTCGGCGTCACGCACAACCTGTCCATCTCCATCTTCGGTGGCACCACGCCCCTGGTGAGCCAGATCCTGGTTGAAGTCACCGGGAACTCGTATGCACCGGCTTTCTACATCATGTTCTTCTCAGCGGTGGCCCGCGTCGCCGTCTTCAAGATGCGGGAATCGGCAGCCCATCCCCTCCTGGGCTCGGTTCCCGTGGTCAGCAGCCACGATGAAGCGGCGGCGTTGGCCGACGGCCAGGACACCAACGAGCGGCTGGATACGGGCACCATGCTGCTGACCCCGCTTCCGTCGGGCGCAACCCTCGAACGCCCGTAGCCCCGGCATAGGATGGATGGGACATTGAGCACGAGGGCGCCCAGCCTTGGCCACAAAGACCGGGAGCGGACATGGCATCGGAAGCAGAGCAGGCAGACGTCGACGCCGGAGCATCAGCGCCGGACGAGGCCGCGGACCTGACCAACAAGTCCGTCATCAAGGCCACCATCCTGCTTTCCGAACTCGGCCGGCACCGCCAGGGCATCACCGTGACCGAACTGGCGCAGGCCGTTGGCATGACGCGCCCCACCGCCTTCCGCCTGCTCTTGAGCCTGGAACAGACCGGATTTGTTGACCGCGTGGACAACCGCTACCGGCTCGGGTGGGAAATGTCCCGCCTGGGCCGGCTCGCCGACCCCTACGCCGGCGCCGTGGCCCGCATCCAGCCAATCCTGGATGACTATGCCGGCAAGCTCAAGGAGACGGTCAGCTTTGCCATGGTGCGCGGCGAACTGGCCTACGATGTCATCGCCGAGGCGTCCGCCTCCAGGTACCTGAACGTCTCCTTCTACGTTGGCGAGACCTATCCGCTGCACGCCAGCGCGACGGGCAAATTAATGCTCTCCGAACTAAGCGACGAAGCAGTGTCCGCGGCGCTGCCCAGGAAGCTTGCGTCCTACACCTCCCACACCATCACCAACCGGGAGGCGTTGCTCAAGGACCTTCGACGGATCCGCGAGCAGGGCTACTCCATCATGGACAACGAACTGGAGGAGGGCCTCTTCGTGGCGGCCTACCCGGTTCGCGAGGTGGACGGAACCCTCATGGGCATCGTCTCGGTGAACGGCCCGGTCCAAAGGCTGAAGTCTGAGCAACTGCCCGGCACCATCGACCAACTGCGCAAGGCTGCCGAGGAAATCACCAAGGCTTTGTCCTAGCGGCAGCCTGCCGAAAGGTTCGACGCCGGGCCGCACCGGCCGTTGCCGCCCCACCGGCGGCGGCTGCGCGACGCCGTCGACCAGAAAGCGCCCTGGCTGCACAGCTAAACCCGATTGTCTGCGATCAAAGACAGCAATGCCCCGTGAGACCGATCACAAGGCCTCCAAAAATGGTCTGCTGGTTAGCGATCCCCTCCCAAAGACGAGAAGGTTTTACCATGCAACACACCACGCTGGCCGAAAAGGACACCGTCCTCCAGGCCGCCGGATCGGCGCTCAGCCGTGGCCTCAACGTCCGTCACATCCGCTTCATGGCACTTGGATCCGCCATCGGCACGGGGCTCTTCTACGGTTCGGCCTCGGCCATCCAAAAAGCAGGACCCGCTGTCCTCCTCGCGTACATCATCGGCGGCGCCGCCGTCTTCATGGTGATGCGCGCGCTCGGCGAAATGGCTGTCAGGCACCCGGTTTCAGGCTCGTTCGGACAGTACGCCAGCCGTTACCTGGGACCGTTTGCCGGCTTCGTCACAGGCTGGACGTACGTGTTCGAGATGGCCATCGTGGCCATCGCCGATGTCACGGCCTTCAGCATCTACATGGGCTTTTGGTTCCCGCAGGTGGATCGCTGGATCTGGGTCCTTGCGATCATCCTCTTCCTCGGGGCCACGAACCTGCTCAGCGTGAAAGTGTTCGGGGAACTTGAGTTCTGGTTCTCCTTGATCAAGGTTGTGGCGATTATTGCCATGATCGTCGGCGGCGCGGCGATCGTCGTGTTCGGCTTCCAGACAGGGAACGACGGCGGTGGCGTGGCACCGGGACTGGGGAACCTGGTCAACCACGGCGGCCTGTTCCCGAACGGTTTCGAGGGCCTGCTGGCCGCGTTCGCCGTCGTGATGTTTGCGTTCGGCGGGATCGAAACGATTGGCATCACGGCAGGCGAGGCCGCCGATCCCAAGAAGGTCATTCCGCAGGCCGTCAACACCGTGCCGGTGCGCGTGCTGCTGTTCTACGTACTCACGCTTGGCGTGCTGATGAGCATCTTCCCGTGGAACGAAATCGGCAGCAACGGCAGCCCGTTCGTGCAGATCTTCGCTGGCTTGGGCATTCCGGCAGCGCCGCACATCCTCAACGCCGTGGTGATCACTGCCGCGTTGTCCGCCATCAACAGCGACATCTTTGGAGCCGGCCGCATCCTCTTTGGCCTGGCCCAGCAAGGCCACGCGCCCAAGAGCTTCGGCAAGGTCTCCCGCCATGGCGTTCCGTGGATGACCGTGGTGATGATGGGCGGCATCCTCCTGGTTGGCGTCGTGCTGAACGCCGTCATTCCCGAGGACGTGTTCGTGGTCATCGCCTCCATCGCAACGTTCGCAACCGTGTGGGTGTGGGTGATGATCCTTGCCTCGCACGTAGCCATGAAACGGGAGATCAAGGCCAAGGGCCTGCCTGCGTCCGAGTTCGGATCTCCGCTATGGCCTCTTGCGTCGATCCTGACCATGGCCTTCATGGCGATGGTGATCGTGATCCTGGGCGTGTTCGAGGACACCCGCGTTGCTTTGTATGTGGGTGGGACCTGGCTGGTGCTGCTGTTCGTGGCCTACAAGCTCTGGGTCCGTGGCGGAGGGCTTCGCCGGGCTGAGTTGGTTGACGAGACGGCGTAGGACCTGCGCCGAGATGACAGTTAATGCCAATGTTCCCGCCGAACATTGGCATTAACTGCCATCTCGCGGAGCCGTTTACCTCGCCGACCAGCCGCCGTCCATCGTGTAGCTCGCGCCGGTGACCATGCCGGCGTCGTCCGAGGCCAGCCAGGCCACCAGGGACGCCACCTCGGAAGGCTCCACCAACCGCTTCACCGCAGACTCAGTCAGCATCACCTTGGCGAGTACCTCGGCCTCGGGGATTCCGTGGAGCCGGGCCTGGTCGGCGATCTGGCGTTCAACCAAAGGGGTGCGGACGTAGCCGGGGTTGATGCAGTTGGAGGTGACGCCATGCTCCCCGCCCTCCAAAGCCGTGACTTTGCTCAGCCCTTCAAGGCCGTGCTTGGCGGACACATAGGCACTCTTGTAAGCCGAGGCCCGCAGCCCGTGGACGGACGAGACGTTGATGATCCGGCCAAAGCCGTTGGCGTACATGTGCGGGAGTGCAGCGCGAACCAGCAGGAAGGGTGCCTCAAGCATCAACGCCAGGATCCGCCGGAACTCCGCGGGGTCGAACTCCTCAATGGGCGCAACCTTCTGGATACCGGCGTTATTGACCAGGATGTCGCAATCAAGGCTCAAGGCGGCGAGGGAATCCACATCCAGCAGGTCCACGGTCCACGCGGTGCCACCCAACTCGTCGGCGAGGGCCGCAGCTCCGGAGGCGTCGACGTCGGCCACTACTACTTTCGCGCCACGAGCCGCGAGCGCCCGCGCACAGGCCGCCCCGATTCCGCTGGCGCCTCCGGTCACCAGGGCTTTGCGCCCATTCAAGGAGTTGTCCATCACATCAGCCCTTCGAAGTAGTGGAAGCGGGAGCCAGTCCGTGTCGCTCGGCATCGGCGGCATCGACGTCTTCCAGCGCGATGCCCTTGGTTTCCTTCAGGGAAACGACGGCGGCGGCGGTAATGCCGCAGGCGACAACGAGGTAGATGGCGGTCGGCACCCACGAGCCGGTGTCCTTCAGCCACTGGGTGGCCAGCAGGGGTGCCAGGGAGCCGGCGAAAATCGAGGTGACCTGCGAGCCGAGCGAAACACCGGAGTACCGCATGCGGGTGGGGAAGAGCTCGGCCATGATGGCCGGCTGACCTGCGTACATGAAGGCGTGGAGGCAGAGGCCGATGGTCACGGCGAGCACAATGATCACGGCGTTCTTGGTGTCGAACATGGGGAAGGCGAAGAACGGCCATACCGCGCCGGTGACAGCTCCCACCAGGTACACGGGCTTGCGTCCCCAGGAGTCCACCAGGCGGCCCACCTGCGGAATGACCAGGAAGTGGATCACGTGGGCGATCAGGAGTGCCAGCAGGAGCGAGGATGTGTCGTACTTGTGGACGCTCTTGAGGTAGACGATCGCGAAGCTGACCACCAGGTAGTACATGATGTTCTCGGCAAAGCGGAGTCCCATGGCCTGCAGGATGCCCTTGGGGTACTTGCGGATGACCTCGCCTACGCCATAGCTGATGGCCTTGGACTCCTCCACCTGGGCCTTGGCTTCCAGGAAGATGGGGGCTTCGCTGACGTGGGTGCGGATGTAGTAGCCGACGAAGACGATCACCGCGGACAGCCAGAACGCGACCCGCCAACCCCAGCCGAGGAAGGCTTCGCTGCTGAGGGTGGTGGACATGACGAACAGGACCAGGGTGGCCAGGAGGTTGCCCACAGGGACGGCAGCCTGCGGCCAGGATGACCAGAATGCACGCGACTTGTTGGGGCTGTGCTCGGCGACCAGCAGCACGGCGCCACCCCATTCACCGCCGAGCGCGAAGCCCTGGATGAAGCGGAGTGCAACCAACATGGCAGGCGCCCAGTAGCCGATGTCCACGAAGCCGGGGAGGCAGCCCATAAGGAACGTGGAGACACCGACGATCACGATGGTCAGCTGCAGCGTGGGTTTGCGGCCGAGCTTGTCGCCGATCTGGCCGAACACAATGCCACCCAGCGGACGGGCGACGAAGCCCACGGCGTAGGTGATGAAGGCCTGGATGATGCCGTCCAATTCATTGCCGGTGCTCGGGAAGAAGTACTTGCCGAAAACCAGTGTGGCGGCTGTGGCGTACAGGAAGAACTCGTACCACTCCACCACGGTGCCCACCATTGAGGCCGCGACGATCTTCTTCAGGCCTGATCCCTTGCCGGTGTTTCCGGCAGCGGGTGTGGAGCGTTGCTCTACGCTCATATCCATCTCCTCAGTGTCTTCTTTGACAATGCCCTTTTTCATGCGCGTTGTGATCCACAACACGAATAGCTTCACTGAGTATTGCTGCAGATTTGGCGTGCCTCAATAACCAAAGAGGCACCCCATGTGTGCAGAATTGCAGATATGAACCCTAACCCGGACGACCTCCTCATCCTCCTCGCCGTCTCACGGTCGGGTAGATTCACGACGGCGGCACAAGCCCTGGGACTGAACCACACCACGGTTTCGCGCAGGATTGCAGCGCTGGAAAAGGCGCTCGGCGGCCGCGCCCTCGCGCGTGCGGCAGGCGGCTGGGAACTGACCGAGCTGGGCGCGGAGGCTGTCCGGGTGGCCGAGCAGGTGGAAGCGGCCGTGGGTTCGCTGGGACCCAGCGACCGCGCACCCGACCCCATTGCCGGCGTCGTACGCATGACGGCTACCGATGGCTTCAGCGCCTATATCGCGGCACCGGCCGCCGCGCGCATCAGGAGGGAGCACCCGGGCCTCAGCCTGGAGATCGTTACCGTGACCCGCCGGGCACTCCAGCAACGCTCGGGCCTGGACATCGAGGTAGTGGTGGGGACACCACAGGTACACCGGGCCGAAGCGATCAAATTGGGCGAGTACCGTCTGGGCATGTACGCCTCACGCAGCTACCTCGAGGACAACGGAACTCCCACCAGCGTGGAAGAAATGACGCAGCACCAGCTGGTGTACTTCGTGGATTCCATGCTGCAGGTGGATGACCTGGACGCGCCCCGCAGGCTGGTTCCGAGCATGCGGGACGGGCTAACGTCAACCAACGTCTTTGTCCATGTGGAAGCAACGCGCGCCGGGGCGGGGGTTGGGTTCCTGCCGTGCTTCATGGCGGATCGCCACCCGGACCTCGTTCGGCTGCTGCCCGAAGACTTCGCCGAGCTCCTCCCCTACTGGCTGGTCCTCCGCCCCGACTCGATGCGCCGTCCCGCGGTAGCCGCCGTCGTTCACGCTTTGCGGGAGGAGACGGAGAACCGCCGGGCGGAGCTGCTGGGCTGAGGCCACCGCGGGGAGTTCCCGGGAGCTAGAGCGGAATGACCAGGGGCGTGTGGCTCACGGGATCGTCAATGACCATGCAGGGCAGGCCGAACACATACTCCACCAACCCTGCGGTGATCACGTCCGCTGGCCGCCCCTCGGCCACGACCGCACCATCCTTCATGGCGATCAGGTGCGAGGCGTACCGGCAGGCATGGTTGAGGTCGTGCAGTACGGCCACCAGGGTGTTGCCCTCGCCGTTCAGACGCTTGAACAGCTCCAGCAATTCGATCTGGTGGGCGATGTCCAGGAACGTCGTGGGCTCGTCCAGCAGCAACAAGGGGGTTTGCTGGGCCAGGACCATGGCCACCCAGACGCGCTGCCGCTGGCCTCCGGAGAGTTCGTCCACCAGCCGCCCGGACAGCTCGGTCACGTTGGTCGCCTCCAAGGCGCTGACGACGGCGGCCTCGTCCTTTTCCGACCATTGGCGCAACAACTTCTGGTGCGGGTAGCGGCCACGGGCCACGAGGTCCGCAACGGTGATGCCGTCAGGGGCGATGGAGGTCTGCGGCAACAGGCCCAGCCTCCGGGCCACGTCTTTGGCGCCGTAGGAGGAGATGTCCTTCCCATCCAGGAAGACCGTGCCGGACGTCGGCTGCAGCAGCCGCGACAAGGCCCGCAGCAACGTGGACTTTCCGCAGGCATTCGGACCCACGATCACCGTGAATTCGCCATCGGGAATCCGGACATCCAGGGCGGAAGACACCGTCCGGCCCGCATAGCCCAGGCTCACGCCGGCGGCCCGCAGCCGGGCATCCGTGGACACGAGCGGCACCGCCGGGGCAGCCAGTACGTCAGTCAAAACAGTCTCCTTCACAGTCATTGCCGCCGCACCTCGCGCGCCAGCAGCCAGACGAGGTAGCAGCCACCGATGCTCACGGTCACCACTCCCACCGGCAATTGAATCGGCGCGAAGAGGTTCTGCGCCACGATGTCGCTGGCCACGAGCAGGACAGCACCCATGGCAGCGGAGGGGACTAAGCCCACAGACGCCGAGCGGGTCAGTCGGCGGGCGAGTTGCGGAGCAGCGAGCGAAACGAACGCAATGGGTCCCGCGGCAGCGGTGACCATCGCTGTCAACGCGACGCCAACAGCCGCGAGGACCACCCGCGAGCCTTCCAGCCGAACGCCCAAGGCGCGGGCGGCGTCGTCGCCCATCTCCAAGAGCCCCAACCGGCGACCATAAAAGGCCAGCACCGCTAGCAGCCCGGCGAAGATCAGCACCACGGGCAGCACCTGCTCCCAGGACACCTTGTTCAGGGACCCGGCACCCCACACGGCGGCGGACATGGCCTGCTCGAGGGACGCCTTGAGGATCATGTAGGTGTTCACGGACGCCAGCATGGCACTCACCGCGATGCCCGCAATGATGAGCCGGAAGCCCTGGATGCCCTTTTTGTAGGCAAACAGGTACACCAGAACCGCGGTCACCAACCCGCCCACCAGCGCCCCCGCGGACACCGCGTAGTATCCGCCACCCATCAGCAGGATCACCACCAAGGCACCCGAGTAGGCGCCGGTGTTGAAACCTATGACGTCGGGGCTGCCCAGCGCGTTGCGGGTCAACGATTGGAAGATGGCCCCGCTGACCCCCATGGCCGCCCCCAACAACAGGGCCAGGAGGACGCGGGGCAACCTCCACTCCACCACCACCATGTGGATGGCGCCGGTGGAGCGACCGAACAGCGCCGAGACCACGTCCGGCACCGGGATACTGAACTCGCCCAGGCCAAGGGCGACGACGGCGAGCGCCAGGGCGGCGCCCGTCAGGACTGCGGTGACAATCATCGAACGGACGTCGAGGCGGGCCGAAACGCGGCCGCCCAAGGGACGGACAGCAAGAGTTCGCCTGCCAAAATCAATGGCGCTCACAGGGTGCTCACTTTCCGGCGGCGGATAAGCCAGATCAATACCGGTGCCCCGACGAACGCGGTGATGATGCCTACCTGCATTTCGCCGGGCCTGAGCACCAGCCTGCCGAGGACATCTGACACCAGCAGCAACACCGGTGACAGCACCAGCGTGTAGGCCAGGATCCAGCGCTGGTCCGGGCCGACGATCCAGCGGGCCACGTGCGGGACCATGAGTCCCACAAAGCCGATGGGACCTGCCGCTGCAGTAGCGGCGCCACACAGCAGGGTGACGGCGATGATGGTCCATGTGCGGGTGCTGAAGATGTTGGCGCCGAGTGACTTGGCCGTGTCGTCACCCATGGCCACGGCGTTGAGTGGCCGGGCCAAGGCCAGGGCGATGATGGTGCCCACCACGATGAACGGCGCTACGGTGGCCACGATGTCCCACGAACGGTTGCTGAGCGTACCGGCGGTCCAGTTGCGCATGCTGTCGAACACGGCGGGGCGGAGGAGCGTGATCCCGGACGAGACCCCGCCGAGCACCGCGCCCAGGGCAACCCCTGCCAAGGTGAGCCGCAGCGGGGTAGCCCCTCCCCTGCCCATGGAACCGATCAGGTACACGATCACGGTGGCGATCACGGCCCCGATAAAGGAAAACCAGATGTATTCCTGGATGCTGGTTACCCCGAACAGGGCGACGCCGAGGACCACAAAGAATCCAGCACCGGCATTGACGCCCAGGATGCCGGGGTCCGCCAAGGGGTTGCGCGTCATCGCCTGGATGAGGGCTCCGGAGAGTCCCAGCGCTACACCCACGAGCACGCCGACGACGGTCCGCGGAAAGCGCAGGTCGTGGATGATCACGTGTTCCGGCGAGCCGTCATAGGCGGTGATCGCCGGCCACAGGTTGGCGGGATCCACGTCTTTGGAGCCTATGACCATGCTGAGCAGGAGGGCCAGGGCCAAGGCAGCGATGGACGCGATCAGTCCGAGCAGGCGGTAGCGGTTGACGGCGGCAAGGCCGGCGCTGCCCTGGCGTGCGGATGCGGAGGGCACCCCGGACGCGGAGGACGCCCCGGATGCGGAGGCCGGCGCTGCTGCCTGCCCAGCCCCGGCCTCCGTTCCCGCCATGGTTCCGCTGGTCATTACAGTCCCAGCAGTTCGAACTTGGCGTCCTGCAGGTCCTCGAGTTCTTCGCGGTCGCGCTTCTCGTCGGACCACAGTTCGTCGAACCAGCGGCGCGTTTCGGCGTCGAGGTTCTCCCAACGTTCCGTCCACGCCTCGCTCTTGTCCGTCCAATAGCCGATCAGCTTGTAGGACCCAGGCGTGAGCTTCTTCTCGTGGCGCAGGTATTTGCGGATCCCGCGCAGTACCTTTGCTTCCCCGGCCACCCAGATGTATCCCGTTCCGCCGGGGAGTTGCATGCTCTTCAGGGCCTCGTCCAACCGGGATTGGCTGTGCCCATTACCGCCGTGGATCCAGGCAACCTCGGTGCCCGCACCGATCACCAGGTCCTGCTGGTGAGACGGGTCTTCCACCTCGATCAGGACGCGGGTGCGCACTCCGGGCGGAGTCAGTTCCAGCAAGCGGGCAACGGCGGGAAGTCCGGTCGCGTCGGCCAGTAGGATCTGCCATTGCAGCCCGGCCGGCGGATCGTACAGTCCCGTAGGCGAGTTGAGCCCGACGACGTCACCCACCTCGGCGCGCTGCGCCCAGGCTGCTGCCACGCCGCCGTCGTGAACGACGAAGTCGATGTCCACGGTGCCCGCTGCCGGATCCACGGACCTGACCGTGTAGGTCCGCATGGCTGAGGGCTTGACGCCGGGTTCCCAATCCCAGGAATCGCCCGTGGAAATGGGCAACCGGGCCTCGTGTTCACCTGCATCCGGCAGGAAGACGCGGAGATACTCGTCACCCACACCGGTGGACTCGAACCCGGCCAGGCCAGGTCCGCCGAAGGTGATGCGGACCATTCCGGGGGTCAAAACCCGGGTAGCCAGCACCTCCGCGCGGTAAATGCTCATCATGGCAGGAGCGCCTTTTCGATCTTCTCCAGCAGCGCGTACTGGCCGCTCGGGGAGCCGTAGATCATCTCAAGGTCGTAGGTGAAGATCTGCTTGTTGGCTACGAACGGCAGCGAGGTCCAGAGCTTGTTGTTGGCCAGCGGCGCGAAGGCATCCGGGTTGGCGCCGTCCTTTTCGGGGACCTCCGTGGTGATGACAGCGTCGATGCCCTTGAGTTGTTCCAACTGCTCGGCACTGAGCTTGGCGCCTTCGCCGTCAGCAAGCGGGGAGATCTTCAAGCCAAGGTCCTTGATGACCAGGCAAGGGGTTCCGTAGCAGCTGACCGTCACCTGGTCTTCGTAGTAGTCAACCGGGCCGATGACCAGGTTGCTCTTGCCGGCCTCGGCCAGGCGCTTCTTCACGTCATCCACCTTTGCCTGGTACTTGTCCATCCAGGCCTGGTACTGCTCGGTCTTGCCGAAGGCCTCGGCGACGGTCTTGAACTTGGTGCGCCAGTCGCTGCCGTCAAAGCCGTTGAAGGTGTAGGTGGGGGCGATGTCGGAGAGCTTGCCGTCCAGGTCCTTCTCGTAGCCGAGGCCGTTCAGGATGACGTCCGGCTGGGCCTTGAGGATCGCCTCGAAGTTGAACTCCGGGTAGTTGGTGAAGGGGGTGATCCCTTCAAGCGCCTTCTGGTCGAAGAAGTACGGGAACCCCTTGTAGCCGCTGTCGCGGATTGGCTGCTGGCTGGCCAACGGGATGCCGAGCGTAATGAGCATGTCCAGGTCCGTGGTGTACATGCCCAGGGCCTTCTTTGGTTCCGCCGGGATGGTCACCTCCTTGACCTCGCTGGTGACCGTACGGGTCTGCGCGGCAGCCGTGTCGTTGGCGTTCGCCACCGGGCTCGCGCAGCTGCTCAGCAGAAGGGCTGCCGATGCAAGCGCCGCGAGGGCAGCGGACATGGTTTTGGGGCGTGAAATCACTGTGGTCCTCTTGATGCTCAGGGGAGGTTGGAGGTCTCCCGTTGCAGTCGAGACGCGATGAGGGTGCTGTCGTCGAACTGTCGAAGTTAGGTATACCTACCCTAACAACGGCTTTCCGCATTGAACCCGTGATTTCTATTCGGAACCGGCCAAGGACTGATGGTTTCCGGCCTTAAGCGAAGCCACATACCACCCTGGAGTGTGCCCCATCACTTTCCGGAACACTTGCACGAAGGCGCTCGGATTGTTGTAGCCCACCCGCCGGCTGACCGAAGAAACCGGATACCCGGCAGCCAACAGACCCAAAGCCACGCGCACGCGCGCATGGATCCGCCACTGGGCAAACGTCATGCCGGTCTCCTTGTGGAACAGGCGGGACAGGTTGCGGACACTGATGGCCACTTCTGCACCCCACTCCTCCAGGGAACGGTCCAGGGCGGGATCGTCCAGGAGCGCCCGGGCAATCCTTTCCAACCGGGGGTCCGAGGGCATGGGCAGCAGCATGGGCCGGGCGTCCACCACATCCAGCAGCGCGATGGCCAACTGCTCCGAACGCTCACGCAACTCCGGCTCCATGTCGAAAGTCCGCATATGCCGCAAAAGTTCCTGCGCCACCGTCGGGACCGTCACTGCCACAGTCCGGCTGTCCAGCGGCGCCGCGACGTCCGCGTCTATGTGCGAACAGAAGAAGCCCGTCCCTTCGGTCGACTTCACCGCGTGCGGGACTCCCGCCGGAATCCAGAGGCCCAGAGTGGCCGGAACCGCGAAGAACGCCGCGTCAGCTTCAACTGTCAGCACCCCGCGGGCACCCCACAACAGTTCGTGGGTGGGGTGCACGTGTTCCGTCCACGTGGCCGGAGTGGCGCATTCGAAGTACGCAGTGTAAACACCACGGACCGTCGGCTGTCCGGAATGCGATAGAGCTTGGCGGGTCATGGAGCCTTCTTGAAGTTAGGTGAGCCTTACCATGGTAAGCATGCCTTCCAGTACCGCCATGCCGTCCTGCCCACCCGGGCGTAACAAGCAAACCCCGTGGAAGGCCTCCCGCCTCTTCAGCTACTCCCTCTTCGGAAACCGCCGCTGGAAGTATGTGGTGGTCGGTTGCGCGGGCCTGACGCTGCACCAAATCAGCGAGGCTCTGGTGCCAACCACCATCGGCGCCGTGGTGGACAACGCGATTACACCGCACGACGGCGGCGCCCTCCTGTGGTGGCTCGGCGCACTGGCCGCAGTGTTCATCGTGCTGGCCCTGTCCTGGCGCATAGGAACGCTTGCCACCATGCGTTCCTTCTCCTACGGCTCGCACGACCTCCGGCAACTCGTGGTGGAACGGACGCTGCATCCGCGGGGTATGGCGGCTCGTCGTGCGCCGGGTGAAATCGTGGCCATTGCCTCTTCGGATGCGGACAGGGTTGCCGGATTGGCGTGGCTCATCGGCGGCGGCCTGGCTTCCACCGCCGGCGTGGTCACCTCGGCAGTGACCCTCTTGCTCATTTCCGTGCCCCTGGGATTGGCCGTACTGCTGGCCACGCCCCTGATGCTGTTGGTCATGCACCGGCTCACCAAACCGCTGGAAGACCGCAGCGACGTGGAACAGTCGACGGCGGCCCGCGCCGGAGCCCTTGCGACAGACTTCATCACGGGGTCGCGTCCGTTGAAGGGACTGGGGGCCGAAGATGCTGCCATTGCCAGGTACCGGGCGGCCAGCCAGAGCTCGTTGGTATCGGCTTTGAAGGCCATCCGTGCGAAGAGTGCGTTCACGGGGGCAAGCACGGCAATGTCCGCGGCCTTCCTGGCGGGCATCGCGTTCTTCGCCGCATGGTTCGCCGTGCAGGGCAGCATCACGGTGGGGCAACTGGTGGCCGTGGTGGGAGTGGCCCAGTTCGTCCAGGGCCCCATGGCGGCGCTGGGGTTCCTCAGTGTGGAACTGGCCCGGAAGCGGGCGTCGGCGGCGCGGATTGCTGTGCTGCTTGGCGAGGCTGAGGCGGTGCCGGGGGTGGGCGCTGCGTTGGGTGTTGCTGCTGCGCCGGTTGTTGCGGGGGCACCTGTTGCTGCTGCGCCGGTTGTTGCGGGGTCACCGGTTGCTGCTGCGCCGGTTGCTGGCGCAACCGGGCGCGGGGTTCGGGCGCCGGATGTTGCGGGGGCACCTGTTGCTGGCGCAACCGGGCGCGGGGTTGGGTCACCGGTTGCTGCTGCGCCGGTTGCTGGCACAACCGAGCCCGGGGTTGGCTTCCCGCTTCTTGAGGTTCGTCCTTCACCCGGGGCACGCTTTCCCGCATTCTCCGCTTCCGCAGGTGACATCGTGGGCGTGGTCCTTCCCGATGGCCTCCAAGCCAGGCAGCTGGTGGATACCCTCGGTTGCCGGATTCCAGCGCCACCGGGCCTCGTAGCCATAGACGGCCTGGATGCCGCGGAGTTGGATCCCTCTCACGCGCGGTCGCGCGTGTTTGCCGACAGCCACGACGGTGTCCTGTTCCGCGGCACGGTGCGGCAGAACGTCGCGGTTGCCGACGCTGAACTGGATGATCGCGCCTTCGCGGCTGCCGCCGTCGTCGATTTTGTCTCGCAACTGCCGGAAGGAGCCGAAACCATGCTGACCGGACACGGGCAAAGCCTCTCCGGCGGGCAGCGGCAGCGTTTGGTGCTGGGGCGCTCGCTTCATCAACAGCAACCAGTGCTGGTGCTGCATGACCCCACCACCGCCGTCGATACCGCTACCGAAGCCGTCATTGCGGATGGCCTGCGGAACTTTCCGGACAAGGCGCTGGTCCTCGTGACCACGAGTCCTACGCTGCTTGCCGTGTGCCACCGGGTGGTATTGGGCACGGCGGACGGGCCGCCCGAGACGGGGTCGCACCGTGAACTGCTGGCGACGTCCGCCAACTACCGTGCGGTGGTGGGATCGTGAGCACTAATGGATCCCTGAACGCAGACATCCTGCCCATCGCCACGCCCCGCGAGACCCGCAGGGCCATGTGGAAATTGCTGGCCCAGCGGCCCGGCCGGCTGGCGTTGACTGTGCTGGTACTGTTGGCCGCGTCCTGCTGTGGGCTGGCCGCACCGGCGATCCTGGGCATCATGGTCAACATCGCGGCCAGCGGCGGCGAGGTGCTTTCCCTGTTGTGGCTGGCCATCGGACTCCTGGCGGCCGGTGGCGCGGGTGCGCTGCTCGGAATCCTGGGCCAGAACCTTTTGGCCAGGATCTGTGAGGAAGCCTTGGCCGGACTACGCGAGGAAGTGTTCGCCGCTGCCGTCCGGAAGCCGCTCGCGCAGCTGGAGAAGGCAGGCATCGGAGATGTCGTGGCCCGCGTGTCTGGTGATGTGGAGGCCGTGAGTGAAGCAATCTCCGGCGTGCTTCCGGCATTCACCAGCGCCGCGTTCACCATAGTGGTCACCCTGCTGGGCTTGGGCGTGATCGATTGGCGCTTCGCCGTGGCCGTCCTGGTTGCCGCCCCGCTGCAGATCTTCACGCTCCGTTGGTTCCTGAAGCGGACTGCCCCCATCTACCGGACGGTCCGGATCACCGAAGCCAACCGGACCGAACAGATCATCGAGACCGTGCACGGCTCGCAGTCCGTTCTGGCACTCGGCTTGGGCGATCGGCACGCGGAATTGGTGGCGGCGGCTTCGCGGGAAACCATCGGCCACTCCCTGCGCGGCGTCAGCTACCTCACGCGCTTCTACAACCGCCTCAACCTTGCCGAACTACTTGGCCTGTCTGCGGTGTTGGCGGTCGGCTTCTGGCTGCATGCCGAGGGTGTGGTGACCATCGGAGCAGCCACGGCGGCCGCACTGTACTTCTACCGGCTGTTCGATCCGATCGGCATGGTCCTTGGCCAGTTCGATGAACTGCAAAAGGCCGCCGCCGGACTCGGGCGGATGTTCGGGTTGACACGGGGTTCCGCCGCCGGAGAAGCCGGCCGGCCCGTCGTCGAACGTCCGGCGGTGGGACCGGCGTCGGACGCCGTGGTCCTGGACAAGCTGACGTTCAGCTACTCCGGACAGCGCCCGGCACTCACCGGCGTCTCGCTGCGCGTGGCGGCCGGGGAACGCGTGGCTATTGTCGGCACGTCCGGCGCGGGGAAAACCACGTTGGCCAAGGTCATCATGGGACTCGAAAAGCCCGACGGCGGACGGGTGCTGGTGGGCGGAATCGATGCGGTCGCCGCTTCTGGGGCTGAACTGCACCAGCGGGTCGCCATGGTCAGCCAGGAAGTCCACGTGTTCTCCGGAACGCTCGCGGAGGACCTTCGGCTCGCCAAGCCCGGCGCCTCGACAGACGAGTTGCGGAGCGTCCTGCGGGATGTGGGCGCTGGCTGGCATGAAATGCTCGACGACGGCTTGGAGACTTTCGTAGGTGCCGGTGGCCACCAACTCACGCCGGAACAGGCCCAGCAACTCGCCTTGGCACGGCTGATGCTCAAGGATCCGCCCATCGCCGTCCTCGATGAAGCCACGGCGGAAGCAGGCACCGGCTCGGCAACCATGCTGGACCAAGCCGCCGACGCTGCCTTGGCCGGGCGCACGTCTGTGGTGATCGCGCACAGGCTCTCCCAGGCGGCAACTGCCGACAGTGTGGTGGTCATGGACCAGGGACGGATCGTCGAATCGGGTTCGCACCAGGAGCTGCTGGCGGGCGGTGGCCGGTATGCCCAGCTTTGGGAAGCGTGGAACACGTCCCTGAGCCGGACCTAGGGCTCCGGGTACGCGCAGGCGAGTGCAACGCCGCGCTGGGAAGCCCAGCGCGGCGTCTACGATTCAGGCGTCTGGGCCGTTTCGGGCGTAGCGGCCGTTTCAGGCGTAGCGGCCGTTTCGGGCGTAGCGGCTGGATCGTGCCGCACCGGGGTTCCGGCCGCGAACGCACGGACCTGGGCGTCGCTCCAGATGTGCGCGGGAACCGCGCCGCCAAGGAGCCTGCGGGCAAGGCCGGGATCGTCGCCGAAAGGAACGTGGCTGCCGGCCATGATCATGTTGCCGTAGCGCCTGCCCTTGAGCATGGGCGGATCAGCGATGATCAGCGTGTGTTCGAACGTGTCAGCGATGGTGGCGGCGTCGGCCCGTGCGTTCTTGAGGTCCGGGGCGTCGCCGGAGTTAACCACGTACAGTCCGTCGGGCGCAAGGACGGCGTCCGCATGGGCGTTGAACTCGCGGGTTGTCAGGGCGCGCGGCGTGAAGGCGCCGGCGAAGACGTCACGGATGATGAGGTCGCGGGTGTCCGGAGTGAGCTGCTCCGTCACCTGGCGGGCCTCCCCCACCCGGATCCGGAGCAGTGGGGCCTTGGGAAGGTCGAACCAGCCGCGGACATACTCGGCGAGCTTTCCGTCGAGTTCCACCACTACCTGGCGGGCATCGGGGTAGGCGGCGTTGAAATACCTGGCCATGGAGCACGCTCCCCCGCCCAAGTGGAGGGCCCGGAGCTTGGGCTTGGTTTCGCGCGGCCACCGGGACTCCACGAGTGCAGCGATCCAGCGCATGTACTCGAAGTCGAGGAACAACGGGTCGGCGAGGTCGATATGCGAGCTCAGCACGCCATTGATCTTCAGGAGCCAGCCATTGCCGTGGTCGGGATCCGGCAGGAGTTCGCAGTCACCGGTGTCTATGTAGTACACGCCGGCGACTGGACCATCAGGGCGTGTGCCCTCGGGCACCTCGATGACCGCCGCCGTCGACCTTTGCGCTCCGAAACTGCCGGACCTGCCTGACTTGCCTTTCCTGGATTTGGTCACTGGATCCGCCCTGCGTCAGTCATGGTTCCAGCCTAGTGGAGGGCAGGGCGGCTAGCTGCGGACCATCCTGTGCTCAGGCAAGGAGTACCAGGACGGATCGCACAGTTGCCGCCTTCCGTCGGGCACAAAGCCGTTGCGCCGGTAGAAGCCCTGGGCCCGCGGATTATCGTCAAGGACCCACAAGTATGCAGGCCCGTTGCCGAGCAGGGCATCCACCAGCGCCTGGCCCACGCCGCGGCCATGGACGTACTGCAGGGTGTACAGCATGAACAGTTCCACCTCGCAGGGGCTGTCCTCGTCCCTGCCCGGCCCCGACGCAGCGATGCCCACGAGTTCCCCGTCAGGCCCGTGGGCGAGCATCCTCCGGTGGCCTGCGGCAATATATTCCCGGTACCGCATAATCCTGTCCGGCAGGGCAGCTTCCTGCTTGGCGAAGAACTCCGGCGGCAGCAAGTGGCCGTAGCTCTCCCGCCAGGCCTGGACGTGCATGATCGCCATTGCCTCGGCGTCATCAACCACTGCAGCGCGGAGGCTGAAATCCATCAGCGCACCCGCGATATCGCGAAGCCGTCCCAGCCCTTGCTGCCCACCGTCTGGATGGCGGTGGAGTCCAGCCGGGGATCCTGGCCCAGCATGTCCAACGCCCGGATGATGCCAGGCGCATTCACTTCGTCGCGTTCAGGTTCCAGGATGGAGCCGTCCCAAATGACGTTGTCGATCACGATCACCGTGCCGGGATGTCCCAGCCGGATGGCCCAATCGAGGTAGTTCGAATCGTTTTCCTTGTCGGCATCGATGAAAACGAAGTCGAACGGTTCTTCGGCCGCCAAGGTGGGCAGCGTGTCCAGGGCAGCCCCCACCCGGATGTCCACCTTGTGGCCCACCCCGGCGGCGTCGAGGTTGGCGCGGGCCACGTCGGCATGCTTCTGGAGGTATTCGCACGTGACCAGGCGGCCGTCGTCGGGCAGTCCCTGGGCCATCCACATACTGCTGAAGCCGGCCAGCGTACCGATCTCAAGGACCCGGCGCGCGCCGGACACCTGGACCAGCATCTTCAGCAGCTTCCCCGCATTGGGAGCGACTTCGATGGCCGGCATGCCCGCCTCGACGGCGGACGTCAACGCCCGTTCGTGGGCAGGGTCCGGACGCACGACGACGTCAGTCAAGTAACGCTCCACCTCAACCCAACCGGGCTCGGTCACGTGTTCAATCATGCGCCCCAGTCTTGCACCCGGCGCTGCCGTGCGGAAGGAACTACGCCTGGTTCTTGAGCGCGCCCTCGAGCCGTTCCACCTTGCCGGCCAGTTCACCCGAGTAGCCCGGACGGATATCTGCCTTGATCACCAGGGATACCCGGCTGCCATAGCGCCCAACCGCCTCGGTGGCGCGTTTGACGACATCGAAAACTTCGTCCCATTCACCCTCGATGGTGGTGAACATGGAGTCTGTCTGGTTGGGAAGTCCGGACTCCCTGACAATCTTCACCGCGGCCGCGACGGCGTCGTGCACCGAGGCGTCTGCGTTGGGTGAGTCGTTGGGAGCGGAAGCGGGCTGGCCCGAAGGGGCTACTGAGAATGCAAGCAACATGAAAACCAGTGTTTCACGTACCGGTTTGTCATATAACGGCCTACTCCCGCGTAACCACTGGGGATCAGCGCTCCATTGCTAGTCTGGGCTGCATGGAACTGCCCTCCGAACGCAAGCCCCTCAGGGCCGACGCTGCACGCAATGTGGACAAGATCATCACCGCGGCACGTCAGTGTTTCCGTGAACACGGCCCCGAAGTGCCCTTGCAGACCATTGCCGCGACGGCCGGGGTAGGTCCCGCAACGCTTTTCCGTAACTTCTCCGACAAAGAACAACTGGTGCTTTCCGCCCTGTCCCGCGAGCTTCGCCAGCACGCGGATCCGGTAGCCCAGGAGGCCCTGGACGGCATGGACGCCGCCGAAGGGCTCATGAAACTCATCGACGCCGTGATGCGCGTGGCGAGCGATGAAGCCAACCTGCTGAGCGCCGTCGCCGGCCGCCGCGGACTCCTGGTGGGCATCACCCGAAGCCTCATCGACACCATGGCCACGCTGCTGGAACGCGGACAGGGACAGGGCTCCCTGCGCCGTGACATCACTATCGAAGACATGGTGCGGCTCGTGGCAATGCTCATCGGTTCAGTGGACACCATGGAACCCGGTTCTGAAGCGTGGAAGCGTCCTCTGGCCCTGGTTGAAGACGCCATCCGCACCGAGCGCCCTTCGCGCCCACTGCCGGAACAATCGGACATTCCGGGCGTTTCCTTCAGCCAAGCCGTCTAGCCCCAGCCGATCAGCCGCAGCAGGGCCGCCGCGGCTGCCCCGGAGATCACCACCACCAGGAACGGCGCCCGGAGCAAAAGCGCGACGGCGGCAGCAACCAGGGCGCCCATGCGGGCGTCGAGCACCAAACCCTGCCCTGAAGCGACGGCATTGACCACGGTCAGCGACGCCAGCAGGCCAATGGTCATGGTTCCCGCGATGTGCATGATCCGTGGGCTCTTCAACAGCTTTGCGGGGACAAAGTAGCCCACCAGCTTTGTCAAGTAGGCCAGCGCACACGCGATGGCGATCCACAGCCAAAGATTCATTCCACGCCGCCTTCCTGCCGCGCCCGGCTGTCCAGGCCCTTGCTTTCCGGGTACGGATCAATGTCCGGTTCCAGGCCCTCATCCATGCGGGCGTGGCTGAACCAGCCGATCACCCCGGCCACCAGCGCCGCCACCAGGATGGGAACGCCGGAGGGGACAAACGGGACTGCCAGGATGGTGGCAAGTGCGCACGCTGCAGCAATAGCCCATGGTTCCCGGCCCTTCAAGCGCGGCCACAGAAGTGCGAGGAAAGCGGCAACCGCGGCTCCATCGAGGCCCCACTGCTTCGGGTCGCCCATGGCATCACCTGCAAGTGCTCCGATCGCCGTGAAGATATTCCACAAGACGAATATTCCAATGCCTGCGGTCCAAAATCCCCTGCGCTGCTCGTCCACGTCCGATTGGCCGGACGCCGTGGCCGTGGACTCGTCAATGGTGATGTGCGCCGAGACGTAGCGCTTCCACCCACCAGGACGCAGCATCGCGTTGATCTGCATGCCGTATATGCCGTTCCTGAGGCCGAGGAGGGCGCTGGCCGTCATCGCTGCCACGCCGGAGCCGCCGCCTGCCACTACGCCAATGAACGCGAACTGCGAGCCACCACTGAACAACAGCAGGCTCAGCACCATGGTCTGCCAGAAATCGAAACCGGAAGCCACGGACAAGGCTCCGAAGGAAACTCCGTACAGGCCCGTCGCAATGCTCAGTGAAAGAGCGATCTTGAAGGCTGGTGAATCCTTGAGCTTCACTTCCGCAAACTCCATGACCACAGGATCAGGGGAATCTGCAACGGCAGGCGCAGGGTATGGATCCGTCGCTCCTTCTGTGAACCGTACGGACCATAGGCGCGTCGCAGCGCATCAATATGCCCGGCCAGGAATGCTGCGAACATCGCGGTGGTACCGTCGGCGGCAGCCTTGCGGGTAGCGGGAATCAACAGGCCGACGGCGGCGGTCACCTCCAGCAACCCGGAGGAGGCGATCCATTCCTCGCGGGACATAACTGCCAAGGGACCGTTCGGAGCACCACCCGGCTCGTCATTCCGGCACAAGTATTCCGGCACAACGGGGTTGTAAAACGAGGGTGTCCGGAAGTGCTTCATGGCGCTGGCCATCAGTAGGGCGCTCAAAGCTATGGCTGAGAGGGTATGTGTTGCCTTGGGTGACCAGCGAAGTGACATGAGACCACTCAATCACAACGGCCGCGACACCCGCCAAAGTTTCGTCTATCTGCTGGGCACGCTCAACTGTGCCAGGACCTGTGCGGGCCGGTTGGTGGTGATCTCGTGGATGCCCAAGCCCTGGCAGAGGGCAACGTCCTTTTCGGAGTCCACTGTCCACACCCGGAAAATGCGCCCGGCATCCAACCAGCGCTGCACGTTCCGGGCATGTTCCCGCACATAGTCGATGCCCGGACCTGCGATGCCGGCCTCGCCCTCGTCCAGGACCCGCTCGGCTTCCTGCTGGGCTGCCTTCATGACGTTGGCGACGGCGCCGGCCGTGATGGGTCCCAGTCCCAGCCCGTCGCGCAGTTCCCGGACCGTGAAGTTGTCCACCAACTGGCAAACGTGCTCAGCAGGTACCTCTTCCAGCAGGCGCTGCACGGAATCCGTGTCGAAACTCATGAAGGAAACCTGGATGTTGTCCACGCGCGAATCCGCCGGCGTCCAGCCCTCGGCGACCAGCAGATCCAGCACCCGCTCCTCAAGCTTCAGCTGGTAGGGGCTGGGGTGCTTGAGCTCAATGGCCAGGCCGATCCCACGGTCGGCTCCGCGAAGGATATCCAGGAGTTCGGGCAACGTGAGGAACTGGTCCGCGATCCCACCGTAGGCCTCGGGAATCCGGGCACCCTTCCATGACGAGAAGTCCAGCGCACGCAGTTCTTCCAGGGTCTTGTCCGCCACAGGGCCGGTGCCGTTCGAGGTGCGGTCCAGATTGGCATCGTGCAGCAACACCACGTGCTGGTCACGGGTGAGGTGGACATCGCACTCCACCCCGTCGGCGCCATCGGCGATGGCCTTCAGGTATGCGGCACGAGTGTGCTCGGCGAAGGCAGCACTGGCACCGCGGTGCGCGTAGACCTTTGGGCGCGGGGAGTCGAAGGATTCACTGGTCATGCAGCCACGGTAGCCCACGCGCCTGCACGCACAGCGCTAGTCTGGGCTAATGCAGGTGAACTCTGAACAAATCCCAGCCGAAGACGTCACCAACCCGCCCCAACCAGCCCCCACAACAGGTACGGGTACCCCCAAAGCGCGTTCCGCCGTCGTCGGTCTTTCCGATGGTGACCTGGAGAAGGCGGCCGCGCTGCGCCGCATGAAACAGCTGGCGTTGTCCCTGCTGCTGGTCATGGCCGTGATCTTCCTGTTCGCGTTTGCGCTGCAGAAGCAGTACCCGTGGCTCGAGTACGTCCGGGCCGCGGCCGAGGGCGGCATGGTGGGTGCGTTGGCCGACTGGTTCGCGGTCACGGCGCTGTTCAGGTACCCCATGGGTCTCAAGATCCCCCACACCGCCATCATTCCCCGCCGTAAGGACCAGATCGGTGAATCCCTCAGCGATTTCGTGGAGAGCAACTTCCTCTCGCAGGAAGTGGTGCAGGACAAGCTCGCCAGCATCGACATCGCGCGGAAGGCCGGCACCTGGTTGTCCAGCCCCGGTGGCCCGGAGCGCGTGGCCAAGGAAGGGGGCGCCCTCATCCGCGGCGCGTTCACCGTCCTTAATGACGACGACGTCCAGGCAGTGATCGAGGGGCTGGTCCGCAAGCATCTGCTCACCCCTCCCTGGGGCCCGCCCGTGGGACGCATGGCTGAGCGGATCTTCGCCGACGGGCACCACCACAAGCTCGTGGACCTGCTGGTGGACCGGGCCGCGGACTGGGTGGATGCCAACCACAACACGGTCAACCGGCTCGTCTCGGACCGCTCGCCGGTGTGGGTGCCCACGTTCGTGGACGGGCTGGTGGGTGACAAGGTGTACGTGGAGCTCCTGAAGTTCGTCCGCGCAGTCCAGAACGACCCCAACCACCAGGTCCGCCAATCCATTGACACGTACCTGACCGACCTCGCCCAGGACCTGCAGCACGACCCCGCCATGATCGAGCGGGCCGAGGCCATCAAGGCCCAGATCCTGGGCGATCCCGAGGTCCGCGAACTGGCCTCCCGCACGTGGGGAACCGTCAAGAATGCACTGCTGACCGCCGTCGACGATCCCAACAGCGAACTGAGCCAACGGTTCAAGAGCGCCGTGCGCGATTTCGGCACCCGGCTGGTCAACGACGCCGAACTGGCGGGGAAGGTCAACGCCTGGATCGGAGATGCTGCCGGATACCTCGTGAACACCTACCGCTCGGACATTGCGGGCGTCATCTCGGACACGGTTGCCCGCTGGGACGCCGAGGAAACGTCGCAGAAGATCGAGCTGCAAGTGGGCAAGGACCTCCAATACATCCGGATCAACGGCACCGTGGTGGGCGCCCTGGCCGGACTCTTGATCTTCACGGTGGCGCATTTGATTTTCGGGTAGGTCCTGCGGATTTTCTCACCAAAGCCCAATCTTGAGAAAATCCGGGGCCGCCATTCTCACCCCAGCAGATGCACCATCTGCCCGGGCCGGGCCTGCCCCAGGGAATCCAGGTCCTCGTCCCGCACCACGGCGATCACCGGCGATTCGCTCGTTGCCGGATGGTCCGCCAGGGCGATGACAGGAAGGCCCGACGGCGGCAGCAGGACCGAGCCGGCCACCAGGGGTTGGGTGCCGGGTGCCGGAGACCCGTCGAGGGTCAGCGGCCGTCCGGCCAGCCGGGCGCCTACGCGGTCCGACTCCGGCGAGAGAGTCCACGGTTCCGTAGTCAAGCGAAGCCACGTGCCGGCGTCGTACGTTTGCGCGTCCGGTCCGGGCGAAACCCTGGCCACCACGGGCCGTTCCGCATCCAGGGCACGCCGGGCGGGCTGGTTCACGGAGGGGAAGCCGTGTCCGTGGGGCCTGCCGAACGCAAGGGTGCGGCCGGTATGGAGGGCATCGGGCTGGGGCTCGATCCCGCCCTGCACGGCAAGGTAGTAACGGATCCCGAACAGTGCACGTCCGAATTCCAGCACGGCCCCTGGAGCCACCCGCACGGTTTTGTTCATGGTGAGCTCGGAACCGTTGAGCCTGACCAGGCCTTCGGCGCCCGTCACGGCAATAGCGGTTCCCGTCACGAACCTCAGCCGGAGGCCGCCCACCAACGCTTCAAGGCAAGGGGCCGAATCGTGGTTTCCCAGCAAGGCGTTGGCCAAAGCGGGGGATGCGCGGTCCAGGGCCCTGTCCGGCGGCACTACGAGGGTCAACGCGCCGGGATCCATCACTATGGCACTCATCGGGCCTCCTTTGGCTGCAGTCCGAACACCAGACTAGGCGAACGCCTGGATCTCCACACCCGCCTTTTCGAGGCCGTTGCGGACGGCTGCCGCCATCTCGACGGCGCCGGGCGTATCGCCGTGGATGCAGAGGGAATCGGCCTTCACGGAGACCACGGTTCCGTCCTGTGCCACCACTTCGCCGCGGGTTGCGATCCGCACGGCTTGGGCCACTACCTCGGCGGGATCGTGCAAGACGGCGCCTTCCTGCGAGCGCGGCACGAGCGTCCCGTCAGCAAGGTAGGCCCGGTCCACAAAGGCCTCGCGGAACACGGGGTGCCCGGATTCCTCGGCGAGGTTCAGCCAAGCGGAGTCCGGCAAGCCGAGCACCGGGAGCCCGGGATCATAAGCGTGGACAGCGGCAACCACGGCTTCCGCCTGCTCCGGATCGTGGACGATCCGGTTGTAAAGGGCACCGTGCGGCTTCACGTAGTCCACGGAGGCACCGACGGCGTGGGCCACTCCATCCAACGCACCGAGTTGGTAGAGGACGTCGCCGAAAAGTTCATCGAAGCTCATGTCCAGCGAGCGCCTGCCGAAGCCGGCAAGGTCCCGGTAACCGACGTGTGCGCCCACCCGGACATCGAGGTCGAACGCGGCCCGGCAACTGTCCAGCATGGTTAGCGGGTCTCCGGCGTGGAATCCGCAGGCTACGTTGGCGCTGCTGACGATGCGGAACATCGATGCGTCGTCGCCCATGGTCCACGAGCCGAACGACTCTCCGAGGTCAGCGTTGAGGTCCACTGGTACCGCCTTCCAGAATGGGGTTTTTCGTATTGGTCGGCAGCAACTCACCGGGAACGGTTGCGGGCAGGGCGCCGAAAGCTTCCTTGGCGGTGGCGATGACTGCCCGGCCCATCATGAGGTTGCCGGCCCCGCCCACCACGGCGCCAACCCCGAAGGGCAGCGCCCGGCCCAGGAACGCCGAGCCCTGCTTCTTCACAAGGTTCTTCAGGAATGCCCGTTGGATCGCGTCCCGGATGACACCGAATCCACTGCCCGGAATCTTCTTTGTCAGCGTCCGCCCCCACGCGTGGGTCACACCTTTGCCGCGGCCCAGCGATTGGCCGCTCAGCGCACCCAGCAACGAGGTCCCTTCCTCGCCGAGCATGATGGCCATGACCATGGTGCGCGCGCGTTCGGGGTCGGTGAGCCGGATGCCGTGCAGTTCGGCAAGCGATGACGCGTACAGTGCGGTGGTCTCCAGGAATCCAACGGTGGCCAGGGCGGAGAGACCCAGCGACGCTGCGGTTCCCAGGCCAGGCACGACGGCGATGGCACCTACCCCGGCTCCCCCACCTGCCACTGCGGTCAGGTAGTCGCGTTCCAGCTTGGCGGCCAGCTGATCTGGCGTCGCGTTGGGGTGCCTGCGCTGCATCCTCCTCAGGTTCGCGAGGACCAGCGGGCGCTGTACTTCGACGGCTTTCAGCAGCACGTTGTGGACGCCTGGTTTGGTGTTGCCTTGGGCGTCGAACACTGCGTTGTGGGCTGTTTCCTGGGCGATTCGTACCGCCGGGTTGGGTCGCTTCGGCATGATCACAGCCTATGCCACAAGATAGAGCCCCGGCGTAGACTGGGGGCATTCACGGAAGCAAGTCCACCCACGGACAGGGAGTATCCGTAATGAGCGCAACCGACAAGCCAGAGCACGTCATCAGGCACCACACCGACGCCCCGGCCGAAGGCGAGACGGACGGTTGGGTGGCGCACGACGTCGGCCTCCACAGCCAGGATCCCGCCGAAGGTCCGGATATTGACGACGGCGACGCCCCGCCGTCGGGCGCTTCATAACTGACGCTCCTCCGGTACCCGCGCGGGCGCCCCTCCCCCGCCGGCTTTCCCAGGTCTAGGCTGGAGTGATGGTGGCTCTGAGGGCGCTGCGTCCTTTCGCGCACCGGGAATTCCGTGTGCTGATTTCCGCGTTGTCCATCTCGATTTTCGGCTCCGGCATGTGGGCCGTCGCCATGGTCTACGAGGTGATCCACCTTGGTGGGGGTCCGCTGGAACTGTCCTTGGTGGCAACGGCAGCGAGCATCGGCCTGGTGGCATTCGTCCTGGTGGGCGGGATCGCGGCCGACCGTTTTCCGCAGCGCCTGCTGATCATCGCGGTTGAGGGTGCCAACCTCGCCGTCATCGCCACGGTCTCCCTGCTGGCCATGCTCAACGTCCTGCAGTTGTGGCACCTGGCTTTGGGAGCCTTCGTGCTGGGCGTTGGTCAGGCGTTCTTCTTTCCTGCCTACTCGGCCATCCTGCCCCGAATACTGCCCGCCGAGGACCTTTTGGCCGCGAACGGGATGGAAGGGACCGTCCGGCCTATCCTTCAGCAGGCCGCTGGTCCTGCCCTGGCCGGCATTATTGTGGCGTCTTTGTCGCCGGCGTTTGCCGTGGCCGGGGTTGCCGTGTGCCACTTCCTGGCCTTCGGCATCCTTAATTTCCTGGGCAGGCAAACCTTGGACGCCCGCGAAGTGGCTCCGGCTGAGGGGATGGCGCTGGCTGAGGGCCCCACCAAGTCGTCCTTCTTCTTCGATCTCAAGGAGGGGTTCACCTACACGCTGCGAACCCCGTGGTTGCTCTGGACACTCATTTGGGCGTGCCTGTCCGTGCTGTTCCTGATCGGTCCCATCGAGGTGCTGTTGCCGTTCGTGGTCCGGGACCAGTTGGGTGGCGACTCAAGGATGTTCGGATTCCTGCTGGCCATCATGGGCGTCGGCAGCGCTGTCGCTTCGCTGACCACGGCGTCCTTCCCCTTGCCACGGCGCTACCTCACGGTGATGGTGGTGACGTGGGGACTGGGAAGCCTTCCCGTTGCTGCGATCGGCTTTATCACCGAGTTCTGGTGGTTGGGCGCGGCGATGGTGGTGTTCGGCGTGACCGAGGGAATAGGCGTGGTTATCTGGGGAACCCTGCTGCAACGGCGTGTGCCTCCGCATCTGCTGGGCCGGATATCCAGCCTCGATTTCTTCGTCTCGCTGGCTTTGATGCCCGTGTCCATGGCCTTGGCCGGTCCGGTTGCCGAGGTGGTGCCGATCTGGCTGATCTTCTTCGTGGGCGGCTTGGTTTGCCCGATCATGGCGTTCATCGCGCTCTTCGCGGCGCACATGGGCACCGACGAGATCGCCCATCCGCTGACCTCGGACACGGTTTCGGCCTCATCTCCTGGCAGCCAGCCGGACGCTGTGTAGGGGCGCTTCCTGCCCCTGCACCCCCACACTCCGGCACACACCACACGCACGATTACCCGCCCCATGCACCCGCACCCGCCCTGCGCACCCACACGGCACACCTATCGCACCCATAACCGCTCTACGCACCCGTAAGAATGGGGGCGATCAGCGGAAACGGGCGCGCACCACACAGCACACCCACCGCACCCGCAGCCGCCCTACGCACCCGCAGCCGCCCTACGCACCCACACGGAACTCCTATCGCACCCATAATCGCCCTACGCACCCGTAAGAAAGGGTGCGAACGGCGCAAACGGATGCGCACCACACATCACACCCCCCAGGCACCCACACCCGCCCTGCGCACCCACACGGAACTCCTAGCGCACCCGCAGCCGCTCCACGCACCCGTAAGAAAGGGTGCGATCGGCGGAAACGGGTGCGCACCACACAGCACACACCCCACGCACGATTACCCGCCCTACGCACCCGCAGCCGCCCTGCGCACCCACACGGAACTCCTAGCGCACCCGCAGCCGCTCCACGCACCCGTAAGAAAGGGGGCGATCGGCGGAAACGGGCGCGCCCCCACACAGCACACCCCCTGCGCACCACACGGCTCACCCATCGCACCCTCTACCGCTCCACGCACCCGTAAGAAAGGGTGCGAACGGCGCAAACGGGCGCGCACCACACAGCACACCCCCAGGCACGATTACCCGCCCATGCACCCGCACCCGCCCTGCGCACCACACGGCTCACCCATCGCACCCTCTACCGCTCCACGTACCCGTAAGAATGGGGGCGATCGGCGGAAACGGGTGCGCCCCCACAGCACACACCCCATGCTCCCGCACCCGCCCTGCGCGCCCACACAGCACACACCCCATGCACCCACACCCGCCCTGCGCACCACACGGCTCACCCATCGCACCCTCTACCGCTCCACGCACCCGCCCTGCGCACCCACACGGAACTCCTATCGCACCCGTAAGAAAGGGGGCGATCGGCGGAAACGGGCGCGCCCGGACTCCGCGGGCGCGCCTACGGTCGAGCTGGGCCGGTGGTGCTCCGAACCACCAGGTGCGGGGTCCGTACCTGGTGCGCGGCCGGCGTCGGGCTTTCCAGGCGGTCAATGGCGCGTTCGACGGCGGCACGCGCCAAGAGCGGTGCGTCCTGGCTGATCGAGGACAACCGGACGTAGCTTAGGCGCGCGAATTGGCTGTCGTCGTAGCCGAGGACCGAGACGTCCTCCGGGACGCGGAGTCCCACGGCCCTGAGGCTTTCCAGGACGCCTAGTGCGCAGCGGTCGTTGAAGGCGATGATGGCCGTGGGCGGGTCCGCGTGGAGCTCATGCCCGGCGCGCAGGCCGTCCTCTTCCGTTGGTCCCCCGGACACGATCCGGGGTTCCAGGCCCCGCCTGAGCATTTCTGCGCTGAAGGCCTCGCGGCGCTGTGGACCGGAAACGGTGCCGCCGCCGTCGACGTGCACAATCCGTTCGTGTCCCAGCGAGGTGAGGTGTTCGATCGCGATGCGGATTCCCTCGAAATCGTCGCTGCTGACGGAATCCAAGGCCTCGCCAACATCGTCCCGGAGGAGGCTGACCACGGGCACCCGCGCGGCATAGCCCGCCAGTTCGGGCTCTCCGAGCATGGGCGAGATCAGGATCAGGGCCTCGCAACCGAGGTCCAGGAGTGATTCGACGGCCCGCTGTTCGGGGCGGCCGTTGGCCACTGCGCTGAGGGCGATGTCATAACCGCGCTCAGTGGCGCCGGCGTAGGCCGCGTCCACGATTTCGGCATGGAAAGCGTGCGCCGTGGAGAAGCTGATGCCCAGGAGCCTGGTCCGGCTGCTGCGAAGGAGTCTGGCACGGCTATCCGGGCGGTATCCGAGCTGCCGGGCGGCTTCCTGGACTTTGAGCCGGGTGGCCTCGGACGCACCGGGAGCGTCGCGCATCACGATGGACACGAGCGCGCGGGAAACCCCGGCCGCTTCAGCGACGTCCATCAATGTGGGGCGTTTGCCTGCCATGTCCCTCCTCCGCCGGAGCCAGTCTATAGAACGATCCAAGACAGCCCCGCGCGGACCTTAAGACGTGCGGCCGGTCGCGACTCAGACGACCGACCGCACTTAGCCCGGTTATCCGCAGTGACGGCGCCCCGGGCGGGCCCCAGAACCCGCCACATCCATCACTGCTAACGCAACGTTGCCCGCGGAACTGCGTCGAAAAGGGCGACAACACAGATTGCGATGCAACGACATAGGCACTGGATATGTGCAGACCCCTCCTGAAACGTGACGGGTGGTTTCAAAAAAAGTTTTAGGAGGCGGATTCCGGTCAGCGGCCCGGGTAAACCACGGCCTTGAGCTGGCCCGCTTCCTTGCCTGCGCGCAATGCCTCCTCGGCCTCATCGAGACCGAATTTCCCGGTAACAAGGATGTCCAGGTCCACCTTGCCGTCAGCGAGGAGCTGGATCGCCAGGGGCCACGTGTTGGTGTAACGGAACACGCCGGACAGCCAGATCTCCCGGTTCTGGAAATGCGATACGGGGAGTTCCACGTCATCGGCGCCAAGGCCCACCAGGATGACGCGGCCCGCAGGCCCCACCGCCTTGATCCCGGAACGGACCGCGGCCGGTGCGCCGGAAGCGTCAATGAAGGCATCGACGTCGAGCCCTTCCACGCTGTCCGTCAGCGCGTTGAGCGCGTGGGTGGCACCATGCTCCAAGGCGAAGGCCAGACGGTCCAACGCGATGTCCGTGATGTGGATTTCGGTGGCCCCGAATGCCCGGGCCGCCTGCGCCGCGATAATGCCGATCGGTCCGGCACCGGCAATGAGGACCCTGCTTCCCGGTTTGACCTCCGCGCGCTGGCAGGCCCACAACCCCACGGACAGCGGCTCGATCAGGGCCGCGGCTTCATCGCTCACCGAGTCCGGGATGGCGTACGCGAAGTCGCTTTGGATGGCGACGTACTCGGCGAAAGCACCGTCAACCGGTGGGGTGGCGTAGAACTCCATGTCGGGGCACAGGTTGTACCGGCCGGCCTTGCACTGCGTGCAGCTCCGGCACGGCCGTTGAGGCTCGACGGCGACCCTCTCGCCGATGCGGGCGGGATCCACAGCGGTCCCGACGGCGGCAATCCGCCCCGACAATTCGTGGCCGAGGATCAGCGGATGCTCCACCACGAAATCACCGATCCGGCCGTGCTCGTAATAGTGGACGTCGCTGCCGCAGACGCCCACAGCGGCCACCTGGACCAGGACTTGGTCCGGCTGCAGCTGCGGAACGGGGAGTGTCGCCTGGCTCATCACTCCTTGCCGCTGCAGGACCGCGGCACGCATGGTGGCAGGCATTTGGGGGTGTTTCAGCAAGGGCGTCAGTGCACTTGGGATTGTCATTTCGGAGTTCCTTTGGCGGGTTGGATTTTCCTCAAGGCTAGGCAGCCGGGGCGGGGACGACTAGCGCCGGAAGTACGCCATACTGATACTTATTTGCCACAAGTCGGAAGGATTGCCGTGTCCGCTCGGATGCCTGCACTGCTCGCCAGCCGATTGGTAGGACGGCAGGCTGTGCGCGAAGTGGTGCCCGCCGATCCCCACCACTCCGTGCGCTGGCACCAGCACGATTACCCGGGCCCGTTGGCGCGCTGGAACTACCATCCCGAGTACGAGATCCACCTGACCAGGAAGGGTCCCGGCAAGTTCATCGTGGGCGACTACGTGGGCACGTTCGAGCCCGGCAATGTGGTGCTGGTTGGCCCCGGCCTCCCCCACGACTGGGTGAGCGATCTGAAGGCCGGCGAGGTCCTGGTGAACCGCGACGCCGTGATCCAGTTCGAGGGCGCGTGGGTTGATCAGGCGTCACTCGTGGTGCCTGAATTGGCGCAGATCAAGCCGCTGCTGGAAGAGTCGGCCCGCGGGATCGAATTCCTGGGAACTGCGGCTGTTGATGCCGCCCGGGCCATCGAGGCGATGGGAGCATCCACGGGCCTGCAACGTCTGCAGCACCTGGTGGGCCTGTTTGGGATCCTCGGTACGGCTCCTGCGGGTGAACGGCGCTATCTCGCGTCGGAATGGTTCCAACCGCAACTCGACGTGAAGGCCGCCGCGGTGGTGGACATCGTCCTCGAATACGTTTTCGCGCATCATGCCGGCCCCCTCTCCATGGGCGAAGCCGCTGCCTTGGTGGGAATGGGCGAGCCAGCCTTCTCCAAGTACTTCAAGCGGGCCACCGGGCAGAACTTCAGCGACCTCGTCAGGAAGCTGCGGCTCGCCCACGCCCGCCGGCTCCTTGAGCGGACTGACAAAGCAGTATCGGATATCTGCTACGAGGTTGGCTTCACCAATCTCTCCAACTTCAACCGGCACTTCCTCCGCGATACGGGCCAGACACCCAGGGAATTCCGACGGCGGCTGCGGGCCTAGGTGCGCGCGTTTGCCTTGGCCGCAGGAGCGACATCATGAGCACACGCGAAACTAGATCGATCTAGACGCCTCACCAAAAGCATGCCAGTATTGTCGAAACTAGAACGATCTAGTCGCCATGCACAAGGAGCCATCAATGACGTACCTCCAGCACCCGGTCGCGCAAGACCGGCCCGTTCGCATCGCCTTGATCGGCGCCGGGTGGATCGGCAAGTTCCATGCCGAGTCCATTGCACGGCGCATCCCGAATGCCCGGCTGGAGGCCATTGCCGACCCCGTCCTTCCGGCTGTCCAGGAACTCGCCACGAAGCTGGGCGTCACCAAGATCAGCACGGACGTAGCGGATGTCCTGGCCGATCCGGACGTGGACGCCGTCCTGGTCGCCTCACCCCTGCGCTTCCATTCCGAACTGATCGCAGCAGCAGCCCGCGCCGGCAAGGATGTCTTCTGCGAAAAGCCTGGTGGACGGACCATCGAGGAACTAGACGCAGCCATCGACGCAGCGGCGAGTGCCGGCGTCGTACTTCGCTTTGGCTTTAACCGCCGCTACTCAAGCGACTTCGCGGCAGCCCGGAAGCTGATCGACGACGGCGCGGTGGGCGTTCCACAACTGCTCCGCTCCCTTACCCGCGATCCCGGCACGGAAGCAGGCCTCAGCAACCCCGAACGGATCGCGCCCGGCACCATCTTCCTGGAAACCCTCATCCACGACTTCGACACACTGAACTGGTTGAACCCGGGCGCCGTTCCGGTCAGGGTCCACACCGTCGCCGATGCCCTGGTGGCACCCGAGGCGAAGGCGGGCGGCCTGCTGGACACCGCCGTCGTGACCGTCACGTACAGCAACGGCGCCATCGCGGTGGCGGAAGCGAACTTCAACGCGCTCTACGGCTACGACGTCCGCGGCGAGGTGTTCGGCTCCGCAGGCATGGTCACGGCCGGCACGCCACAAGCCACGAACGCCACCAGCTATACCGCCGCCGGCATCGCCTCGGACACCAGCCGGCTGAACATCCACCTCTTCCACGATGCCTACACGGACGAGCTCGCGCACTTCGCGGACGACGTCGCCGCGCGCCGCGGCTACGCCGGAGAACGTACGACGACGGCAGCCTCGCCCACCGTCGTGGCGCCGGGTGGGGTGGATGCGCGCAACGCCTTGGCCGTGGCACTCGCTGCGTTCCGGTCCTCGGAGACCGGGCTGCCCGTGGAAATTTCGAAGATCGCCGATGTCCGGGCCGCTGAGCCTGCCCTGGAAGTTCAGGGAGCACGCGCATGAGCTTCCGCCTGGCCGTCTGCGCCGAGATGGTTTACGGGGAACTGCCGCTCATTGATCGCGTTCGGCGGATCCATGACCAGGGCTTCGAAGTGGAACTGTGGGACACCCGGGGCCAGGACATTCCGGCCCTCGCTGGCACGGGCGCCCGGTTCTCCTCAATGAGCGGCTACTTTGGCGGGAGTGTCATCGACCCCACCAACGCCCACGAGGTCTTGGCCTCCGCGGAGAAGCTGATTCCAACGGCGCTGGAATTGGGTGTGGAACGGATGGTGGTGCACCCCGCGGAATTGGGCGAGGGCGGCCGGGCCGTCCGACCAACCCACCGCTCCACGGGAGAGATGTGGCTGACCGGACTCCGAACCTTGGAGAAACTCGGTGAGCTGGGCGCACAACATGGGATCACGTTCGCCCTGGAGAACCTCAACACCATCCTCGACCATCCCGGCATCCCGCTGGCCAGGGCCAAAGACACTTTGGCGCTGGTCCAGGCAGTGAACCACCCCAACGTCAAAATGATGCTGGATCTCTACCACGCACAGATCGGCGAGGGGAACCTGATCGAGCTTGTCCGGGCATCCCAGCCGTTCACCGGCGAAATCCAAGTGGCAGATGTTCCCGGCCGGTTCGAACCCGGAACCGGGGAGATCAACTATCCGGCCATTGCCAAGGCACTCCGCGACGCCGGATACACGGGCGTGATCGGGATGGAAGCGGGCGCGATCGGCGGGCAGGGCATCGAGGCCGGGGACGCAGCCCTGGCCGCCTTCCGCACGGCCTTCTCACCCATCTGTGAGTCTTGACAGTGGCTGGTCTGGGACTGGCTGGCAGGATGGGTGCCAGGCCGTTCCGCCTAGATGGATGTGACTCGCCACCCAACTGACCCTCATGGTGTCTTTCCCTAGACCTGTCAGTCCATCGGGGTGGTCCGGCCGGCACCTGTCCGGCCCACCTCGGTAGCTTGATCAGAAGATTGTCCGCCCCTTTTGCGGGGCGTGACCCGTCACAGTGCTGTTCCTTGGTGACCTCTACCCGGACTGGTACCGGCCG
>NZ_JBIVGD010000004.1:0-2407 GCF_044748465.1 Paenarthrobacter sp. NPDC089988
ATTGTGTGTGGAAATCTCATCTTGAAGCGAGCTTCCCGCTTAGATGCTTTCAGCGGTTATCCCATCCGAACGTAGCTAATCAGCGGTGCACTTGGCAGTACAACTGACACACCAGAGGTTCGTCCGTCCCGGTCCTCTCGTACTAAGGACAGCCCTTCTCAAATTTCCTGCGCGCGCAGCGGATAGGGACCGAACTGTCTCACGACGTTCTAAACCCAGCTCGCGTACCGCTTTAATGGGCGAACAGCCCAACCCTTGGGACCTACTCCAGCCCCAGGATGCGACGAGCCGACATCGAGGTGCCAAACCATGCCGTCGATATGGACTCTTGGGCAAGATCAGCCTGTTATCCCCGAGGTACCTTTTATCCGTTGAGCGACGGCCATTCCACAATGTACCGCCGGATCACTAGTCCCGACTTTCGTCCCTGCTTGAGATGTCTCTCTCACAGTCAAGCTCCCTTGTGCACTTACACTCGACACCTGATTGCCAACCAGGCTGAGGGAACCTTTGGGCGCCTCCGTTACTTTTTAGGAGGCAACCGCCCCAGTTAAACTACCCATCAGGCACTGTCCCTGACCCGGATCACGGGCCGAAGTTAGATGTCCAAAGTGACCAGAGTGGTATTTCAACGATGACTCCACCCGAACTGGCGTCCGGGCTTCAACGTCTCCCACCTATCCTACACAAGCCACTCCGAACACCAATACCAAACTATAGTAAAGGTCTCGGGGTCTTTCCGTCCTGCTGCGCGTAACGAGCATCTTTACTCGTACTGCAATTTCGCCGAGTTTATGGTTGAGACAGCGGGGAAGTCGTTACTCCATTCGTGCAGGTCGGAACTTACCCGACAAGGAATTTCGCTACCTTAGGATGGTTATAGTTACCACCGCCGTTTACTGGGGCTTAAATTCTCAGCTTCGCCCCCGAAGGGGCTAACCGGTCCTCTTAACCTTCCAGCACCGGGCAGGAGTCAGTCCGTATACATCGTCTTGCGACTTCGCACGGACCTGTGTTTTTAGTAAACAGTCGCTTCCCCCTGGTCTCTGCGGCCCACACCCGCTCACGGAGAGCCAGTCTCCATCACGGGGCAGGCCCCCCTTCTCCCGAAGTTACGGGGGCATTTTGCCGAGTTCCTTAACCATAATTCTCTCGATCGCCTTGGTATTCTCTACCTGATCACCTGTGTCGGTTTGGGGTACGGGCAGCTAAAACCTCGCGTCGATGCTTTTCTCGGCAGCATAGGATCACCGGATCCCCCCATACGGGGGTCCCATCAGATCTCAGGCACGTGCTCGAAGCACACAGGAACGGATTTGCCTATCCCTGACCCTACATCCTTAGACCGGGACAACCATCGCCCGGCCCGGCTACCTTCCTGCGTCACACCCGTTAATACGCTTACCTCCCGGGATCAGGTCCCAGCCACCACCACAACACTCACTTCTCGAAAGAAGCTTTGCGTCAGGTGGGGGGTGGTTAGTATCCCCCGCTCAGTATTGGCGGTTTTTCGCCGGTACGGGAATATCAACCCGTTGTCCATCGACTACGCCTGTCGGCCTCGCCTTAGGTCCCGACTTACCCAGGGCAGATTAGCTTGACCCTGGAACCCTTGATCATTCGGCGGACGGGTTTCTCACCCGTCTTTCGCTACTCATGCCTGCATTCTCACTCGTGTAGGCTCCACCGCTGGTTTCCACCGCGACTTCACCGCCCACACGACGCTCCCCTACCCATCCACACCCCTGAACCACAAAGGCTTAGGCAAATGTGTGAATGCCACAACTTCGGCGGTGTACTTGAGCCCCGCTACATTGTCGGCGCGGAATCACTTGACCAGTGAGCTATTACGCACTCTTTCAAGGATGGCTGCTTCTAAGCCAACCTCCTGGTTGTCTAAGCAACTCCACATCCTTTCCCACTTAGCACACGCTTAGGGGCCTTAGTTGGTGGTCTGGGCTGTTTCCCTCTCGACTATGAAGCTTATCCCCCACAGTCTCACTGCTGCGCTCTCACTTACCGGCATTCGGAGTTTGGCTGACGTCAGTAACCTTGTAGGGCCCATCGGCCATCCAGTAGCTCTACCTCCGGCAAGAAACACGCAACGCTGCACCTAAATGCATTTCGGGGAGAACCAGCTATCACGGAGTTTGATTGGCCTTTCACCCCTACCCACAGCTCATCCCCTCCATTTTCAACTGAAGTGGGTTCGGTCCTCCACGACGTCTTACCGTCGCTTCAACCTGGCCATGGGTAGATCACTCCGCTTCGGGTCTAGATCACGCCACTCAACACGCCCTGTTCAGACTCGCTTTCGCTACGGCTACCCCACACGGGTTAACCTCGCGACGTAACACTAACTCGCAGGCTCATTCTTCAAAAGGCACGCCATCACAACAACACAACC